>DATLAN010000374.1:0-25252 GCA_035527455.1 Thermoguttaceae bacterium
AGAGTTCGTTGCGGAACCACTGCAACGACCCGCCGGCCGAGAGGTTCACGCCCATCATGTGCCACTTGCCGCGGACGGCGTGGCAGAAGGTATGCACGCGGCCTTCGGGGTCGATCTTCACGTCGTCGCTGTGGACGAACACCACGCCGGAGGTGCCGATCGAGGTGGAGAGCACACCCCGGTTGACGATTCCGTTGCCCACCGCCCCGGCCGCACAATCGCCCGCCCCGCCCACCACCAGGCAATCGGTCGAAAGGCCCAGCAGTTCGGCCGCCTCGGGCGTAAGCCGGCCGGTGACGTCCTCCGACTCGTAGCACGTGGCAAACAGGTCGATGTCCAACTCCAACGCCGAAAGCAGCTTCTTCGACCAGGTCCGTTTGGCCACGTCCAGCAGCAACATGCCGCTGGCGTCGCTCACCTCGGTGGCGTACTCGCCGGTCATCCGGCGGCGGATCTCGTCCTTGGGCAACAGGATCTTGCGCACCGTCTCGAAGTGTTTCGGCTCGTGGTTTCTCAGCCAGAGGATCTTCGGGGCGGTGAAGCCGGTCAGCGCCGGGTTGGCCACCATCTTGATCAGCCTCTTGCGTCCGCCGGCCCGCTGCTCGATCTCCGCACACTCGGCGGCGGTGCGCTGGTCGTTCCAGAGGATCGCCCGGCGGATGACGTTGTTTCGCTTGTCGAGGAAGACCGAGCCGTGCATCTGGCCGGAGAGTCCGATCGCCTTGACGTCGGCCGGCTTGAGCTTGGCCTTCTCGATGACGATGCGGACGGAGCGGATCGTGGCTTGCCACCAATCTTCGGGGACTTGCTCACTCCAGAGGGGCTTGGGGACGTAGCAGGGGTAAGTCTCCAGCGCGTCGGCCAGGATCTTGCCCGAGCCGTCCATCGCCAGGGTCTTGGTTCCGGAGGTGCCGATATCGATTCCCAGATAAACGCTCATTTACGTCCCTCTCGACTTCAGTCCGGTAGCAGAGATGACAACCGCCCGAGGCCGGATTGTACCCCAAGCGGTCGGCCGTGGCAATTGACCGACACATGTCGTGTCCCCTACAGTGAGAGGAGTGGTCAGCCCGTGAAATCGAACCCTGCCGGCGTGGAAACGTAGGAAATGTGATGTCCGACTCTTGCCCCCAAAGTAGCCGTCTCGCTCCGCGAGACGAAGCCTCATCTCGCGGAGCGAGATGGCTACCTTTCTGCCTATTGATCGCACTGTCCGGCTGTCCCGGCCCCGATTCCGGCCCCAACGGCACAGAAAACGACTCCCTGTCCGGGGTAACGCTGCAACTGCTCGTCGTCGACGACCCCGAACTGGTGGCCGCCGTGGACCGACTGCGGGGAGAGTGGCAGGCCCAGAAAGGCGCCGACTTCGAAATCAAGACGGTCCCCGCCGCCGAACTGACCGACGCCGACGTGCAAGCGGCCGACGCCGTGATTTGTCCTTCATGCCAACTCGGTCCGTTGGCCGAGGCCGGTCTGCTGGCCGAGGTGCCTGAAAAACTCCGGCCAAACAAAATCCTGGTCGACGGCCGGCCGGCCGACAACCGCGACGACCCGTGGTCCGGCACCTTCGAACTCCTGCGGGCGTGCGAGGCCGTCTG
This sequence comes from Thermoguttaceae bacterium, assembly GCA_035527455.1. Taxonomy (GTDB): domain Bacteria; phylum Planctomycetota; class Planctomycetia; order Pirellulales; family Thermoguttaceae; genus DATLAN01. Next base: position 1,599 of record DATLAN010000374.1, read on the forward strand.
GGCGGGGAAACTCTACGCCGTGCCCCTGGGCTCGCCGGTGTTCGTCGGCTACTATCGGGCGGACCTGCTCGAAAAACTCGGACGCCGGCCGCCGCAAACCTGGGCACAATATCAGGAACTGGCCGAACTGTTCGCCGACCGGCAGAACCTCGGCGACGCGGCCGGAATCGACCAGACGGCCTGGTGCGGCACGATCGAGCCGCTCGCGCCCGGCTGGGCCGGACTCGTGCTGCTGGCCCGGGCGGCACCCTACGCCAAGCGCCGGGCGAGCTACTCGACGTTGTTCGACATCGAGTCGATGGAGCCGCTGATCGCCTCGCCGGCATTCGTCCGTGCCCTGGAGGAACTGGTCGCCGCCGCCCGGCTCAGCCCGGAGGAGTCGCTGAGATCCGATCCCACGGTGGCCCGAACGGCGTTTTGGCAGGGGCGGTGCGGCATGGCGTTGACCTGGCCGACCGCCGCCAAGGACGGCCTGTCCGGCCAGCCTGCCGCCCATGTGCAAGTCGGCTTCGTCGAGTTGCCCGGCTCCAACGAGGTCTATCGTCCGGACGATCCCGAACCGCTTTCCCGCTCGGACAGCGACGATCCCCGTGTCCCGTTGCTGGCCGTTGCCGGCCGGCTGGGGGTGGTCAGTGCCGAGTCTGAGCACCAAGAGGGGGCGTTCCGACTGCTCTTCTGGCTGGCCGGCGATCAGTACGGCCCCCAAGTCTCTCCGTTCAGTGCAGCCACCACTCTGTTTCGCCACTCGCATATGGAATCCCCCGGAAGGTGGGCCGAAGAGCCGATGCCGGCCTCCGCCGCCGGCCGGTACGCGGACCTGACCGAACAAACCATGCGGCGTCAGCACTGGCTCTTCGCGCTGCGGATCCCCGGCCGGGCGGAGTATCTCCAAGTCCTGGACGAGGCGGTTCGGGCAGCGGTTCTCGGCGACCGTACCCCAACCGAAGCGCTCCAGGCAGCAGCCGAGCGGTGGGATCGCATCACCGCCAAGTACGGCGTCGAGCAGCAACGGGCCGCCTATCGACACAGTGCGGCCTGGGACTGAGCACCCCTTGTGACAACCACCGGGCAAGTCGTACAATACAGGACTGCCGTGCGGGGGCTGAAGGCTTTCCGGCGGCGTTGGGGGTGTAGCTCAGTTGGGAGAGCGCAGCGTTCGCAATGCTGAGGTCGAGGGTTCGACTCCCTTCACCTCCACCTTTCAAGTGGTGGAACAAGAGTGTCACTCAGGTTGACACAGGGGCTGCTTCCGTCAAAGGCGCGGACTTCCGAATGGAATCCGCCCATCTCTTCAAGGGGAACTCCTTACCTCCCGCAGATCAAGAAGTTACCCAATGGGCGAGCCGAGTCCGCATCCTCCCGCGTTGCTGCTCTTGGCCGCGTTCAGTCGTTACGACGCGGCGTTGGCCTGGGCCAGCGATCGGGCCAGCCGGGCGTGGGGACCGCCGGCGCTGGAGAGCCCCGCCTTCGACTTCACCCAGACCGATTACTACCGGCCGACCATGGGACCCGGACTACGGAAGATCTTCTTCGCTTTCCCGCTTCCCTTCGATCCGGCCCAAACGGCCGACGTGAAGCTCCGCACGAACCGCTGGGAGGAGCAATACGCCCAAGCGGCCGGCCACGACGAACCGCGCCCTTTGAATCTCGACCCCGGATACCTGACCTTGGCCAAGCTGGTGCTGGCCTCGACCAAGGATTTCGCCCATCGGATCTATCTCGGCCGCGGGATCTACGCCGAGATCACCCTCTACTTCAGCCGAGGCCGCTGGCAGCATCATCAGTGGACATTCGCCGACTACCGCCGCGAAGACTACCAGGCGTTCTTCTCCCGCTGCCGCGAGTGGTTGCACGAGAAGCAGCGGACGGGCTGGGGTGCTTAGGTTCCGCGCAGAAAGAACTTGTCCGATTGGGTGGCACACCCTGAGGAACGACGTGAAGAACCCGGCGGTTTCAGCATCGCGGAAGTCTTGGCGGACTTGGTCGATTGATGAAAGCCGGCACGCAGCTAGAATACCGGGCATGGCAGTTGGGCAATCCGCGTGCATCCTCTATCGCCGCCGCTGCGTGGCCGGGTAAGGCGGCGCGGCTGAATCTGCAAACCGCCACGCCAGAATCTTGGCCAACAGCCTGGCGACGATGATGTCGCACCCGGGAGGATGTGGGGAGGCAACGAACTCCACGATGTCGGCTCCGACGAGGCGGCATCGAGTTGCCGCCGTCAGCGCATGAAGGACTTCCATCGTTTGGCGCCAGCTCAGTCCGTTGGGCTGCGGCGTCCCCGTCGTCGGGATCACCGAGGGGTCAAGGCCGTCGACGTCGATGGTCAAGTAGACTTCGCCTTCGAGTTGACGGAGCGTATCGATCAGGTCGTTCCATTGCTCGCCTAACCGGTGGGCGAAGTAGGTGCGGATTCTCTCGTCCGCCGTGGCGAGATCGTATTCGGACCGCGAGAGGCTGCGAATCCCGATTTGAATCAGGCGGCAGCCTTCTTCCCAGAGCCGTCTGATCACTGTTCCGTGCGACCAGCGCCGTCCGTCGAGTTCGTCCATCAAGTCCGCGTGCGCGTCGATCTGCACGACCGTCAGCTCGGCCGGACGGTCGACCAGACCCGTGGCGCAACCGAACGTCACCGTGTGCTCTCCACCGAGTGCAACCACGAATTTGTCGCGGAAGGCGGCCACCGAGTCCCGGATTGCGGCCAGATACTCTTCGAGGCTCCCGTCCACCACGACCGGGGGAGCCGTGTGGACCCTGGGAAACTCGGAGAAGTCTATCAGGGTTTCTTCGTCGAACAGCTCCACCTGGCAACTCGCGTCGAGAATGGCTCGTGGGGCCCGCCATGTGCCGGTCCCGTAAGAAACCGTTTTCTCCAGGGGCAAGGGCACCACGACGGCATCGGCCTGTTCCGGTGGACATGGAGGCAGGCCCAGGAACTGGTCTGGATGGACGGAAGCCATTTTTCGGGTTTTCTCCTTAGGTTCCGCGCAGAAATGACCTGTACATTTTTCAGCGAGGGTGGCACGCCCTGAGGAACGAAGGGCGTGGAAAACCTGCCAAACCACGCCCTTCGTTCCTCAGGGCGTGCCACCCAATTGGACAAGTTCTTTCTGCGCGGAACCTTAGTGTCGTCTTCTTGCTCGGGGTCGTTTTCTTGCTCGGGACCGTTCTCGCGCAATTCGAGTACCGCGCGGATCAGCAACGGCCATGCGACGGCCGTGTCGCAGTGTACTTCAGCGAACCGCGTATCGTAAACCCAGTCGTACCCCCCCACTGATAGAGCTGCTTGTCGTGGACTCAGGTGTCCCGCTTGTAATGCACTCCTCCGATAGATTCACAGAGGCCGTGAGCATGTCGCCAAAACCGCCCACTTGCGAAACGTCGAGTGATTCGATAGGCTTTAGACCGTCTTGCCGGCCACCGTCTTGCCGGCCGTCGTGCGGTTCTCTGGACATTTCATCAAGCCTCCCGATAATATAATGTTCATTGTGGCCGGCCGGCCGGTCTATTGTTCTGTCCGTCTCGTCAGGCGACATGCAAAATCCGCAGCCCAGGAGCAACCGGAGTGTCAAGTCCACTTGTACCCAAAGAAGCGTTCTTTACCAAGGGTGTCGGTAGGCATCGAGAACGGCTGCAGAGCTTCGAGTTGGCTCTGCGGGCCGCGGGAATCGAGATCTGCAACCTGGTCCGCGTATCCAGTATTTTTCCGGCGGAGTGCAAAGTCATCTCCAAGAAGCAGGGCATCGAGAAGCTTACTCCCGGCCAGATCACGTACTGCGTCTTGTCGGAAGCCGCCACGAACGAACCTTCCCGGCTGGTGGGTGCGGGCATCGGATTGGCGGTTCCGGCCGAAGGTCATCGCTACGGGTACATCAGCGAACATCATGCCTTCGGACTGACCGAGCCGCGCATGCGCGACATGGTCGAAGACCTGGCGGCGACCATGTTGGCAACGACGCTGGGCATCGAGTTCGACCCTGAAACCGGTTACGATGAACGCAAGGAAATCTACCATATCTCCGGAAAAATCGTCCGCACCCGCGCCTGTGCCCAGACGGCGGAAGGCAACAAGACCGGGTTGTGGACCACCGTGATCGCGGCGGCCGTGTTCGTGCTTTGAAATGGGCATGGGACCTCCGCCAAGGTTGACGGAGCACTAGGCCAGGTCGCGGTCCTCGAACAGCAACAGCGCCAACAACATGGCCGCCGCACTGTAGAGAACGCAATACAACGCGGCGACACCGACGTAAGACCAGGGGACCACTTTTTCGGCGGCAATCGAGCCGTAGACGTTGAAGTGGTCCAACGCCGGCAGCAGCACCGACAAGAACGTGCCCACGAAGGCCACGATCTCCAGCTTGTCCGCCGCCGAACTGACCACGTGCGGGATCAGGTGGCCGAGAATGTAGATCGACAGACAGATCACCAGATTGGGCAGGATCGGAAGTCGCGTGGAGATGGCCACCCCGATCGACGTCAGCACGACCGTTTCCAGATACGCCAAGGCGATCCCCGGCACGATCTGCTCCATCTGGGCTTGGCAATCTTCCATCTTCGGCTCGGGCCGGCTGTTCTCCCGCGCGTCGTACACCGTCTTGTAGGAGACCGTCGAGAGGAACAACGCGCCGAGCAGAATGAACATCACGGCCACCGAACCGCTGATGCCCAGGAACTTGCCCACGATGAAGCTGCGGCGTCCGATCGGCTTGGAGAGCAGCGTCAAGGCCGTGCGGCCCTCGATCTCCTCGGCGATCGACACGCTGGCCATCCACAACGCGACCAGGACCGAGCAGACCATGATCCAGGTCAAGCCCGTGTCCTTGATCACCTTGATGTCTTCGCCGAAGGTGTTGTACGGCAGGAACGGGAAGAGGATCAGGCCCAGCGCGGCGAGCACCAGCACCACCCAGAATATCGGCTGCCAGAGCGTCTCCTTGGCCGTGTTTCGGGCGATGGCGGTGACCTTCGGCAGCACGGCGCCCATCGCCAGGGCGAGGCCGAACAACACGGCCAACGCGATGACCATGCCCACCCCGACCATCCAGAGGGGGTTCAGCCAGGTCATCAACGCGCCGACAAGCAGTGAGCTAGTCACCGGCAACTCCATTACCCATCCCCATGAAATCACGCCTCAATTCGTCGGGATTCCCCACGATCCGCCGCTTACGTCTCTTTACGCCCCGTCCGCCCGCATAGTTCGGCATCCTTGCGATGAACTCTGGGGTGGCACGCCCTGAGGAACGAAGGGCGTGTTTTCCCGACATACCACGCCCTTCGTTCCTCAGGGCGTGCCACCCACCGCGATACCCCTGACTTGATGGCAAACCGCCGAAAAACCGTTTGGTACTAGAACCGAATATCGAACCCCCGGAATTGTCCGGTGGCCGGGCCGGCTTGCGTTTGCACGCCGGAAATGTAGTAATCCATCTCTTCGGCCACCGCGTCGAGGAATCGCCGGACCTCTTCCGGGACACCCTCGGCGATGAGTTGCACCCGTCCGTCCGGCAGATTCTTGACGAATCCGCCCACGACGAATCGCGAGGCGATCCTCCGGACCGTGTAGCGGAAACCGACGCCGTGAACCCTTCCGGAGTAGTGGACCTCATGCCTTACTGCGGTGGTCTTCTGCGACATGGGGTTCCCGGCTCCAAACCGCTAAGTATAGCGCACCGGCCGACGCATCGCCAGATCCTCTCTTGACCCGGCTGCCTGGATTTCCTACCCTCCGCGGCATGGTACCCCCCAGGCTGCCAGCCCGACTCTTTCGCCGCGACATGCCCGCGCATGTTTGTAGCCGTCTCGCTCCGCGAGATGAGGCCTCGCGAGATGAGGCTTCGTCTCGCGGAGCGAGACGGCTACTTTGGCTGCGGTTCTGCCTGGGTGGGACCGTGGCGGCGATTCTCGCTCTCTTCCCGGCGTCGGCGACCGCGGCGGAACCGTCGCATCTGCGGCCGGTGCCCAGCGTGCTGCTGCTGCAAAACGGCCAGGTGATCGAGGGCAACATCTCCCGAGCCGGCGACACCTATTTCGTCGGGTTGCCCAACGGCGAAATCCGCATCAAGGCCGGCAGCGTCGAACTCTGGTGCCGCAGTCTCGAAGAAGGTTACCAGCGGAAACGGGCGGCGATCCAGCGCGGCAATGTTCACGATCATCTCGACCTGGCCCAATGGTGCATCCACCACGGCCTGGACTCGCACGCCAAGGGCGAGCTGGACGACGCGATCGCCGCCGACCCCACGCACCCGATGATCGGACTGCTCCAGCGCCGGCTGCAAGCGGCCGTGCGGCCGCCGAAAGATCCCGCGGAGCTTGCCGAACCGGCCGCCGATCCGCCCGTCTCGCCGGAGGATCTGGACCGGCTGATTCGCGGCATGCCGGACGGATCGGTCGAAGCGTTTACCCAATCGATCCAGCCGCTTTTGATGAACAATTGCACGGCGGCCGGTTGCCACGGGCCGGACACGCCCAACGAGTTTCGTCTGTTGCGGTTTCCGCCCGGCGAACCGCCCAGCCGGCGGCTGACCCAACGGAATCTGCACGCCACGCTGCAGTGGATCGACCGCGAGGAACCGGCGGCCAGTCCGCTGCTGAGTGCCGCGACCCGCCCACACGGTACGGCCACGACGCCGGTCTTCACCCATCGCCAACTGGTCCAGTATCAGCAGTTGGTTCAATGGGTCGAGCAGTTGGCCGAACGGCCGAGACCGGCGATCCCGGCCACGGTCGATTTGCGCAGCAGGCCGCCGGCATCGCCGTATGACGAAACGGAACCCGTCGTCGATTCGGCCGAGAGCAACCCGCCGACGCCACCGCTGGGTCCCGAACAGGGACCGCCGGCCTCGCAATTCGCCCCGATCGATCCGTTCGACCCGGAAATCTTCAATCGCCGGTTCTTTGGCCCCGAGGCGGGCAAGAGCCGGTAACGCAGCGAAAAGCGGTCAGTCCGTTGAAGCAAGTCATCGCGATCGTCAAGCCGTATCTGGCCGAAAAGGTGCTCGGGGCGCTCCGTGATGCGCCGCTGGAGGCGTGCAACGTACGGGAGGTCAAAGGCTACGGGCGGCAGAAGAGCTATCTGGACGAATACCGCGGCAGCGAATACTCGTTGGCCTTCCTGCCCAAGGTGGAGATTTCGCTCTGGGTCGAAGATTCGCGGGTGGAGGAGGTCGTCCGCACCGTGGTCGAGGTCGCCCGGACCGGACGAATGGGCGACGGAAAGATCTTCGTGCTGCCGGCGTTCTGCCCTTAGCCCGGATTATTCATAGGCTTGTAGCTACGTTCGCCAGAACGTGGAGCGTGCCCACGGGTTACGACCACGTTCTGGCGAACGTGGCTACGACAGTGTGTCACGCAATTCCCGGGGTCATGAATAATCCGGGCTTAGCGGGCGCGTTGTCATTCTGATGGCGCAGCGCAGTCCTATTGAATACGTAGGTTGCTGCCGCCGCGCTCACGGCCATGTGAGTTTCGCGAAACCGACAAGCGGCGGCAATGGCACGCCCTTTGCATCCTTTCCCGTCCGAACCGTCGATCGGAGTTATCCCACAAGCCACTTCACGAATGGAAGGATCAACCATGAGCCTCACGACCTCTTGCACTTTGGCAACCGCCGCGGCCTGCCTGCTCGCCGCATCCGCAACCCCAAGTCTCGCCGACAGCTACACGGACTACCGCCGACAAGTCGTCCGTCAACTGGACCAGCAGGAAGATCGGGCCGAAGACGAACTGGATCGCGACGTCAAGCAGCGCGAGCACCGGCTGCAGGAGTGGTACGAGGCCGAGACGGATCGGCTGAAACATCAGTACGAATTGGCCCGGGAACACGCCCACGTCTCGCAGCGCGCCGCCTTGAGCCGCGATTATCTTCAGCAGCGCAGCGAACTCCGCGAGACCTACTATCGGGAGCGGAAGCTGTTGAGGCAGTACGAAGACCAGGTCGAGGACGAGATCGACGACCACTACGACGCGGTGAAGGACCGGGCGCGCCGCTCCGGAGGCCTGTTGCCGCAACGTGGGGTCATCCACGGCGGCGGCTTCCAACCGCCCGTGCCGTCGCATTACGGCAGGCCGATCCACGCCGTGCCGCATCAAGGCGGCGTCTCGATCCAGACTCCCCGAGGTCTGGGCCTGACGATTCGGTGGTAAGTCGGGCCGTGAGCGGCGAGTCGAAAATGTGGGCTGGCGCCGGGCCGTGTTTCAACTCCTGAGTTACGACAAACACATGGCGGCCCGGTGCCTGTCCCCTTTTTCGACGGGGTTCAAGAATCACCGCCCTTGGCATCGAGTTTGGGATGTCACGGTGGGTGGCACGCCCTGAGGAACGAAGGGCGTGTTCTCCCGACATGCCACGCCCTTCGTTCCTCAGGGCGTGCCACCCCGAAGTTTACCGCAACGGTGTCAAAAACCGTTTGGTGCTACGACTAAGAGGCCTCCGGTATCGTCTCGCCACGGATCAAATCCTCGAAGGTCTGGCGACGCCGGATCAGGTGGGCCCGGCCGTCGCGGATGAGGACCTCGGCGGCGAAGTACTTCGAGTTGTAGTTCGAGCCCATCACGAAGGCGTAGGCCCCGGCGCACTCGATCACCAGCAACTCGCCGACCTTGGCCACGGGCAGCCGCCGGCGGCTGACGAAACCACCTTCCTCCTGGGTGAAGATGTCGCCCGACTCGCACAGCGGACCGCCCACGATCACCTCCTCGGCCGGCCGCGCCGTATCGCCGTCGGCCGGGACGATCGACATCGGGTGGTAGGCCCCGTAGAGGATCGGCCGGGCAAGGTTGTTGAATCCCGCGTCGAGCAGGTAGAACGTGTTGTCGTCCTGCCGCTTCACGGCCCGAATCTCCGCGATCAGGCAGCCGCTCTCGGCCACGACGTAACGGCCGGGCTCGATCTCCAGGCTCAGCGGATGGCCGAACCGCTGCTCCAGCCGCTTGCGCATCGCGTCGCAAAGGCGGAAATAGGCCGGCAGATCGACCAGCTCGTCGCCTTCGCGGTACGCGATCGGCAGCCCGCCGCCGACGCTGATCGAAGTGACCGTGTCGCCCACCTCCACGGCGGCTTTCTCCAACGCGCCGCAGACCTGCGAGAGGTGTTCCAGATCGGTGCCCGAGCCGATGTGTGCGTGCAGGCCGGTGATCGTCAGTCGGTTCCGCTTTGCCCGGGCCATGCTGTCGGCGATCCGAGCGTGCCAGATGCCGTGCTTGGATTGCTTCCCGCCGGTGTTGGTCTTCTGGCTGTGGCCGTGTCCGAAGCCGGGATTGATCCGTAGCGTGACGTGGCGGCCCGGCGCGCGGGAGCCGAGTTGGTCGATCATGTCGGGCGAGCCGCAGTTGACGTGAATGTTGTGCTCGACGCACAGATCGAGCGACTCGTGGTCGAAGACGTCGGCCGTGTAGACGATCGGCGGCGGTGTGCCGGTCGTCGCATAGCCGGCGGCCATCGCCCGGCGGATCTCGCCCGCACTGACGGCGTCGACCATCGCGCCGCTTCGGCGGACCAGGTCCAAGACGGCCAGGTTCGAACAGGCCTTTTGGGCGTAGCGGACCACGTCGAAGGCCCGCAGGTCGTCGAGCCGCTCGAGGATCACGGCCGCGTCGTAGACGAACGTGGGCGTGCCGAATTGCCGGCTCAGCTCGCCGACGTCGATGCCGGCGATTTCGGTCCGGTAGGTGGGGAAGGGTGGTGTCTTGGGCATGATTTGCGGGATCGGGTTTCCGGGTTTGACGAAAGACAACCAATCAAGCGAAAAGCCCCGAAGGGAAGGTCCCTTCGGGGCCGGGTCTCTCAGAGTCCTGCGACACTTTTGTGCATGTCTACAGCCATCTCGCCGGGGCGAGATGGGGCTTCGTCTCGCGGAGCGAGACGGCTACTTTTCCTGAATCTGAAATCTGAAATCTGAAATCCTAGAACGGCGCCTCGTCTCCGGCTCCCATCATTCCCAGCATGTTGCTCAGACCGCCGAGCAGCTTCAGCAGCCCTTCTTCGATCTCCACGCGGACTCGGATGCCGTTGCCGCCGGTGGTCGGCTCGGCGGTGATCTTCAGGTGGTCCTTGCCGCCGGACTGCTCCAATTGAGCAGCCATGCCGGCAGCCATGAAGGCGGGAAGCCCTTCGGCCACCTCGGCGGCGAACTTGGCGATCGGCGTGGCGGCCACCGAAATCAACAACGGCTCGACCTGTTTGCCGGCCTGCGCCTTCGAGTCGTCCATCACCTTCTTGAGCGTCTTCACCGCGTCCTTGCCGGCGGCGATGTAGAGCGTGTCATCGCCGATCCCGACCACGACTTCGAGATTCTCGCCGAAGAACCGCACCGCTTCCTCATCGGGAACCGGCACGGAAAGGATGTGGAACTGGACGCCGTCGTAGACCTCCGCGTCCATCGCCAGCACGTCGGCGATGTCGGGGTCTTCTTCAATGGCCAGCTCGATCAACTGCTTGATGAGCTTGTCCAGCTTGGCGCCCTCGGCGATGGTGGCTCCGCCGACCGCGGTGATGCCGTCCGGCTTCAGCAGCACGGTCAGCCCGACGTCCGAGGTCCGCTTCTCCACGTTGGCGTCGATCCAATCGAACAGGTCGTCGACCATCTGCGAGGCCAATTGCAGCTCCGCCGGGGTGAGGTCCTGTTTGTTCAGTTCTTTTTCCGCCATGGTGCGGATGTTTCCGATCAGGGCCTTGTAATCGGTCACGTCGTCGTCGGTGAGCGTTCCCACGCCCCTGACGATCAGCGCGGCTCCGGGGATGTCGAGGCCGCCGAACCTCGTCGGTCCGGACTTCACCGCGGCGAACTGCTCGGCCGTCCGGGTGCCCTCGACGGCGGTGATTTCGAAGTCCAGGTAGCTGGTGCCCGCGGTGCGATCGATCGCCACGCCCAAGAGCACCTCATCCAACTCGTCAACCAGGCTGGCGATCCGGTCCACCATGGTCCTGGCCACGCCGGTACGGATCTTGTATTCTTCTTCACTTTCGCCCGGCATCCGTCGCATGCCCGCCGCGGCGCCCATCTTCAACGCGTCCTTGAACTTCTCCCGCAACGGGGCGGGAATGCTCTGGATCGACACCCGCGCGGCCAGATCGTACTTCTGGTTCAACCCTCCCAGCAGGGCGATCGGATCGGCCGGCGTGTTGTCCAGTGCGTCGGGCTCGGTGACGATGAACGCCCAGCCGCCCTTCTGGGCGATCGAGATGGTCGGGCCGTCGGGCGTGACGATCTTGTAGATGCCGTTTTCCTTCTGAGCGATCGGTTCGCCCGTCTCCGGCACCTTCAACAGGCCCATCAACGCGTCCAGATCGGTCACCGGGACGAATCCGACCACGGAGAACCCCATCGCCCCGCCGGGCTGGACTACCGCGCCCCAGGGCCTCGAAGCGTCCAACCCGACCAGTCCCTCGCCGCCGATCTTTTCCTTGAGCATATCCTCGAGCGTTTCGCCCAAGGCCGGGTTGCCGCCGAGTTTGCCGACGAAGTCGATGTCGGCCAGCACCTCGTCGTAGCCGGAGAAAGAGATCGTCACCAGGGGTTTGGCGTCCCCGCCGGGTAAAGTCTGGGAAAGGCCATCGCTCGAGGCGGCCAGCAGTGCCACGGCCGCCAACAGGGCCAATAACATCTTCTTCACGTTTCGTTCTCCTTTTTTGCTGAAATGTGAACGGCTCAACCGGGTCAGTTTACCGGGAAACGCCCGAGTGGACCAGGGGCCCGCGAAAGGCCCTCTATTCATATACTTCATATACACGACCGCCACCCGGCCGGTTACGGCTGGAACGGGGCTTCTGCCCGGTATCGCCGGACAATTACGTGGCTGAAAAGCGAGACCGATCAACACTGCGGCGCTATGTTCAGCGACGCATTCATCTCTATTTAGCCGGCGGGCTTGCCCGCCGTGTTGATCGTGGGGTTTGCGAGGAAACACACGGCGGGCAAGCCCGCCGGCTAAATGCTTTTTTGTCGAATGGTCGCTTGATAATGTAAGTGATTGTTCTCACTAATGTTACGACGATTGCGAGCAGCAATATAGCGCTGTAGTATTAAGAAGCCCACCAAACCGAATGTGGACGCATCCGGCCCGTGGGGGGGCGTGGTTTCAGCCATTCGGGACCAAGAACAGCCGGCCACCCTGCCCTCGCCGGTGACTGAGAGGCACCGCCTACCGAGCCAGCGCCCGCCGCAGCTTCGCGATGCCCAGGGCCGGCCGTCGGGCGATCAGCGGCAGCGTCCGCATCAGACGCCGCATCTTGCCGCGGGCCGACGAATTGTTCCGGTCCACCGTGGCCACCAACCGGGCAAGGGCTTCCCGGTAGTCCGGCTTACCGGCCGCCAGGCAGAAGTCGTTGTGAGGGCTCTGGTGGTTGTAGTGCGACCAGTCCATGGTCTTGGAAACCAGGCCGAGTTCGACGCACCGGTCGAACAGGGCCGTGCCGGGGTAGGGCGTGAAGAAGCTCAACACGACGCGCTCGGGCTTGATGCGACGGATCAGGTCCGCCGTCAGGTCGACGTCTTCCGCCGTTTCCTCGGGCAGCCCGGCCATGATGTAAACGGCCCAGGCCACGTTGGCCCGTTTCAAGACGGCGATGCGCTCGATCACGTCCTCTCGCATGATGTTCTTCTTCATCTGCCCAAGCACGCGGTTGCTCCCGCTCTCCACGCCCACCGACGTGTAGTAGCAGCCCGCTCGCTCCATCTGCCGCAGCAAGTCCGCCGAGAGGCTCTTCAGCCGAGTCGTGCAACTCCACGAGACGCCGGTACGCCGCGCGATCAGTTCGCTGCACAGGGCCTCCGTGTACTCGCGGTTGGCCGTGAACGTGTCGTCGTGGAAATGGAACACGCCGGTGCCGAACGTACGCTTGAGATACTCGATCTCGTCGGCCACGCTTTCCACCGGCCGGTAGCGGATCTTCTTGCCGACGACCTGGCGGGCACTGCAGAATCCGCACGGGAACGGACAGCCCCGGGTGGCCGTGATGCCGCCCAGGTCGTTCCTGTCGTATCGTTCGGGGAACAGCAAGTTGTCTTTCCTGGGAAAGGGCAACGAGGCGAAATCGGGGCGATCCGCGGGGCCGGTCAGTATCGGCCGGCCGCCCCTCTTGTAACCGATGCCGGGAATCGTGTCGGGGCGCCCGTCTGCGTCCAGACGAGTCAACAGCGCCGCCAAAGGCCCCTCGCCCTCTCCGCGGACGACGAAGTCGACTTCCGGACGCGCCAGGCAGAGGTGCGGCAAGATCGTCGGGTGTTGCCCGCCCCAGATGACGCGGCACCGAGGACAGACCTCTTTGACGATGCGCGAGACGATGGCGGCGGATTCGCTCTTCGCGCTCATCACGCTGACGCCGACCCAATCGGGGCGGATGTCCTGCAACACGGCGCGGATTTCCGCCCAGCTTTCGTGTTGGGGATTCTTCAAGTTCTCCAGATACTCTGCGTAACCGCCGAGGATCTTTCGATAGGCCCGGGACTTCTTCCCGTGGTGCCCCATGTCCGCGTTGTAAATCACCGACTTGACGCCCCTGGTTTGCAGGTAGGCGGAAAGCCAGGCCAGACCGTTGGGCACGGAATCGTCGCGCTTGCCCTTCAGTCGCAGGAATGGCGGGTTGATCAGTAGAATCATGGTCTTCGGATACGTCGCAAGTGATGGTGAACCGGCAGACTCCTGCCCTCATCACCATCCTTGCGATGAATCCGTCTCGGGCGAGCGGGGAAGTGGCGAGGATCGGGGGCGCGATGCGGTGGAAACCGGCGGTGACCGGCGGTGACGAATCCCACTTTCACGCTGCCCCGCGCCTTGCTATACTTGAGAGTAGGCAATTCAAGGGGAGACGGACATGAGTGTAGCAGGAACAACACACGTGCGTTTGGACGAGGCTGGGGTGGCCTGGATCGATGATACAAACGTGAAAATCATCGAAGTCGTGCTGGATAAACTGGCCAATGACTCCAGCGCCGAAGAGATGCACTTCCAGTACCCGCATCTCTCTCTGGCACAGATTTACTCGGCGCTATCGTACTACCACGATCACCGGGCCGAATTCGATGCGGAGATCCAGCGGCAGTTGCAGGAGGTCGAGGGACTGGCCGCCCGAGCGGACGACTCCCCCGTGCGAGATCGGCTGCGCAAGGCCGGGAAGCTCTGATGAGCATCAGGCTCTACATGGACGTTCACGTCCGCCGGGCAATTACGGTGGGTTTGCGATTGCGCCATGTGGACGTGTTGACGGCCCAGGAAGACGACGCGGCCCAACTGCCCGATCCGGAACTCCTTGATCGCGCAACCGAGTCGCAGCGCGTTCTTTTCACCCATGACCGAGACCTCTTGCGAGAAGCAGGGCGGCGGCAACAAACCGGCCAGCCGTTCGCGGGGGTCGTCTACGCTCACCAACTCAAGATCTCCGTCGGACAATGCGTCAACGACCTCGAGTTGCTCGCGAAGCTCGGCCTACCGGAAGATTTTGCCGACCGGGTCGAGTATCTGCCGCTGAAGTGACGCACGAATCGTGGTTCGCCCGCATCCTTCCATCGTCCACGGTTCTCGGGGCGATCCGGGCGTGAGGAGTTGAATCTCCACTACCGGGTCAATCATGCACCCCCTTAGAGTGCTTCTTGCCTCTCGAGGCGTTCAGCTCTAAGTGGTTTCACAGAAGCAGGTTGGCCAACGAGGAAAATAATTTCTATTTTTCCCGCACATGTCAGGAAAAACTCTTGCTGTTTTGGCGATTCTTGATAGACTAAACGGACGTGAGGGTTATAGGGGCCATGTGCGTTTCATGGAATGTGCGAGGTTTGCCCCTACAAGGCGGGTGCGTTGGGACCGCCGAGCCGTGTGGACTGCGGCGTATTTGCGATCTTTCGAAACACCTAACACCAAGTGAGGCAGCGATTTTGTAACGGCCTGCACGCACCCTGGATACCTCGCATCACGATATTCCGGCGTGATCAGCAGTGCGCGTGGGTTGGTTCCGTGAAGCGTCTTTCTCAAGGAGCGAAATGATGAGGAAACCGGTCGTATTGGCTTTGGGTCTTTGCTTGATGATGGTCACTGCCGGCATGGCACAGTCGCGTTCCGCCTCGCAGGACCAGGACCGGCTACAGGACCAGGACCGGCTACAGGACCAGGACCGGCTACAGGACCAGGACCGGCTGCAGGACCAGGACCGGCTGCAGGACCAGGACCGGCTGCAGGACCAGGACCGGCTGCGTGACCAGGACCGGCTGCGTGACCTGGCGCGGCAGATGCTGCGGGACGGATGCCGGTTCGACGATCAGGGTGATCTGGACGATGCCCTCACCAGCCTCGGCGCGCTGGATCCCGGGCCGGCCCCGCAGGGAACGGCCGTCGCCGAGTACAACCCCCTGACCGGCGAGTTCATCGTTTCCGTCGCCGGCGTGATGAGCTGGAATCTGCAGAGCAACGGATTGTTCACCGAAACCGGCCTCTTGGGCGTGCAGAACATCCTCCCCCTGGGACAGGGCTTCACCCTGGTTTCCGCCAACCCCAGCACCGTCGGCGAAGGGGCCTTCGGGTCGCAAATGACCTACACCGACATCAACCTCGGCGCCCTGGTGCCCCCGGGACTCGACGTGAGCGCATTCATGCTCGAGTACGTGGCCGGGTTCGGCAGTCCCAAGGAGTTCGGCGAGATCCGACTCGTCGAGGTCGTTCCCGAGCCGAGCACCGTGCTGATGCTGCTTTCCGGCCTGATCGGCTTGGTGGTCTGCTGGCGGCGACGCAAGAGGGCCTAAGCGAATGGCACAGTAGCCATCTCGCTGAAGCGAGATGCAGCCACGACAACCCCCAACGCGGCAGAGCCGCAACCCAACGGCGGGCAAGCCCGCCCGCTAAACGTTTCTGTCACAATCGGTTACGTCAAACATGCTCGCACCATGCGCACAAGTTGCGACGTAAGACCCTAAAGCCTTGTCGTCACAAGGGTTGCGTCCGTTGCCTCCATTCGGCCGAGCCGGCTTGGCCTCCCACCGAGTCATTTGCCCGTCTGCGCAGCGCCAAGCGCAGGCGGGCTTGTTCCGCTCGTGTTGCATTTTCCGATCGCCCGAACCAGAATAGGGTTCTCACGGCGGTGACTTCCCAGCGGACATTCTTCGAGAGGACCCTCCTATGTCGATTCCCCAGCGACCCTCCGACTTCCATCCAGCCTTTTGGTCTCTTGCCTTGGTGGCGACGATCCTGTTTTCGTGCACGGCCTACGCCGAAGGGCCTGAAGCGCCCCAACCCGACATCTACCGCGTGGACGACGACTTCGCACTGCAGGGCGAGTTCGTCGGCTCGATCGTGACGAACCCGGCCCGGCCGCGCCCCTTGGCTCTGCAAATCAGGGCCGTCGGCGGCGGCAACTACGAGGCGGCCCAATACCCCGGCGGGCTGCCGACCGTGCGGAACCCCAAAGCGTCGGTCCGGATGATCGGCAAACGTTATGAAGATTTTCTGGTGCTCTCCGGCGGGCCGATGGCCGTGCTGGTCCATCCGGATCATTGCCTGCTGGTCGATCGCAAGGGTGAGCGCGTGGGCCGATTGGACCGGGTCGAGCGCGAGAGTCCCACGCTGGGAGCCCAGCCGCCGAAGCACGCGATCGTGCTGTTCGACGGCACCGGCACCGATCAGTTCGTCAACGGGCGGCTGACCGAAGGCGGCCTGTTGATGGAAGGGGCCGACTTCAAGCCGATGTTCCAGGACTTCAACCTCCACCTGGAGTTCATGCTCCCCTACATGCCCGAGGGACGGGACCAGGGCCGGGCGAACAGTGGCGTCTACCTGCAAAGCAGCTACGAGGTCCAGGTTCTCGATTCGTTCGCGTTGGAGCCGGTCAATAACGGCAGCGGCGGTTTGTACCGGTTCCGCCCGCCGGACGTGAACATGTGCTTCCCTCCGCTGGTGTGGCAGACGTACGACATCATGTTCACGGCGCCCCGCTGGGCCTCGGACGGGACGAAGGTGAAGAACGCCCGAATCACCGTCTGGCACAACGGCGTGAAGATCCACGACAACGTCGAGCTGCCCAACAAGACCGGCGTCGGCCAGCCCGAAGCGCCCACGCTGCTGCCCACCCGGTTGCAGAACCACGGCAATCCGGTACGCTTCAGGAACATCTGGCTGATCGACCGAGGCGACGCCCCGCCGACGCGATTCCCGGTCATTCGCCCCCCGGCGGAAGACGAGAAAAAGTAGTACTTCATGGCGATCAAGCAGCTCAGCGAAGAGCAGGTCCGCGACTGGACTCTCGAACAGAAGGACCGGTGGTGGTTCGAGAACGTCTGGAAAGGCGACATGCCGCAGCTTACGGTACGCTCGGCGGTCACCGGGATGATGCTGGGGGGGATCCTCTCGCTGACGAACCTCTACATCGGCGCCAAGACCGGCTGGACGCTCGGCGTGGGAATCACGTCGGTGATCCTCGCGTTCGCCATGTTCAAGGTCCTCAAGCGGCTGGGACTGGGCAACGAGTTCACGTTGCTGGAGAACAACTGCATGCAGTCGATCGCCACGGCGGCCGGCTACATGACCGCCCCGATGATCTCTTCGCTGGCGGCCTACATGATGATCACCGGGGAGGTCATCCCCATGACCACCACGATGGCGTGGATCATCTCGCTGGCGGTGCTGGGGGTGCTTTTCGCCTTCCCGTTGAAGCGGCGTTTCATCAACGACGAGCAGCACCCCTTCCCCGAAGGCCGGGCGGCCGGCGTCGTGATGGACGCCCTGCACACCGGCGACGCCCGCGAGGGCATGTTCAAGGCCAAGCTGATGTTGATCTGCGGGGCCTTGTCGGCGCTGGTCAAACTGTTGTCCAGCCAGGTCATCATGGCGGAAATCGAGGCCGCCATGTGGATCAAGAAAGGATACCTGACGATTCCCGAGTTCCTCGACGAGTGGATCTACAACCACGAGTGGATCTACAACCGCTGGACGCCCAAGCTGGCCGGCACCGAACTGCGTCAGCTTACCGTCCGACTGGAGCCCGACGTGGTGATGTTCGCCGCCGGCGGGCTGATGGGAATCCGCACGGGCGTGTCGCTGATGGTCGGCGCGGTGATCAACTACTGTGTCCTTGCTCCCTGGATGATCAACCGGGGAGACATCCAAGGAAAGATGGATGCCGCCGGAGCAATCACGTACGGCTTTCGCGAGATCACGATGTGGGCGCTGTGGTGCGGCGTGGCCATGATGACGACGGCTTCGTTGTGGGCGTTTTTCTCCAAGCCGAAGGTGATCTTCAGTGCTTTCGCCGGCCTGTTCGGCGGGAGAAAGGCGCAACGCAGCGATGTTCTCAAAGGTATTGAGCTTCCGATGTGGGTGTTCTTTCTCGGGATTCCTCTGGTCGGGGCCGTGGTCGTTGCGCTGGCGCACACCTTCTTCGACGTGGAAATATGGCTCGGCGTGATCGCCGTCCCTCTGATCTTCGTCTTCACCCTGATCGCCGTGAACTCCACGGCCCTGACGTCGATCACGCCCACCGGGGCGCTGGGCAAGCTCACGCAGCTCACGTACGGCGCCTTGGCCCCGGGCAACATCACGACGAACATCGCCACCGCCAGCATCACCGGCGAAGTGGCCGGCCACGCCTCCAACCTGTTGATGGACATCAAGCCCGGCTACATGCTCGGTGGCAAGCCGCGCCAACAGGCCATGGGCCACGTGCTGGGAATCCTGGCCGGCGCGTTGGTTTCAGTGCCGATCTTCTACATGGTGTTCCTGCAAATCGGGCCGAGCGATTTGATGGCCGGCAAGTATCCGCCCGTGGCGTCGCAGAAGTCGTTCGGTGAGGAAGCAACTGCCGTTGCGCCCGAGGACGCAGCTACGGAAGCGGATCCCGGTACCCAACCGCGGGAGTTGATTACCGAGCAATATCCCATGCCCTCGGCCGTGGTCTGGAAGGGGGTCGCCGAAGTGTTGACCGAAGGTTTGGACAAGCTCGCCGTCTCGGCACAGTGGGCAGCCTTGGTGGGAGCCATCGTCGGCATTTTGCTCGAAATACTCCGCTTCGTCACGAAAGGTCGCTCGTGGCTTTCGGGCGTCGGCGTCGGACTGGCCATGGTGATCCCGTTCCACACCTGCCTGGCCATGTTTCTCGGATCACTCTTTTTCTATGTGGCCGGGTTGACCTGGAAGGACACCACCGCGAGGTTGAACAAGATCTTCGTTGCCAATCAGGAACCGGTTTGCGCCGGGCTGATCGCCGGCGGCGCCTTGACGGGCATCCTCGTGATCCTCTTGGAGAACTTCGTGATCTAGCTGGAGCAGGGTGCGTGGAGCCGGCAACACATGCACCGGTGCATCAGAGTGGCCGTCTCGCTCCGCGAGACGAGGCTGCATCTCGCGGAGCGAGATGGCTACTCTGCAATCACTCGTTAGGCCCGCTCGGAAATCGACCGCATGAATGCGGTCGCTACGAACCAGCACCAAACGGTTTTTCGGCGGTTTGGCAATAAGTCTGGGATGTTACGGCGGGTGGCACGCCCTGAGGAACGAAGGGCGTGGAACGTCCGGAAAACACGCCCTTCGTTCCTCAGGGCGTGCCACCCCAGAGTTTACCGCAACGATGCCAAGAACCGTTTGGCGCCGGGAAAACGCGCCTTGAGGCTTACTTGCGCCACTCGGCCGTGAGCTTCTCGAGCAACTCCGCCGGCGTTGGGCCGTCGTGGATCACCAGGCGGTAACACAACTTCAGCGGCTTGCCCTTCTCGAGCTTGACCGGCCCCGGCGCGACGATGCACGGGTTGACCATGGCGATGGGCTCCAGGTTGTGCCACGTGCTGGGCGGATTTCGGGGATGGTCCAGCACGGCCACGCCGAAGGCCGTCCCGTCGTCCAGCTTCACCGTGTAGTCGTACCAGTCGGCGGCCGGCCAGTCCGTCTCGGGCTTCAAGTGGTGCGGGTTCGGCAGATCGACCGGGCCTTGGGGATTCGAATAGACGGCCGTGCCTTCCTGGCGGCCCTTCACGCACAGCCCTCCGAACGCCGTCTGGTCGAGCGTGACGTCGACCGCGGGCGTGAACCGGAAGCAGAGATCGATCACGTAGGCGTCCCCTTGCACCCGGGCGGCGATCCGCAGCAGCTCCTCGAGCATCACTTCCTTTTCGGCCACCCAATCGTTGCGGACCTCGATTCTCGCCGAGGTCGCATCGGCCGCAAGCAGCTTGACGCTGCGGTTCTCGATCACGCGGTTTTCGGTCGGCGCGAACTGGCCCCAGCCCCAGAAATCGGCCCGCTTGTCGCCCTCCATCGCGTGCCAGGCCAAAAAGATCCCGCGGTGATGGCGATGGTCGCCCGGCGCGAAGTCGACGGCCCGCTCTCCGGACGGCGTGTACACCGGATAGAGACAGCAGACGCTGTTGGCCGTCAGGTTCGTCTCCTTCGGCTTCTTGGTCATGTAACGGAACATGGTCCGGCCGTCGGGCAGCTTCAGCACCATCCCATACTCGTCGGGCACCAGCGTGAATTTCGCCTCGGCCTTGTCCTCCGCCGACGAGTAAGCAGGAATGACAAACACGGCCAACAGCAAGATGCACAGGGCCGTCGCGAACATGATTCGTGAAGATTGCATGAAACCCTTCCTTCCTACTTCATGATTCCTTGTTCGATATTCCTTCATAACGCGGCAGAGCCGCAACCAAACGGCGGGCAAGCCCGCCCGCTAAACGTTGTTATCACAAATGGTCACGTCAAACATGCGCGCACCGCGCACACAAGTTGCGACGCAAGACACTAACTCATTCCGCCAGCCGTTTCACCCGCACGCTGCGATACCACACCGGCCGGCCGTGGTCTTGCAGGCCGATGTGCCCTTCCCGGGCGAAGTCCTTCAGCGCCTTGGGGAACTTGTTCGTGGTGCCGTCGGGGTTGCGGTGCGGCTGGGTCCAGAGGTCGAGGTCCATGTCGACGACCTGCTCGCCGTTGAGTTCCACGGTGATCCGGCTGCCGCGACAGGTAATGCGGCAGCGGTTCCACTCGCCGGGCTTCTTGAGCATGTTCTTCGTCGGGGTCGCGCAGTCGTAGATCGCTCCGGCGGTGCCGCTCCGACTGAGACCCTCCCGGCCGTACGAGTTGGCCACCTGGACTTCGATGCCCGTATACACCGGGTCCTTGAGGTCCGAGGTGCGCAGGAACACGCCGCTGTTGGCCTGCTCGGGGATCTTGAACTGAAGTTCGAGGATGAAATCCCCGTAGGTCTTTTCGGTCCAGAGGTAGTCGGGGTCGTGCAAGCCGCCGTCCATTTCGCGTTTTAGCGTGATCACCCCATCCTCGACCGCCCAGGTCTTGTTCGGCCCGGTGATCCAGCCGGAGAGGTCTTTGCCGTTGAACAGCGAGACGAAGCCTTCCTCGTCCGCACACGCGGCAGTTGTCAGCACGATGATCGAAATTCCCAACAAGCCGAGTCTCAGCAGTCTCATCATGGGTTCTCCTGTGTTCATAGTAGCCGTCTCGCTCCGCGAGACGAGGCCACGTCTCGCGGAGCGAGACGGCTACTTTAAGCGGCGGGTGGCACGCCCTGAGGAACGAAGGGCGTGGACGGCGGGTTCACCACGCCCTTCGTTCCTCAGGGCGTGCCACCCGATTCGTTCCTCAGGGCGTGGCACGCCCTTCGTTCCTCAGGGCGTGCCACCCGATTCGTTCCTCAGGGCGTGCCACGCCCTTCGTTCCTCAGGGCGTGCCACCCATTCAAGTATATTGTCCGCTATTTGCTCCACGGTATCCACGTCGGGTAGCTGTCGTGCTCGGGCAGCTTGAACTGGTTGCGCGGGGCCGGCGGGAGGCCGCGGTAGTAGAAGATGTACAGCCCGCTCTTGCCCGCGATCACGATGTCGTTCTTCCCGTCCTTGTCCATGTCGGCGATGTTCAGTTTCATGCCCACGGCCACGGCCCCGGTGGGCGGCGGATTGCGATCGTCCGGGGAATACCACGGCACATGGTTGTAGGAGAGCAGGTGCCGCTCGAACTTCCCCTCCTTGATTCCGTACCAGAAGGCGAACAGGGGATCGAACGCGCTGATGTCGTTGCCGTGATGGGCGAAGAGCCGCTTGCCGGTGACGAGGTCGTCTTTGCCGTCGCCGTCGAGATCGCCCAGTTCCATGGTGTGGAACTGCCCGAAGTCCCGCTCGATCCAGTGGGTCGTGAAGCTGCGCCGGCCGTCGTCGCCGACGTGCTGCTCGAGCCAGGCCAGGCCGTACTCGTGCGAGGCGCCCACGAGGATGTCGCTCAGTCCGTCTCCGTTGCAGTCGTGTACGAGGATCGGGTGCGAGGCCGGGATGTAGCGATCCGGCTCGTCGATCCGATGGACCAGGTAATCCTTGTGGAAGGTCCATTCTCCCTCGGCCGGTTTCGGCGGCGCTTCGTACCAGCCGAAGGGTGTGACGATATCGACCCGCCCGTCGCCGTTGATGTCGCCCATGCCGTTTCCGTGGTTGTCGCCTTCGGTACCGATGACGTGCTCGACGAGCCAGGGTTCCTTGTCGATCGACTCGAGCCAGGTAACGCCCTGTCCCTCCACGGGCGCCCAATGGTTGACCAGGATGTCGTCATCTCCGTCGCCGTCGAGATCGCCGGGGATGACGCCTTCGAGGTTCTGTGCCGCATGGATTTGGGTGGCCTTCCACTTCGCGCCCGTCTTGCCCGGGTTCTCGTACCAGAAGGCGCCCTTCATCCGCATCCACCCCGAGCTGACGATGTCCGGCCGGCCGTCGCGGTTGACGTCCATGGCGAACTCGCTGTTGTCGTCGGTTTCCGGCCCGTTGGTCTCGGCGCCGTCGCGGAAGTCCTCGTGCTTCTTCCAGTCGGGCGCCTCGTACCAGTTTCGGCCGGCGGCGATGTCGAGGTCCCCGTCCCCGTCGACGTCCAACACGGAGCAGCACTCGCTGAACGGTCCGAACCAGTAGCTGTGGTTGGCCGGATCGTGCTTCGGTCCGTCCACCTTCACCGGCACGAAGAACGTCTCGGCCGCCCCCATCGCACCGGGAGCCAGCACCAACGCGAAAAGCACGCACCATCGACGTTTCATGGCCCAACTCCTCTCGTAAAGTTCGTAGTGACCGCGTGACGCCTACAAGCCTAGAAGAGCGTATCGGTCGTGTCAAGTTTTTGGGGGGGCGATGACCCTGCTTCTGTTGCCGTGCCGGATCGCCACATCCCCCTGTGGGTGGGGACTTGTCAGGTCGTGTCCCCTTCGCTATACTGAGCGATTCTATCAACGACCTCCAGCACCCAGGCGGTGTTGTTGTGTCCCCGAAAAACGAGCAACGAGAGCACTGGAAACTTGACACAATGCACTGAAGGTCGCCCCCTGGAGTGCAATCCGGGGGCGTTTCCTCCCTCGTTTCCCGTCGCCGGAATTCCGGAGAGCCTCGGTTGAGTGGATGTCACGAAAACAGAACAGGGAACTTCAACGATGCGATTGATACTCGTGGATCGGCCCACGGAAAAGCGGTTTCATTTCTATCCGCTGGCGTTGAGCCGGCCGATCTGGGAACTGCGATGCGGCATGACGTCGCTGTTCGACAAGCTGCTGAACAAGATCGACCTGACCGACGTGGCCTGCTTCGTGCCGCCGTACATGGCCGAGGTTTATCGCCAGCAGACCAGCCGGCCGGTCAACGATCCGGCGACGCTCCGCGGCGACCTCCTGGTGGTCGACGCCCGGGTGAAAGCGGCCGATTTCCACG
>DATLAN010000375.1:0-21859 GCA_035527455.1 Thermoguttaceae bacterium
CATCTGCACCTGAGAGCGGTGAGGTCGATCCACACGAGCGGTTGCTGAGGTATTTTTTGTATTCATGACCACGTTTTAGCGCGATCACCAAAAATGCACAAGCCCGTTTAATAAATTCACAGGCTATCCGCGAGACGTGGCCACGTCTCGCGGAGCGAGACGGCTACTGTGCAATCAGGGGTCCACGCAAACCCTCTCGCCGGCCGCGCGGTCGGCGGCCGTTTCTATCGCTTTCTCAGCCAACATTCTGCCCGCGGCGCGGCACTCGTCAAGCATCTCGGGCGTGGGACGGTACTTGGCCTTGATCGGTTCCCGAGCCACTTCCCAGGACATCTCGCGGAGGCGGGCATCGACGGCTTCCGGCCCCCCTTTCCCCCATCCGTAGGACCCGAAGGCAAAACCGATCTTGCCCACGGGACGCAGACCCTCCAGATAGGTCAACACGGCGGCGACCATGGGCATCATGCCCCGGTTGAGCGTGGAGGAGCCCAGCGCGACGGCCGCCGCGTCGAGGACTTCGGTGGCGATTCGCGTAAGGCTGGAACTGCGGATGGCGATCAGCACGGCCTCCACGCCGGGCAGCGAGGCCCCGTCGAGGATCGCCCGGGCCATCGCCGCCGTGCTGCCCCACATCGAGTCGTAGATCACCAGAACCTTCGGCCGCGGGCGGCAGACGCACCAGTTGCGATACGCTTGCAGGATCGCCGGGCCGTGCGAGCGCCAGATCACGCCGTGGCTCGGCGCGATCATCTCGATTTCCAGGTCGGCCGTCTTCTCCAGACAGGCCGCCACCGGTTTGCCCAGGGGCATCACGATATTGGCGTAATAGGTCTTCGCTTCTTCCATCGCCGTACAGAGCGATACCCGATCGTCGAACCGTTCCGAGGTCGCGTAGTGCTGGCCGAAGGCGTCCATCGAGAAGAGCAGTTTTTCCTCGGGGACGTAGGTGAACATCGACTCGGGCCAATGGACCATGGGGGTTTCGATGAACTGCAGCGTTCGCCGGCCCAGAGAAACCGTGTCGCCTTCCGCGACCAGGTCGATCTTCCAGGACGAGGTGTCATAGTACTCCGACAGGGCTGCCCGGCATTTCTTGTTGCATAGAAGCGTGGCGTGGGGCAACGCCTCGATCACGTGCGGCAGCGCGCCGGAGTGGTCGGGCTCGGCGTGATTGCAGACCACGTAATCCACCCGGGAAAGCTCCCCGAGCGCGGCCACATTCCGCAGCAGTTCGTCGGCGAAGGGTTCCTTGACGGTATCGATCAGGGCCGTCTTCTCGTCGGCCACGAGGTAGGCGTTGTACGTCGCGCCGCGCTGGGTGTCGAAGCTGTGGAAATCGCGGACGTTCCAATCGACGTAGCCGACCCAGTGGATATTCTCTCGCAGTTTGGTGTCCATCGGCGTTCTTCTTTCTCAGCGACCGCGCAGGAACGAGTTCTTATCGGGTGGCACGCCCTGAGGAACGAAGGGCGTGGCTTGAAAGGTTTCCCACGCCCTTCGTTCCTCAGGGCGTGCCACCCAGTCGTTCCTCAGGGCGTGCCACCCAGTCGTTCCTCAGGGCGTGCCACCCAGTCGTTCCTCAGGGCGTGCCACCCAGTCGTTCCTCAGGGCGTGCCACCCAGTTGGAGAACATACAGGCAAGTCAACCGGGCATCAAGTGCCGGCGACCTTGGCCGCGTATCCCAATTCGGCGACGGCGGCGGCGAGTTGCGGGGGATCGAGTCGCCGGCCGGTGACGACGGCCCGCCCTGTGTCCAGTTCCACTTCGATGGTTTCCACGCCCGACTGTTCACGCAATGCCCGATGGACACTTTCGGCACAGTGGCTGCACGTCATGCCGGTGATCCGCAATTCGATGCGTTGGCGTCCGCCGAGAACCTCGGAGGGGGGCGTCTCCTCTTTCTTCCGTCCGATCAGCCGGGCCGCCGTCTTGGAGGAAACGGCCAGCACCACCAAGAGCGCGACCGCCGCGGCGTTGCCCAGCCATCCGCTTCCCGCCATTTCGTGGGCCGAATGTCCCAGGGCGGGAATATTCATTCCCTCGGGCCCGATCAACCCGTCGAGGATCAGCCCACACGCGAGGGCGCTGCCGGCGACGGTGGCCAGATAGATCGCGGCGGTTCGCCGGCCGAGCAGTTTCCAGATGGTGGTGAAGGCGGCCGCGTTGGTGGCCGGCCCGGCGATCAGGAACGCCAGCGCCGCCCCGGGCGAGGCGCCCGCGTGAATGAAGCCCGCCGCAATCGGTACCGAGGCGGTCGCACACACGTACAGCGGCACGCCCAAGACCATCATCAACAGGATCGACAGAATCCCGGGGGCGACGTAGTCCGCCAAACGATCCTTCGGCACCACGGCCGCGAGGATTCCGGCGATCAACACCCCCAGCAACAACGGCATGCCGATGTCGCGCGGCAAGACGATCAGCCCGTAGTGCAGTATGCGGAGCACGATGTTGCGCGATCCGCCGTCCTGGCAGCAGGGCTCGGTGCAAGCAGGCGTTTCCTGCTCCTGGACGCCGTTTTCCGTTTTGGATCGGCCGAACAGTTGCACCAGCAACCCGCCGATCACGCCCGTCAACAGGGCGGCAATCGGGCGGAAGATTGCGAACAGCCCACCCAGCAGGGCATAGGTGACCGCGATGCTGTCCACGCCGGTCTGTGGGGTGGAAATCAAGAAGGAGGTCGTGGCCGATCGGCTCGCGCCATGGCGGTAGATCGACGCGGCCACCGGAATCACTCCGCACGAGCACAGCGGCAACGGCACGCCGAACACGGCCGCCTTCACGACCGAGCCCAACCCCCGGCCGCCGAGATGCCGTTCGACCCACGCCGGCGAGATGCACACCGAGAGCACGCCGGCCATCAGGAACCCCAGCAGCAGCCAGGGCGCCATCTCGCCCAGCACCAGCCAGCTTTGCAGCAGGATTTCCTCGATCCAGTACATTTATTTGTCGTGCGCAGTTTTTATCGTGCGAAGTTCCTACGCGCCTTTCCACAGGCCGTGCAGGTTGCAGATTTCGCGGGCGGTGATTGCTTCGGCCTCGACCGGGAAGACGGCGGCCGGCCGTTGGCCCGGGCGGAGGAACTGGCGGTACACCTTGCCGTCGGCCAGCACCTCGATCCATTCGATGTGGTGTTTTTCCTCCATCGGGTGTTCCGTCGATCCGACCGTGACTTCGACGCCGCCGTCGACCTTCTCAATCACCGGGACGTGCTTTTCCCGGGCCGCGTCGGTGGTGTTCTCCACGAGCAGATTCATCGGGACGCCGCAACAAACGAGGCTGCCGGCACCGGTGCGGACGACCTCGACCACGTTCCCGCAGACGCTGCACTCGTAGACCTGCGATTGTCGAGTAGGCATGCTTCGGCTCCTAAGGGTAGTGTTTCGTGAAAGTGTGCAATCCTACAGTGCGGGATTGCAGAAAGTCAAGGTTTAGCGGGCGGGCTTGCCCGCCGTTTTGAAAACGCCGTTTCTCCACACGGACAACGGCGGGCAAGCCCGGCCCGCTAAACAGACTGTACTGAATCTACCGGGTTCTCACTAACTTGCGTGCGCGGCGAGATACTCGGCGACGCCCTCGGCGGTGGGCTTCATGGCCTCTTCGCCTTGGTGCCAGTTGGCCGGGCAGACCTCGCCGTGCTCTTCGGTGAACTGGAGCGCCTCGAGCACCCGCAGCGCCTCGTCCACGCTGCGACCCAACGGCAGGTCGTTGACCAGCGCGTGGCGGACGATGCCCTCCTTGTCGATCAGGAACAGCCCTCGCAACGCCACCTCTTCGCCGAACAGGACTCCGTAGCGGCGCGAGATGTCCTTGCTGAGGTCGGCGACCAGCGGGTAGCCGATCGGCCCGATGCCGCCCCGATTCCGCGGCGTGTTCTTCCACGCCAGGTGCGTGAAGTGCGAGTCCACCGACACGCCGATCACCTGGCAGTTCTTCGACTCGAACTTCTCCAGGGCCTTGTCGAAGGCGATGATCTCCGACGGGCAAACGAACGTGAAGTCCAGCGGATAGAAGAACAACAACACGTACTTCCCCCGGTAGGAGGATAGCGTCAACTCGGCGAACGAATCGTCGGGCAAGACGGCCTTGGCCGTGAAATCGGGTGCCTCTTGGGTAACCAGTGTCGACATCGCAAAACCCCTTTCATTGGAAATGGTCCAGTATTCTTCCTTTTCTCCCGGACGGTTCCGCCGCCGTCAGGGAGTTCCTGCCTGCGGCGCGGCCGAAGCGGCTGCCGGCCGTTTTCCGAGTCGCTCGTCGAGGATCAGTTGTCCGACGCCGTCGCTGCCGGCCAGCTTGAACTGATCCAGGATCGTGCGGACCGCGTTCTCCTCTTCCACCTGCTCGGCGACGAACCATTCCAGGAAGTTGTGCGAGGCATAGTCCTTCTCGGCCGTCGCCAGAGCGGACAGGCCGTTGATCAGACCGGTGACCTTCTGCTCGTGCTGATAGGCGTCCTGAAAGGCTTCGGCGGGAGAATCCCACTCGGTCTTCGGCTGATCGATGGCGGCCAGAATCACCCGGCCGTCCCTATCGTTGAGGAAGTTGAAGAACTTCATGGCGTGCCCGACTTCCTCTTGGGCCTGGATCCGCATCCAGTTGGCCATGCCTTCGAGACTCCGCGCCTCGAAGTAGGCCGACATCGAGACATACAGGTAAGCGGAGTACAACTCGGCGTTGATCTGCTTGTTGAAGGCCTCCGCGATCTTAGGATTCAACATCTTCGACTCTCCTTTTCGTGGTGATGTCGTGTTAACGGGCAATAGTCCCCGCGGTTGCCTGCGAGGTTTTCCGTCATTCAATCACATTCTCCGTCTCGGCTCGTTTTGCCGTCCGTCGAGGCCCGGAGATTCTGACAAGCGGCACAGATTCCCAGCAATTCCAGCCGATGGCCGAGGATCCTGTAACCATGGGAATCATCACGGTCCCCTGGGGATAAATCAAGGGAGACGCCGGGCAGATCGTCTACCCGGTTGCAGCGGATGCATCGGAGATGGTCGTGCCGGTCGGGATTGCCGTCGAACCGGGCCTCTGCCCCGCTGAACTGTAGCTTCTGGATTGCGCCCATCTCGGCCATCAGTTCCAGGTTTCGGTAGACGGTGCCCAAACTGATCTTGGGCAGGCGTCGCCGCACGATTTCGTGCAGTCGGGCGGCCGTCGGGTGGGAAGTGAGCTGGCGGAGTTCTTCCAGGATCACTTCTCGCTGCCGGGTGTTTCTTTGGAACTTGGGGTCGGACATTGGGGGCGGCCCTTATTACTACTAATAATTACCGTTAGTAGTCCAAAGTCAAGTAGGTCAGGGCTTGCCCTGACGGATTGGCTGCCGACCGTGGTTTTGCCCCGAGAGGTTCTTCCGCCGACGGTTCGATTTCGTCAGGGCAAGCCCTGACCTACGTTCGTCAGGGCAAGCCCTACGGGGCCCAAGCGAGGGGGGTCACTCGGCGAGTTCGATCTTGTCGATGCGTACTCGGGTGTGCAACTGGCGGTGACCGGTCTTGGTCCGGGAGTTCTTCCGGCGGCGGAATTTCTGGACGACAAGCTTGGGGCCTTGCCCGACGGAGAGAACCTCGGCGGTAACGGTTGCCGATTCGAGGACGGGCTGTCCGACTTTCAGCCCATCGTCGTCGCGATAGGCCAAGACTCGGTCGAACTTGATCGGTTCGCCGGCACTCGACTGGCGATAGTCGATCTCGAGTTGCTGGCCCTCTTCCACTTTGAACTGTCGTCCGCCGTCCTCGATGATTGCGTACATGATCGGCCCTATTGGGGTTATTCGGTTGCCGTAATGGCTAGTGGTGATCGGTGCGGAAACCCTCTAGTTTACTGCGCTGCCCGGCCAGCATTCAAGGGGCCCGGCCAGCATTCAAGGGGTCGGAACGCTACGGACTGGGGAACTTCACCTCTCGGTCCTCGGCGTCGCGGCAGTCGACGACCAGGTGTTCGGGCGAAACTCCTTTCATGCCAACGACTTTCACGTTCATGTTCCCTTCGTCTTCCAGACGGGTCAGTTCGCGGCGCTTCCTGTTATTGAGGTATTCGGCCACTTCATCGCTCACGGTGATCGTGGTGCGGACAATCCGGGGTTCCTGGCAGGCGAGGATCAGCAACCGGACGACCTCGATGGCCATGCTTTCGGGTGACTTGACCACAGCGGTTCCATGGCAGCAGGGGCAATCGGTGTAGCTACTTCGTTTGAGGCTAGGCCGTATCCTCTGGCGAGTCATCTCGACCAGCCCGAAGGGGCTCGTCCGCAGGATCTTCGTGCGTGCCCGATCCCTCCGCACGGCGTCGCGCAATGCCCGTTCGACCCCCCGGCGGTGCTTTTCCATTCGCATGTCGATGAAATCGTTGACGACCACGCCGCCAAGATCGCGGAGCCGGATTTGGCGGGCGATCTCTTTGGCGGCCAGCAGGTTCATCTGGAAGGCGGTTTCTTCCGCCGAGTCGTCGGCGCGGAAGCTGCCGCTGTTGACGTCGATGGCCACCAGGGCTTCGGTCTGGTCGATGACGATCGATCCTCCGGCCTTCAACGGCACTTCGCGGCGGTGGATCTTGGCGATCTCTTTTTCCAGGTGGTACTTGTGGAACAAGGGTTCCTTGCCCTCGTAGAGTTGCAGGCGGTTGACGTAGCGGGGCATGACCAGTTGCAGGAATTCCCGTGCCCGTTCGTAAGCCGACGCCTCGTCGATGTAGATCGTGTCGACTTCGCTGGTGAAGATATCGCGAATGGTGCGGATGATCATGTCGCTTTCTTCGTAGATGTCGACGGGCGCAGCGAGTCGCTTGATTCGGCGGACGATGACTTTCCAGAGCCGCAGCAGGTAGGCCAGGTCGCGCGAGAGTTCCTTCTTGGTCCGGTCGGTGCCGGCGGTGCGGACGATGAACCCGACGCCTTTGGGCGGGTTGAGTTCCAGCATCACGCTGCGGAGTCGCCGGCGGACTTCGTCATCTTCGATTTTCCGGGAGACGCCGATGCGACCCAGGGCGGGCATCAGCACGAGGTATCTTCCCGGAATGCTCATGTAGGTCGAAAGCGTGGGCCCCTTGGTGCCGATGCCTTCCTTGATCACTTGCACCAGCACCTGGTCGCCTCGCCGCAGGACGTCCTGGATGGGCGGTTTGAAGCGGGGGCGGCCGCCGTTGTCGCGGCGGGGGCGGTGACGGACGGAGCCGTTGTTGACGCCTTCGTCGCCCTCGTCGCCCTCGTCGATGTCGTCGGCCATCGAGGCGTCGGCCGTTTGTTTACCGCGGTGTCGCGGGGGGCCGGGGGGGTTCGGGTCGTGGCCGCCCTGGCGGAAGTATTGCGGCTCGAGGTCGCTGACGTGCAGGAAGCCGTTGCGGCCGACGCCGAAATCGACGAAGGCCGCCTGGATGCTCGGCTCCAGATTGACGACCACTCCCTTGTAGATGTTTCCTACGTAACTGTCCTGGCCGGTCCTTTCGACGTACAGCTCTTCCAGGACTCCGTCTTCAACGATGGCAATCCGGCATTCTTCCGGTTGCGATACGTTGATGAGCATTTCTTGTTTCATCTTGGTGCTTTCTTGTTCGGCACGACAAGCAAGCACGCGTTCGACTTTTGCTTTGCAGTGGCTGGCGGGGGATCATGACTTCAGCTCCACGGCGGTGCGTCGGAAGTGAACTCCCTGAAGCTCCAGGTCGCCGAGCCCCAGCGCCGAGAGCACGTCTCTCGGTCGGGCGCTGCGGTGCTCGCCGATCCGCAGCCGGATGAAGAGCAGACCGTCTCGCAGAGTCAGTTCCTCCAGCAGAGGAACCAGATCGATGGGTGGCCGCCCGTCGGCGCGTTGGATCAGACGGGACGGACCGGCCCGAAGACGGTCGATCTTTTCCGGCAAGCCGTCGCAAAACGGCGGCGGGACCGGTACCTGGTAGCAGACGCTGCGGACGCGAGCCTTTCCGGCGCCTTCCGGGAGCACTTCCACGGTGCCCAGCGCAAGTCCCGGCGGGACGTGCGGGGTCAGCCGCGAAAGCACTTCTTCGGCCGTGCAGGGCTCGCATAGTTCCAGTTCCATGACTTCGTCGGTTCCTTCGATACCGACCGCCAAAGCCAGGGGAAACGTCATCCGCGGTTTGGGATGGAACCCGCAGCTCATCGCCAGCGGCAAGCCGCCGCGGCGAAACAGCCGCTCGAAGCATCGCATCAGGTCCCGGTGTCCGATCAGGCGCAGGTTTCCCAGCTTGCAAAATCGAATGCGTACTCGTTGTCGAACCATGGGTTCGAGATTTCCCGCCGCAAGGAAGAACCGGACAAGAGCGAATCACACGTTGTGCCTTGTCCCGGTCTCCCGTGGCGGACCTTTTGTTTATTCTTCTTGCCGCGATACGTTCGCGGCGGACCATTGTATTCTTATCGTTCGGTGTTTCCGGCCTCTGTGCCGACGACCGCTCGATACCAAGCGCGGCGCCGCCGGCCCCCCGTTCCTCATTCATCATTCCTCGTTCATCATTCTGACTTCTCACTGCCCCGCTTCGGGCAGCCGTTTCTTCAATTCATCCTTGAGATAGGCCTTGATATCTCGGGCATTTTCCATCGTCAGGACGTGGTCGGCGACGGCCTCGCACTGCGCGATGGTTACATGGCGGCAGACGTTCTTGATTTCGGGGATTGCGCTGGGTGTCACGCTGAACCCTCGCAATCCCAAACCCAGCAGCAACATGGTGTAGGTAGTGCTGCCGCTCATCTGCCCGCACAAGTTCACCGGGATCGATTTGCGGTTGGCCGCATCGATCGTGATGGCGATCAGTTTGAGGATGGACGGATCGGCGGCGTTGTACAGGGCGACCACGTCCTTGTTGCTGCGGTCGACCGCCAGGGTGTACTGGATGAGGTCGTTGGTTCCGATGCTGAGGAAGTCGACCTCTTCGGCGAACCGGTCGATCATCATCACGGCCGAGGGGACCTCGACCATCATGCCGACCGGCAGATTTCGGTTGAACTCGATGCCGTGCTCGTCGAGGTCTTCCATCACGTCGGCCAGAACCATCTTGGCCTGGCGCAGTTCCAGCAACGTGGAGACCAGCGGGAACATGATCCGAACGTTGCCCAGCACGCTGGCCCGCAACGCCGCGCGGAGCTGCGTGCGGAACAGCGGCAGGTTCCGCAGCGCCAGGCGGATGCTCCGCAGGCCGAGGAACGGGTTGCGTTCGTCCTCGGACGCCGGCAGATGGGGGACCTTGTCGGCGCCCAGGTCGAACGTGCGGATGGTGACCGGCTTGTCGCCCATGGTGCGGACGACCTGGCTGTAGGCCTCGAAGTGGACTTCTTCGGTCGGTTCCGATTCGTTGCCGAGGTAGAGGAACTCGGTCCGGTAAAGCCCGACGCCGTCGGCCCCGCGGTCCAGGCAGTGATCGACCTCGTAGGGGAACTCGATATTGCCGTAGAGTTCCAGACGGACGCCGTCGATGGTTTCGCTGGGCAGATCGCGGAGAGTTTCCAGCCGGGCGGCGATCGTGCGGATCTCCTCCAACTCGTGCCGGTATCGGGCGAGCGTTTCCTCGTCGGGCTGGAGGATCACCAGGCCGTTGTCGCCGTCGACGATGACCTGGTCGCCGCCGGAGACTTCGGTCAAGAACGGTCCGGTCCCGACCACGGCGGGGATCTCCAGCGCCTCGGCCACGATCGCCGTATGGCCGCCCGGCCCACCCACTTCGGTGACGAAGCCCCGGACGAAGCGGCGGTCGAGATTGGCCGTTTCGCTGGGGGTGAGGTTGTGGGCGAGCACGAGCACCTCCGAGGTGAGGTGCGAGATTCCTTCGCGGCGGCGTCCCAACAGGTTTCTCAGCAAGCGTTTCTCGATATCGAAGATATCGTTGGCCCGTTCGGCCAGGTAGGAACTCTCCAGCCGCTGGAAGACCTGGGCGTATCGGCGCAACGTGCGGCTGACGGCGTATTCCGGCGAGTAGTGCCGCTGGCAGATCATCTCCGCCAGCTCGCTGTGCAGACGGGCGTCGCGGAGCATCTGGAGGTGCGCCTCGAAGATCGCGCCGTACTTCTCGCCGAGTTCCTGGGAGACGGCGTCGCGATTGCGGATAATCTCCTGGCTGGCCGCCTCGATCGCCTTGTCGAGCCGTTCCAACTCGTCCTCGACGGCGTCGCGGGTAACGAACCTGCGGGGGATCCGAAATCCCTCGTTGTCCATTACGAAGGCCTCGCCGATGACGACGCCCGGCGAAACGGCAATTCCTTGAAGCTTCTGCATGCAAGTCTTTCGCGGTGCAAGATCACCGACTGCGGTTTCGTTTCCTACTGGTTCGAATGGCCGCCATCTTCAGCGAAATTACCGGCGAACAATCGCACCAATGCCTCCACGGCTTCCTCGGCATCTTGGCCGGTGGCCTCCAGCCGCAATTCTTCTCCCTGGGCGGCTCCCAGCGAAAGGAGCTGCAGCACTTCCGTGGCTTCCGCCCGCTCGCAATTCTTGACCAAACTGATTCTCGATTCGAATCGCCGGACCAAACCGGCGACCGATGCGGCGGCCCGGGCGTGCAATCCCTCGCAGTTCGTGACGGTTACCGACCGGGTTACCTTGATATCGGACATCTTCGTAATACCGATTGCCTGAGCCTGGGGCCTGCTGACTGCTTCGCGAAAAAAGGTTTCGTCCCGTTCCGGGTGGGGCAGGTGCGACGGTCGCAAAAGGGCACCCCCCGGGCCGCCGACTTCAGCAATCGCTTCGACGGCCCCCCGGTCAAGACGGGACCGGGATCATCATCCGAATTGATTGTTGTCGGCTTCGTCCAGCAATAGCTGGATATCCTCGACGTTCTTGGCCTGCTTGAGGAACCTGCAGAACGTGTCGTCACGCAACTGCCGCGAGATGTTCTCCAGGGCCCGGAGGTGGTCACCCGGACGGTCGGGCGGCGAGACCAGCAAAAAGAACAGTTGGACGGTTTCGCCGTCGAGGCTGGCAAAATCGACCCCGCTGGTGCTGATCGCCACCATGCCTACCAGGCGGTCGACACTCGGGTGCTTCGTGTGCGGGACGGCGACCCCGCGGCCGATCCCGGTACTGCCGAGTTCTTCCCGCTTGAGGATCGCTTTGACAATGCTCTCGTACTGGTCCTTCTCGATATCCCCTGCCTCGACCAGCGCCTGGACCATTTCTCGAATGGCCGCTTCCTTGTTCACGGCGTCCAGATGGGCGCGGATTGCTTTGCGACTGACAAAGTCGGCAAACTTCATTCAGTATTCTCCCTGATTTCTTTCCGTTTCCCGCACCGAGCCGCCCGCCGGGGCAACCGCCGGAAAGCCGGCCCGGCCCGTATGACTCATCACGGTTCCGGGGTGCCCGTGTCGGCGACGCCTTGCTGCTTGTGTCCGGGACCACGATGACGATCCAGAACCTTCTCCTTGTACTTGCGCAACTGCTGTTCCATCTTGTCGACCACTTTGTCGATCGAGGCCATCAACTCGTCCGACCCGTTGGTCGCCACGAAATCATGCTTGTGCTCGGCCGACACCCGCAAATCGACGTCCGGCGCGTCGCGCCGTTCAAGGTCGATGGTGACCTCGATCGCGGTGAGCCTCTCGAAAAACCGGGTAAGCTTTTCCAACTTGCCGGTAATCTTCGCCTGGGTCTGGTCGCTGAGATGTCCGTGTCGGGTGGAAATCTTGATCTGCACCGAGTCAACTCCCTGGGTTCGAAAGCCGGAATCGCGTTCCGGCCGGCTCCAATCCACGTACAGTCAAACCTACAATTGTAGCGGCAGACCGCAAGATAGACAAATGCAAAGCCGCGGCCTTCCCTGCCAATATCCTCGTATCCATCCCAGTTTAGCTTCCTGAACCCGCTGCGCAAGGGGGAAGCGACGGCCGGACGGCTCCGCAAAGCGGAAACCGGGCCGAGTTACCCGACCGGCGGCCGGTTGGACCGCTCATAGGGCCTTTTCAAGGCTTTGGGAGGCCAGCACCGGAATGCTCATTATGGGGGGACGCTCGGAGGCGACTTATCCAATCGGGTGGCACCCCCCGAGGAACGAAGAGATTCGAAGGACTCACCGCGGCATCGCTTCCGGCACGGGAGCCTCGGGTTTGGAGACGCCACTGCGTTTTTCGGCCAGCCTGGTCCAGAACTCGCCGGAGTCCAGCCGCTCCTTCCATTTCTGAACGGCCGGCTTGCGTTTGGCCTCGGTGTCTTCGGGCACATAGTAGAGCTTCCAGCCGGTCAGCTCCTCGAGGTTCCAGTAACTGACCACCCGAACGGCCAAGGTCTTGTGGTTGAGGTGGTCGATCAGGACGGCCGCTTGGCCGTTTCGCAGGTCCGTTTCCGTGTAGCCCCAGAGCATTCGATACAGGGCGGGGGCTTCTTGGTCGTGCCTTCTTTCCACGGCTTGGCGAACCGCCGCGGCCGTTCGAGGTTCGCGAGCGACGGCCTCCCGGAGTTTCTCGATGCATTCCGGCCAGATTTGCTTCTGCAGCGGGTCGTTCAGCACGACCACCATGGGGTCGAACCGGCCGAGGTAGCCCAGGCAACGCGCCGAGAGCCAGGCGACCTCCTTGCGGCGGTGATTGGCCAACTCGATCAGCCCCAAACCGGCGTCGGCCTGCAACTCTCTTTCCAACTGGTAGGAGGCGACGCGATCCGGGTGCATGATGTCCAACTCGTCGCCGGAAATCCACTCGGGTAGTTTCTCCACGGGAGCGGGCACCAAGGTCAACGGTTCCGGCGGATCGGGCGGTTCGTCCAGGGCCAATACCGTGTTCACTTTCAGTGCGACCGTGTCGTAGCCGGCTTGATCCCACAGAATTTCCCCGGAGACGGCATACAGATCGGTCACGAACGCGGCCGGTTCCACTTCCGGGTCCAGCCCCTCGAGTTGCCCTCGACCCACGTGCAACGCCGCGACCGATTCGGCGCTGCCCAGCGTGATCACGCCGGTACGTCTTCCCGCCTGAAGCTTCAGCCGGACATTCGGCTTCCCGACCGCCCGAAGGAGCAACTGTCCGTAGGCCACTTTCACGCCTCGGACTCCATCCGGGTCGGTCGACAGCAATTCGATCTGCGTGCCGTCGATCAGCTCGATGGTCGCCCCCGTGCTCGTCAACGCAATCACAGGCCGAAACGTCGGCAGAGAAAGCAATGTCTCTTGGGAACTGAGGATTCCCTGGCCCTCGGTGGGCACTCGCTGCCAAGTGCCAACGCCCTGCTCTGCTTCCGCGTCGAACCGCAGCAAAACCTGTTTGCTCGATATCAACCCTCCCATCGGCTCCAACGGAGCCGGCGGGACGGGCTCGACGGGAGGCTCAACCGGCGGCCCGACCACGGGATCGACGTTCACGACGGGTGGATCGACTGGAGGACCGACCGGCGGTTCGACCGGCGGTTCGATCGGCGGTTCGATCGGATCGGCCACACCCGGCCCCGGCACGTCCGGCAAAGGAGCGACCGGCGTCGAATCGTCCGGCTCCGGGGGGAGGTCCGGGGGGGGCATGACGATGAGCGGAGGTTCTTCGGGCGAAATCGAGGTCTTGGAGGTTGGTTCCTCTGCGGGAGTTTTTTCCTCGGCGGGTTCCTCGGGCAGGGCGGCGAGTTGATCGCCCGCCTCGACGATTCCCATCTTCACGAGGACGTCGCCCAGCGGAGTCCCCGGCTGGAATTGCCCAAACACACCCAACACTACGGCGGCAAAACAGACGGCCGACACCAAGGCAACCGCCGCCGGCAAGAATCGCCGTGGTTTGCGAGGCTCGCGGAGGTAGTCGGGGATGGCCGGTTTCTGGCGAACCTTCTTCGCCGGCTCGTCGACCGCCTTGCCGTCGCCGGAAACCGTCTCCGGCGCAGCGGCAACAGTCGACGTGGCCGCTCGAGCGGCCTGCAGATCCGGCAGTTGGTACATCCGCTGACGACTGGCCGGATCGATCTCCGCCGCCTCGCCCAACACCAACGTCAGAATCTGGTGGCAGGACGCCACTTCGGCCAGGTGGACGTCCGACTCCAGGCAGACCTTCTCGAAGTCGGGCACCCGGTCGGCGTGCAGCGTATTGTCGAGGTATTCGGCCACCGTATTGGCGTCGAGTCCCGGTCCCCGATCGCCCAAAGCGGGAGCCGCCAGACGCAACCGCCGCATCACGTCCTGCGTGCGGTGCAACAGGTCGGTGGCGTACTCGCTCTCCTCGATCTTCTTGCCGATTTCCTCGGCGTCCTCCGGCTCGAGGATGCCGTCCATATAGGCCAACATGGTGCGAAGGGTAAGTCGCATGGCTGCGTCGATCCTCCCGTAAGAGTCTGCAAGATCTTGAAGCGAAGCTTCTCCGCTCCGCTTCCCCATAGAAAATAGTGCAGATCGACGCCGCGGTCCGTTCAAGAAAAGCCGTGCAAGCCGGTAAAAATAGGAATAACGTGTACACTTTCTTGGCGAGGGTGGCACGCTCTGAGCAGCGAAGGGCGTGGAAAACGTGCCAAACCACGCCCTTCGCCGCTCAGGGCGTGCCACCCCATGGAACAGCCTACACACTAACGGCGCATCGAGTCCACTGGTTTGCGGGGACGCCGGTCCGGGGGCTTCGAGAAGGCGATCAGGGCAGCCAAGGCGAGAAAGAGTTCCAGCAGGCCGACGACCATCGGGTGAAGCGTGGGGTACTCGACATGGTTTTCGAACGCCCAGCAACTCATCGGCTCCCACCCCTGGCGAGTTCGTCTCCAGTCGCTATGAGGATTTCCGGCCGCTGACGGCGTGACCGACGGCAGTTCGGCGGCGAGCCAGACCGACCCCAATAGAATCAACAACAGCCCAGCGATCGATCGCACGTCCTGACTCCCCGGCAGACAAGCCGACGGAACGTCTTGCGCGAGGAAACCGCGCAGAGAGAAGATTGTCCGTCTCGGTAAGACCGCAATCGATGGGCCGGCTGTGGGCGTTCGTCCGATCAGAGCACGCAACTCGCTTCGGAAAAACGACTTGCGGCGACGGACTGCCCGCCGACCCGACGACGCCGCGTGGCGTTTCCTCCCCATGCGACCGGCCGCCGGGTTGCGTCCGGGCCACGCGGTAGAAAACGGGCACCGCCAGACCCGGTGGCCGGCAACGATATCCGTTTGCCCGACTACCGGTTATGGCGTACTTTTTTCATGATGAGGCAATAGGACAGCCGCTTTTCCTTCTGCCGTCTATTGCCCGACCACACAAAGATCATCCGCCACGTCGGGAAACAAGAAGAACGAACTATGACTACCCAAATCAAACCAACGCTCGATCTGAAAAAGGTCTTGGCCGGGGCTCAATTGCCCGCCCTGCCGCAAAGCGCGATTCGGCTCTTGGAGCTTTCGCAGGACCCGACCATCGGTCCGGCCGAGTTTGCGGTTCCGATCGAGTCGGATCCCGGGTTGACGGGCCAGGTTCTGCGATTCGTCAACTCGTCGTATTTCGGTTTTTCGCGGGAGATTTCCAGCGTCAAGCTGGCCATCACGTTGGTGGGCATTCGGACGATCAAGAACTTCGCGCTTTGGAGCGCCGTCTTCAGCTTGATGCCCAACCCGAAGTGCGGGCCCTTCGATCTGAAGAGCCTTTGGCAGGATTCGCTCCGCCGGGCCTTGTTCGCCCGCGCGATGGGCAAGCTCTTGGGGATGAAAGAGGCGGAGGAACTCTTTGCCGCGGCCTTGCTTCAGGACATGGCTGTGCCGCTGTTGGCCAAAGAGACGCCGGAACTGTACCTGAAGCTCCTGGAAGCCCGCAAGGGCGGCAAAGTCCGCCTTTCTTCATTGGAAGATCGGGTCTTCGGCTGGACCCACGCCGAGGCCGGCGGGATCATGGCCCGGCAGTGGAACCTGCCCGATGGGTTCGCCGTGCTGGTCGAGAACCACCCGGCGATCGACCGCTGGGCAAGCGAAGCCCGGAGCGAGCCGGACAAGTTGGCCGTGGCCCTTTCGGCGTTGTTGCCGGCGGCTGCCGACCCGACCTGGACGGATCGGGAAAAGTTCGAGGACTACTACCGAAAGGTCGTCCCGATCGGTGCTCCCGAGGCGGCGGAATTGCTGGGCCGGATCGACGAAGAATTCGAGCAGTTCGCGCCCGTGCTGAAACTCGCCACCCCCAGCAGGTCGCTGGTCGAGAGTTTCAACGAGGCAGCCGTGCCCGTCGCGTAGGCCGGATCAGAAGTTATACATCACGCCGGCGGACGCCCCGTGCAGGATCAGTTGGCCGTTGGTATCGATGTTGCCGAGTTCGTCGATATCTCCCAACGAAGACCGGAGTTGGTCGTCGGCCAGGGCAACGCCCGCGATCACTATCAGGTGATATCCGATCCGCGCGCTCCACTTCGGCGCGAACTGCCATGCCAGGGCCACGTCGACTTGGGTCAGGAAGGCGATGCCGTCCTCGGAGCTTTCCACCGGGTAGGTCCCCGTCCCGAGCGTCGAAGTTGCCGCCGTGCCGTCTCCCGCGTGCATGTGGAAGAAGTGCCTGGTGTGGTTATGGTACAGGCCCAATTTCGGCGCCGCGATCAGGCGGAGCCGCCCGATCCGGTAACCCGCTTCGGCCGCGAGCTGCACGCCGAGGAGACTGTTGCTGACCCGGTCGTCGAGGAAGGCTTCTCGCGTGGGATCGTCTCCCCACTGGAAGCTGTTGGCGACCGAACTGATCAGCAAGGTCTCTTCGAAGCGGAAGAAGCGTGTGCCCACCGACCAACCCGTCTCCAATCCAAAGCCGCAACCTCCGCCCATCGGGTTGCGGACCACATTGACTTCGACGCTGTGGAACTCGTTGCGCCGCTCGAGGCGGTGGGCCGTGGCGTCGTCGAACCAGAGTTCGGCCGCACTGCCGAACAGCAGGCTCTCGCGGAAGTTCACCGACAACGACGTCTTGACTCCCAAAGGGTCGGTCACCTCGACCAGATCGTCCGAGGCGTCCAACGTCCAGTAGCTTCCCTCGACGGCCCACTGCCCGCCCAGAAATCGCCGCCCGAAACGCAGCTCGCCCCCCAGCCGCCAACGATCGCCCAGGTCGTCGCTGTCGGTCAACGTGACGGCCCGGTTGCCGTCCTGATAGCTCGTCCACATCCGGTCGGGCTTGTCGCGGCCCAGCGCCATGACCGTCGTCGTGGCGTACCACGGGCCGGGCCCACAACCGACGCGGCGGCCAAACGCTCCCTTCAGCGCCCGCTCCATGCGGTAGACGCTCGGCGTGAAGAAGCCTCCTTCGCCATAGTAATCATCGTATCCCGGTTGGCCGCCGTAGTACTGACGGGAATCGCCGGAGATCGGATCCGGCATCGGGCGCGGCCCCGGCATGTTCGGCT
This sequence comes from Thermoguttaceae bacterium, assembly GCA_035527455.1. Lineage (GTDB taxonomy): Bacteria > Planctomycetota > Planctomycetia > Pirellulales > Thermoguttaceae > DATLAN01. The sequence continues at coordinate 17,256 of DATLAN010000375.1, forward strand.
GCGGTGAATAGGCCGGGTGTTGCGGCGCATAAGGCGCCCCGGGCATGTACGACGGATCTTGACCCGCCGAGATTCCACGCGACCAATCCGCCTGGTAAGACGGCGCGCCCTGGTTGCCGGGAACCGAATACTCCTGGACCTGCTGGCGGTAGGCCGGCGCCGTGGGAGCCGCCTGCATGCTCCAAGCCGGTTGCATCGGAGCCGCTCGCCCGGTCGGAATCGGCGGCGCTGGTCCGGTCGGAAGCGGCGGTGGGCTCCAAGCCCTCGAAGCATTCGGGACGGGCCGAACCGACGGCGGTGGCATCGTCGCGGCGGGCATCATTTGCCTTGCGGGAATAGGAGGCGGGTAAAGTGTCCCGCTCGCGCCCGATTGCAGTGTGGGCCCCGTGGGTGCGAACGGGGCCGACCACGCAGCTTGGCCGCTGGATACCGCGGGAGCCGGCTGCACCATCGGATAGGCCGTCTGGGGCGCATAGCCGCCGTTGGCGCGAGCGCCATAGCCGCTGTTGGCGGGATCGCCATAGCTGCCGTTGGCGGGAGCGCCATAGCCGCCGTTGGCGGGAGCGCCATAGCCACCGTTGGCGGGAGCGCCATAGCCACCGTTGGCGGGAGCGCCATAGCCACCGTTGGCGGGAGCGCTAAAGCCCGCCGAGGGGAGCCGGAGCGCTTCCGGCGACCCGTACAACCCGAACTGGGCGTGGGCGAGTGTTGTGGTGAGTATTATCAGAGAACCGAAGACCGCGATCCGGGGAGACTTCATGTCTCGACATCTTTCGTCGAAGGTCATCCGGCCGGTTGCGAGCAGGGGAGCTGACGTCGGGGCCTTCGCGAACTCCCGAAAACCGGCCGATAGCCTGTAACCATTACAGACCCCAATGCTTTGCTCATCGGCGCTGGCAGGACCCAGACAAAAAGCAAGGATTCGTTCCGACCGCAGTTTCTCCTAAAACCGGAACAAGCCGTCTGCCCGACCCTGACAACCGGTACAGTCGAAACGAGTGGCACGCCCCGAGGAACGAAGGGCGTGGGGAGCCCGACCGAACACGCCCTTCGTTCCTCAGGGCGTGCCACCCAACGCAAAAAAGGCGTGCCACCCAGCCACCCAAGAGAAAAATCCGAGCAACTTCCTTTTGCAACCGCTTGTCGGGGCTTTCGGGGAATAATCGCTCGGGGTCAGGCCGAAAGAACCAATGGCAAGCCCGAACACTGTGCAAGAACTCGCCGTAGACCCATACCTAAGGGCATCCACATGCCCCATTGGGCGTATGACTGAAGCCGCGGCAGTCCGATCATTGCAGTCGGGCGGAGCGGGCGGCACACGGGACCTTGGATCTCCTGGGGCCGGAAAGTCACCCGGGGGCAGCGGGTTCTTGCATTTTGCCGGAAAAACATGTACTTTAAGAACGTGGCGTTTCATTGGGAAGATTTTCGGAGCATGAGACGATGGCAAGCAAGCCTTCTGCGTTGAATCAGACCACCGCAACAGCAATACCGATCGCCAAGGCATCAGCCGAAGCGGCGGGGCCCGCCACGCCCAAACCCGTTTCCCAGGGCACCGGTTCGGGCACCGTCAACATGGTCCAAGGTGCCAAGGCCACCGGGGTCCGCGAGGAAATGGAAGAACGCGAAGAGCTGGGCAGTTTCGGCATCTGGATGCGCGACGCCTTGCGGCAGACGCCCAGTTGGCTGGTGAGCATGGTCTTCCACATGATTCTCCTTCTCGGTTTGGCCCTGTACAACATGCCGGCCGCCGGGAACGACGACGACCGGACCATCGACGCCTCGCAGGAGGAAGAGAAGGTCCTGGAGGAGTTGGACGAACTCGAAGACGAACCGCTCGACGACATCGACTTGGATGAGGACTTCGAGAGCTTCGAGTCGACGATGGAGACCGCCGTGATGGACGTTTCGTCGGCCGACGAACTGGAAGTCGAGCAGTTCACTCCGGAGCTTCAGGACTTCGGCACGCTGAAAGCGCTTCCTTCGGACTTTATGAACAAGAAGGGCAGCGTCAGCGGCAGCGGCCTTGACGGACGGGGGCATGGCAAGGGCGGGCTGGTGCGTCGGTACGGCGGAAACGACGCCAGCGAGGCGGCCGTGCAGGCCGCGCTGAAGTGGTTGGCCGCCCACCAGATGCCCGACGGCGGTTGGAGCTTCGCCCACCAGCTCGCCCCGAGCTGCAAGGGGCAGTGCCGCAACCCGGGCAAAGAAACCGAAGCCCGGTTCGCGGCCACGGCACTGGCGCTGCTGCCTTTCCTCGGCGCCGGACAGACGCACAAGGAGGGCAAGTACAAAGACACGGTCCAGGGCGGGTTCTACTTCCTGACGAGAAACATGAAGTTCGAGCCGGGCAAACCGGGAGGAAGCCTGTTCGACAAACAGGGAGGACGGATGTACTCCCACGGCCTGGGCGCCATCGCCATGTGCGAACTCTTCGCGATGACCCACGACAAGAACTACCAACTCCCGGCCCAGGCCGTGATCGATTTCATCTGCTACGCCCAGGACCCGGTCGGCGGCGGCTGGCGGTATCAGCCGCGGGAGAAAGGCGACACCTCGGTGGTCGGCTGGCAGATCATGGCCCTGAAAAGCGGCCACATGGCGTATCTCCAGGTCCCCCCGGTCGTAATCCAGAAAGCCTATCGCTACCTCGACGGCGTGCAGGCCAACAGCGGAGCCAATTACGGCTACACCAGCCCGGGCGAAGGACCGGCCACCACGGCCATCGGGTTGCTCTGCCGGATGTACCTCGGCTGGAAGAAGGACAACCCGGCCCTGCAGCGCGGCGTGAAGTGGCTCAGCGCCCAGGGCCCCTCGAAGACCAACATGTATTTCAACTACTACGCCACCCAGGTCTTGCGGCACTGGGAAGGCGACGAGTGGAAGAAGTGGAACGACGTGATGCGGGATCAGTTGGTCGAATCGCAGGCCAAGCAGGGTCACGAGCAGGGAAGCTGGTACGTCAGCGGCAGTCACGGCGACCGGGGCGGACGCCTCTACAACACCGCCATGGCCACCATGATCCTGGAAGTCTACTATCGCCACATGCCCATCTACGGCGCCCAGTCCGTCGAAGAGGAATTCCCCGAATAGCGCGAATTGGCGCTGGGGACTGGGGACTGGGGACTCGGGGCAATGCGGGTGACTTTCTGGAACCAAGCTTGGATTCTCGGATGTCTTCCCGAGCCCCCAGTCCCGAACCCCGCCATCCCCATTGGCTGCGGCTATGCCGCGTTACGGTTTTACAGGCACCGTTTCGTCGAGAAGGTCTTCCACGCGATCGGTCTTGGCAATCACCGTGATGCCCTTTTCGGTGACCGTGAAACCGCGCTGCCGGTCCAGTTCGAGGTGGTAGCCGATCTTCGCGCCGGCGGGAATCCGCACCTCCTTGTCGATGATCGCACGGCGGATCTTCGCGTGTCGGCCCACGTCGACGCCCTCGAAGAGGATGGAGTCTTCCACCACGGCGAAACTGTTGATGCGGGTGTCCGGCCCGAGGATCGAGCGAACCACCTGGCCCCCGGAGAGGATCGAGCCGGAACAGACGATGCTGTCCAGCGCCTGCCCCCGCCGGGCCGGAGAGCCCTCCTCGGCGAAGACGAATTTCGGGGGCGGCAGATCGGGCTGATACGTGCGGATCGGCCACTGCCGGTCGTACATGTTCAACAGGGGATCGACCGAGATCAGGTCCATGTTGGCCTCGTAATAGGCGTCCAGCGTCCCCACGTCGCGCCAGTAAGCGTCCGCCTTGTGGTTTTCGTCCATGAACGGGTAAGCGAACACGCGGTGGGTCCGGATGATCGACGGGATCACGTCGTTGCCGAAGTCGTGCGTGCTCCCGTGCCGGGTCGCGTCCAGACAGAGCTGCTCGAAGAGGAAGGCGGCGTTGAAGACATAGATCCCCATCGAGGCCAACGCGTGCTGCGGGTCGCCGGGGATCGGCTTGGGCCTGGCCGGTTTCTCCTCGAAACCGATCACGCGCGATCCGACGTCGACCTGCATCACGCCGAACTGATGGGCCGTCTGGTGATCGACTCGCAGCGCCCCGATCGTCAGATCGGCCTCGTTCTCCAGGTGCAGATCGACCAGCTTCATGTAGTTCATCTTGTAGATGTGATCGCCGGCCAGGACCACCACGTACTTGGGCCGTTCCTTCTCGATGGTGTAGATGTTCTGGTAGACGGCGTCGGCGGTTCCCTGATACCAGTGTTCGTCGATACGCTGCTGGGGGGGAACCACGTCGATGAATTCACCCAGCTCCCGGCACAGATAGCCTTGCCAGCCCAAGTTGATATGCCGTCCTAGGCTCATCGCCTTGTACTGCGTGAGCACGAGGATCTTTCGCACCCTGCTGTTGAGGCAGTTCGAAAGGGTGAAGTCGATGATCCGGTACGCGCCGCCGAAAGAGACTGCCGGTTTTGCGCGGTCGCGGGTGAGCGGCTCCAACCGCGACCCCTTGCCACCGGCGAGGATCACGGCCAAGACGTCCTTCATGTTGCATCCTTTCGGCGAACCGGCCCAAAACTCGGACGTTGCCCCGTAGGCCATCTTATCGACTTGGGGAGATTCGATCAAAGGGGTCGTAGCGATTCGGCGGGAGTGCA
>DATLAN010000376.1:0-11806 GCA_035527455.1 Thermoguttaceae bacterium
CCGCTTTGGCGCAGGAGATCATCGATCCGGCCGAAGCGGTGTCGGATCCGGATTTCGCCGTCCAGGGCGAGTACCTCGGCAACGGCGTTCTGCCGGACGGCGGCAAGGGACCAATCGGCGCCCAAGTCATCGCGCTGGGCGACGCGCAATTCGACGTCGTCCTGTACAAGGGCGGTCTGCCGGGCGACGGGTGGCAACGCGGCGACGAGAGGTTCTTCCTCAAAGGCAAGCGAGAGGACAAAATCGCTCAGCTTACGGGGGAGAATCTCTCGGGCGAGATCGCCGACGGCAAGATGACGCTGGCCGTCGTCGACGCCGAAGAGAAGGTTCAGTTGAAACGAACCGAACGCAAGAGCCCCACGCTGGGGGCCGAGCCGCCGGAGGGCGCGCTGGTGCTCTTCGACGGCAGCCATGTCGACCACTTCCCCGGCGCCACGCTGACCGATATGAAAACCCTCCAGGCCGGCACCAGCTCGAAGTCGTCGTACAAGATGGCTTCCCTCCATCTGGAGTTCCGTCTGTCGTACAAGCCCACGGCCCGGGGCCAAGGCCGATCCAACAGCGGCGTCTATCTCGGCGGCTGCCCCGAGATCCAGGTGCTCGATTCGTTCGGGCTGGAGGGCAAGCAGAACGAGTGCGGGGCGCTGTACGGCCGCAAAGAGCCGGACGTGAACATGTGTCTGCCGCCGCTTCTCTGGCAGACCTACGACGTCGAGTTCACGCCGGCGAAGTACGACGGCCAGACGATGATCGCCAAACCGCAAATGACGGTCCGCCACAACGGCGTGGTGATCCATCGCGAGTACGAGGTGTCGCAGCGATCGGCCGAAGGACGGAACATCCACTTGCAGAGCCACGGCAATCGCGTGCAGTACGGCAACATTTGGCTGGTGGAGCAGAAGTAGGAAGCCGGGCATCAAGCGGTCGGAGGCGACTAGCGCGCACACCCCCAGCGTATAGCCGAAAAGCCCCCATCTGCCCTGTCCGCGTCAGGCACGGATCAGCCTACCGGCTTGACGGAAGAAGCGCGAGGCCCCTTGCCCCCCTTGTCCTCGTCGAGAACGTAGTCGACCGTCTGACCTTCTTCGAGATCGTCGAACGGACTTTCCGTCACGGACGAGTGGTGGAAGAAGACGTCGGTTCCCCCTTCTCCCGAAATGAAGCCAAACCCTCGGTCCGAGACGATCTTTTTGATAACACCCTGCGGCATCGCGGCCACCCTCACACATGACAAGCCGGGACCAGAGGTCCCAAAATCGCATCGCCCGGCCAACGCGCCGACGCGGCGGGACCGAACGTCCGGGAAGGCCGCCAACGCCACCCGGACAGCACGCGCGACGTAACATCGGGAGGATACCATAACGCCACCCTGGTCTCAAGTGGCCGAAGTACCTATTACCCCTCCAATCAATCATTTCGGTCGAGATTGGGGCTCGATGTGGGGGTGGCCTCCACCCTGTCGGTCGGTACTCTGCGACTCGCGTGCAGAATCGGCTTGCTCTGGAGTTCGCTGTTGACCCACGAAGGGCGGCAGTTTATCGCCTTCTACGACGCGAATCGCCAAATGACCGTCGGCTCGCGAAGCCTGGACTCCGACCGGTGGCAACTGGTTTCCTTGCCGTCGAAACTCGGTTGGGACAGCCACCACTCGATTACCATGACGATCGACGTCGAATCGCGATCCAGCCCCAGCCGGGCGAGTTGCCGCCGGCGAGCAAGTTGAGAGTCTATAAGCTCGGGGAGTCGTGACCGCGGGTTTACTGGATGAACTGCTCTTCTTCCTCGTCCCCGTGCGTGGTGATCTCGCCGGCGTCTTCCAGGTGTCGGATGACGTCGACGATCTGCTGCTGCGTCTGTTCGACGCTCGATAGCCGCACCGGGCCGAGATAGTCCATTTCCTCGACGAGCAGATCGGACGCCCGTTTGGACATGTTGCGGAGAATCTTGTCCTTCAGTTCCTCGCTGGCGCCTTTCAGGGCCATCGCCCACTGCGAACTCTCGACGTTCTTCAGCAGCGTCTGGATGTCGCGGTCGCTGAGCTTGCTGATGTCCTCGAAGACGAACATCAAACGGCGAATCTCCTCGACCAGGTCGGAGTCCTCCTGGGCGAGGTTCTCCAGCAGATTCCGCTCGGTCGCCCGATCGATCACGTTGAGCATCTCGGCCACGCTGGACACGCCGCCGGCGTTCTCGAACTGCTGGCTCATCACGGCCGCCATGCGGTGTTCGAGGCCCTTTTCGACCTCGTGAATGATCTCCGGGCTGGTTTGGCCCATGGTGGCTACGCGGCGGATGACCGACAACTGGCGTTCGGCGGGCAGCCCGCTGATGATATCGGCGGCCTGCGCGGGCGGCACGTGCGAGAGGATCAGGGCGATCGTCTGCGGATGCTCGTCGATGATGAAGGTCAGCAGGTTCTGACTGTCGACCTTCTGCAAGAACCCGAACGGCAAGGCCTCGATCGACTGGCGGAGGTTGTCCAGCGTGGCGGTCGCGCCTTTGCCCAGGGCATGTTCGACCAGGCTCCTGGCCACCTCCAGTCCGCCCGCGCTGCCGCTCAGGGCCGAGGGATTGGCCCTGGCGAAGTCCTGGATCACCGCTTCCTGTTCGTCGCCGGTCACCCCGCTGATCTTGGCGATTTCAATGGAAACCGCCTCGACCTGCTTGGGGGTAAGCTTGCTCAGCAGCGGAGCCGCCTGCTCCATGGGCAGACTCATCAGGAGAATGGCCGCTTTGCGGATATCGGAAATTGCCATGCCGCCAACTCCGGGGCGAATCGAAAGCCGGCGTTTTCAAGTTCGCCAGAATGCGCAGTTTGACAGACCTGCCGTTCGAAGTGCGTACAGGTAGCCTGCTGGCGCCTTGTCGGCTACGCGGGGCATTTCACTTGAGGCTATTGTCAAAATGGCGGACGTTAGTACTACAGCGCTATGTTGAGCGACGCATTCATCATTTAGCCGGCGGGCTTGCCCGCCGTGTTGATCGTGGATTTTGTGAGGAAACACACGGCGGGCAAGCCCGCCGGCTAAATGCTTTCTTGTCGAATGGTCGCTTGATGATGTAAGTGTTTGTTCTCACTAATGTTACGACGATTCCGAGCAGCAATATAGCGCTGTAGTATTAGGTTCCTCCGGCCGTCGTCGGACTTTACCGGCCCAACTCGCATTCCGCCGAAATGCCCCGGCGCTCCTCGACCCGCACTCGAACCATCGCCGGCCGCACACGGCAGCCCGATTCCAGTTCGTCCAACAGGCGCCGTCCCAAATAGGCCGCCAGGAGTTCGGCCGTGGTGTTGGCCATCGGCAGCACCAGGCAGTCCTGCCGCGGGAAGCTCCACCGGCGCCGGCCGCAGACGACTTCGATCTCCCCTGGTCCCGTGGTCAGCCGGACCAGAGGATTGTCGCTCGGCAAGAGCACGCGCTGGTCCAACTCGCCCACGATTTCGCGGAGTGTCTCGCGCAGAAGGACGAAATCGATCACGACCCCATCCGGTCCCAGCGGCCCGTGGACTTCGGCCGCCACGTGGTAGTTGTGCCCGTGCAACGGCTCGCACGTGCTTCCTTCCAGCGTGATGAAATGGGCAGCGCTGAAGACCAGATCGTCCGTCGAGACTCGCACGTGGAAGTGTGGCATGTCAGTCCCCGGCGTCGCCGATCAGATGACAATAGCTGTCGTAGCGGCGCTCGTCGAGCCGGCCGTCGGCCACGGCGTTCTTCACCGCGCAGTCGTCTTCGTGAGTGTGGGTGCAGTTGGGAAACCGGCAGAGGCTCACGTAAGGGCGGAGATCGCGATAGAAACCGGCGACCTCCTCGGGAATCACGTCCCAGAGCTGGAACTGGCGGATGCCGGGCGTGTCGACCACGTAACCGCCGCACGACAGTCGCAGCAGCCGGGCGGTGGTCGTGGTATGGCAACCCTTCTGGGTATCGGTGCTCACGGGACCGACCGGCAACCCCAGTTCGGGATCGATCGCATTGAGCAACGAGGATTTTCCCACGCCGCTTTGCCCGGCCACGACGTTCTCCCGACCGGCCAATACCCGCTCGAGTCGATCGAGTCCGAAACCCGTCTTGGCGCTGAGGACGAGCACCTCGTAGCCCATCTGGCTGTAGACGCCGACCAACGGCTGCAACACGCTCGGTTCGACCAGATCGACCTTGTTGATGCAGACGACCGGCCGCACACGGCCCTTTTCGGCGCTGATCAGCAAGCGGTCGATCAGGTTGGGTTTCAGCCGCGGCTCGGCGGCGCTGGAGACGATCAGCAACTGGTCGACGTTGGTGACGATGATCTGTTGCCGCCCGCGGCTGGTCCGGCAGATACTCCCGTACCGAGGTTCGACGCGCTCGATGATCCCTTCTTCGGGATCGGTATTCTCGATCGGGCGCAGCAGCACGCGATCGCCGGCGGCCACGACATGACGCAGGTCGGTGCTGAGCGTCTTCAGCAACCGCCGGGTGGCGCACTGGTAGATCTGTCCCTGCTCGTCCTCGACCGTGCTGGTCAGCCCGTGGACCGAAAGGACCCGACCCTTGCGGCAAACCGTCTCGTCCACGTCGAGAAGGACCTCGAGGCCCGGTTCGTCGCCGACGTCCAGTTCGCTTCCGCGGACGGTGCGTTTTCGGGTGAGTTCGCCTTTGCCGCTGATGCGTTCCTGCTGCTGCGGATCTTCTTCCTCGAAGCCGTGCTGGTCGAATTGCCGTGTCCAGTCGGTGCGGCGAACGCGAACACCGCGGTTCTTGCGGAAGTCGGCGCGGATTTTCTTTTGTTTCTTGGCCATGCCCCGTCAGATGGGCCCGCGATCCTTCCTGAGTTGTCTCGGACTGTTGTCGTTCAGGTCGATGCGATCTTCCTCGTCGGGATCTTGAATCTCTCGCACCTTGCGGATGTCCCGCTTTTGCAGCCCCGCCCGTTCCATCAGCGACTTGCCGAAGACATCGAATTCGGTGGTGTCGGGGGGCGGGGGACCTACCGCGCCCAGTTCGGCCGGAGAATAGAGCACTTCGTACTTGTGCTTGGCGATCGACAAAACGTCGCCCGGATCGACCCGCTTCTCCTTCACCCGCATGCCGTTGACCTTCGTTCCGTTGCGGCTGTTGAGGTCTCGGACTTGCCAATAGCCGCCGTTGATGGTCAACTGACAATGATGGGCCGAAACGTTGGAGAATCTCAACACGATGTCGCAACTCTCGCGCCGGCCGACCATGAGCGATCGCTTCAACAGGGGAATCGGGTCTCCACCACCGACTGGAACCAGTTCACCGTACATCGTATTCGTTTTCCTGGGGCTGCTAGTCTTCCAGATAATCGAAAGCTGATCTTTCGCCTAAGTTTAGCCGGGGCCCGAATTGACGTCAACTAGGTTTTCGTGCCGGGGGGTACGTCCCCGACCGAGTGCCGATCCGGGCGTCTGAAATGCACCCAAATCATGCCGAGAATCAAGGTTCGGACTGCGACCACTCCTGTGAGTCTGCCCACTGGCGGCCGGCCGGTTTGCCGTGGTACAGCCGGAGTCGCTACAACCGCGAGAAGTTCGGCTGTCGCGTTTGGCGAATCAGCGTAGACGGGGGGTTTCTGTGCCCCAACCGGGATGGTGCCTTGGGGGATTCCGGATGCGTCTTCTGCGATCCGGACAGCTTCAGCCCCAGCCGGCGCAGGAGCCACCTGTCGATTTCCGAACAGATCGACGAGGGCTGCCGTCGGCTGAAAGCACGCTATGGTGCCGAACGCTTCGTGGCCTATTTCCAGCCGGCCACCAATACCTACGCGCCGCCGGATCGACTGCGGGACGTCTACGCCCAAGCGTTGTCGCATCCCGACGTGATCGGCCTGGTGATCGGCACACGGCCCGATTGCGTGGGCGACGACGTGTTGGATCTGCTTGCCGAACTCTCGAAGCGGACCTGGTTGACCGTGGAATACGGCCTGCAGACGATCCACGATCGGACGTTGGATTGGATCGGCCGGGGGCATGGCTACGGTGCGTTCCTGGATGCCGTCCGACGGAGCCACCGCCGGGGACTGAGAATCGGCGCCCACGTCATCCTGGGTCTGCCGGGCGAATCGACACAAGACATGTTGGAAACCGCCGGCGAACTGGCCCGACTCCGGATCGACTCGGTCAAGCTCCATAATCTTCATGCGGTCAAGCACACGCCGTTGGCCGATCTGGTGGCTCGCGGCGAAGTCCGGCTCCCGAGTTTGGACCAGTACGTGGGCTGGGTCGTCGATTTCCTGGAGCGGCTGCCGGCTGGTTGCGTCATCGACCGACTCAGCGGCGACGCCCCGCCGGAGTATCTGGTCGGACCGAGTTGGTGCCTGGACAAGTCGGCCGTTCGCCGCGCCATCGAAGCCGAGTTCCGTCGTCGTGGCACGTGGCAAGGGCAAAGATGCCGGCCGTGACGGCCAAACGTTTGCACAAGAACACGAATACCTTGTACACTTTCTCGGCGGGGGTGGCACGCCCTGAGGAACGAAGGGCGTGGTTTAGCCAGGTTTTCCACGCCCTTCGTTCCTCAGGGCGTGCCACCCTATGGAACAAGTTGTCTTTGCGAGGTCCCAAAGCCGCCTGGCACGCCCCTTTTCTCCGCCGCCAGCGCGAGGTATGGTTAAATAGGATTCGGAGTGGACCGGATGGCCGCTGGTCGGGTACCTGCAGAGCCGCCATATCGGCCGTTTGAGGGTTCCGACGAGAGGAAAGTCCGGGCTGCGTAGGACACGGTGATGGGTAACGCCCACCGGCCGCGAGGCCAGGGAAAGTGCAACAGAAAGCAGACCGCCTCGCGGGCCATCGGCCCGCGCGGTAAGGGTGAAACGGTGAGGTAAAAGCTCACCAGCAGGTTGGGTGACCAGCCTGGCTAGGCAAACCCCACCGGCAGCAAGGTCAAACAGGGAGCAGCGGACACGACCGGGGACACCGTTCCTCGGGTCGTTCCCGCGGGCCGGTCCGGTCCGTTATCGACTTCCGGGTGGACCGCTGGAGGAGTCGAGTAATCGGCTTCCTAGATAAATGGCCATCACCCCCTTCCTTAATCCGTTGGGGGGACAGAACCCGGCTTACAGGTCCGCTCCGAACCCATTCTTTGTCGAGATTATCTACGAACCACTTCACACGTCCGAGGGGATCAACTCGTCGTCGATGAACTGCAGCAGCTTGGAAATGCACAGTTTGTTCATGCTCGTGCGGTGCTCGTGGGCTTCGACTCGCAACGCTTCGTGAACACTCTTCGGCAGCCGGACGGTGATCGCCTGGGTGGGTTCCTCGGGATTGGTAACGGGAGGCTTGTGCTCCCGCAGCTTGGCGAGCATCTCCTGAATCTCGCGATAGGCTTCCGTCTGCTCGAACTCGTCGAGTTGACTGCGGGTGGGAAACCTCTGGCGGATGGCGCCCTGCAGCCCGAAGACTTCTCGGTAGAATGTCATCCAGTCGGGCGACTGGGTATACAGGGACTGTGCAAGTTGCTGGACTTCTTTTTCGATCGCGGTCATCAAACCCTCCTTCGAGAACCATTGACTCGTGTTGGCCGGCGTCAACCTCCGTAGTGACGATCCGCCCAAATGGTCTCCAGGAGTCAAGGCCTGCATGGAAGTCATTGCAATGCAAGCACTTATGGCATTGAATGCAGCGTGCCCTCTTCTTGGGCACAACTGCCGCGCAAACCGGCAGCCGACCGAATGCCTATCTCTTGTGCAACCGGAGTATTCCCATTTGCCAAAGTGTCCGGTTCGAACGGCCGACAAGCCACTTGGTTCGTAGTGCCCCGATTCAATCGGAGCGATTGCGCCGAGATCCGTGAAAGACCGCATGAATGCGGTCACTATCACCAAACGGTTCTTGGCGGTTTGGCGTTAAGTCTGGGATGTGACGGTGGGTGGCACGCCCTGAGGAACGAAGGGCGTGTTTTCCCGACATACCACGCCCTTCGTTCCTCAGGGCGTGCCACCCCGAAGTTTACCGCAACCATGCCAAAAACCGTTTGGTGCTATGGACCGTCCGCTTCGGACGCCCCCCCAGAGACCGGGATCTGGATCCCGTGCCTTTCCCGGAGAATCGTCCGGACTCGGTCGCCTTCGACGTGGGCTTCTTCTTTCGACCACCCACGCAACGTGGCCATCAGCGAGAGGAGTTCCTCGAACAGGTCCCCGGTCAGCTCGCCGAGCAGGGCGATCGCCGTTCGACGCAGGAGCAGGTCGTCCAGATGGACGACACCTTCATTGCGAAGAACGAACTCGACTTCGCGCAGGCTGTACCCGGAATGATCGCCCAGCGGCCGGTCGGAAGCCTCCGCGATGAAGTCGGCGACGGGTTCGGCCCGCGTGCCGTAGCGGTCCAGCAACGTCCGCAGCCGCTCTTCCCCCAAGGGTGTCCGATTCTGAAGCTCGGCGACCCATTGCCGCTTCGCCGTACCGTTCTTGGGGAAATCCTTTCCGCCGCCGATGGCCAGCCGCTGCGATCCGGCACGGCGAGTCTGGCCGAAATGCTCCAACAGTCGATCCGCGACCTGTTGGGCAAATGCCCGGAAGGTGGTCCACTTGCCGCCGACCAGCGAGTAGATCGGGAAGCGGAGTTCGTCGGCCGGGTCGATCACCGAACAGAGATGGTCCCGGCTGGCCTGGACGGTGGCCGACGCATTGCTGTATCTGAGCGGTCGCACGCCGCTGAAGAAGCTGACGACGTGAGAGCGGTCGACTTGCAGCTCGGGAAACACCCCGCGGACGTTCTCCAGCATGTAGTCGATTTCTTCGTCCTCGCACCGGACGTCGTCCGGATTGCCGCAACGGATATCGGTGGATCCGATCAGCGCCTTGCCCAGCCAGGGCAGTGCGATCGAGACCCGGCCGTCGGGGGTCTCGTAGTAGACCATCTCTCCCTGCAGGGCATCCATCAGGTCCTGGTTGTCCAGCACGAGGTGGGCCCCCTTCGTTCCGCCCACCAGCTTCGTGTCGTGCCCGAGCGCGCGATTGGCGAAATCGATCCATCCTCCGGTGGCGTTGACCAGCACCTTGGGCCGGACGTCGAACACCTCGCCCGAGAGTTCATCGCGAAGCGTGGCGGCCTCGGCGGAACCACCTTGAAGAGAAACGTAGTTCACCGCCCTGGCCTCGGGGCAGAATTCCTCGCCGTCGAGCAGAAGCTCCAGACAGAGGCGTTCCGGGTAGCTGATCCAGGCGTCGTAATAAGTGGCCGTCTTGATGATGCCCGGGTGCAGCAGCGGCCGGCGAGCCAGGGCCTCGCCGCGCGAGGTGAACATGTGCCGCGGCATGCGTTGGTGTTTTCGGGTGAACAGGTCGTAGAAGGACAGCCCCGCCTTGACCATCATCGCTCCCCGGCGGGTGGGGCGTGTTCCGCCGAGGTGAAGAAATCGCCGAACGCTGCTGATCGACCCGGAAAACCACGAGAAGAGCGGAATGGTGGTGGGCAGCGGATTGACGTAGTGCGGGGCGTTTTGCAGCAGCAGGTTGCGCTCTCTGAGGGACTCCTTGACCAGTCGGAATTCGCCGAATTCCAGATAGCGCAACCCACCGTGGATCATACGGGAGGGTGCGGCGCTGGCCCCCGCGCAGAAGTCCGACTTATCGATCAACCAAACGTCGATGCCCTGCAAGGCAAGCTCGCGGAACAAGCCCGCCCCGTTGATGCCCCCACCCACGATCAGCACCGAAACGTCCGACTTTCGGCCGATGTGTTCAAGTGCGTCCGATCTCTCTGTCAAGGAAGTTCTCATACTCTCCCCAGCGAAGTAGTAGTAGGCCGGAACCAGCGCAGCGCAGTTCCGGCACGCGGCTTCACGCGGTCTTTCCTCACCAAATGCCGGAACTGCGCTGCGCTGGTTCCGGCCTACCGTCTACAGTCTTGCACGCGGCAGGACGGCCACGAAACGGCGGGCAAGCCCGCCCGCTAAACGGTTTTCATGACGCAAGACTCTAATCCCCAATCCCCAATCCCCAGCCCCCAATCCCCAGCCCCCAGTCCCCGATCTTAAATCCTAAATCCCTAAACCAACCCCCACCGCTTCCGCAGATACCACTCCAAGCCCAACAGACCGACCAGCAGCAGGAAGAACGGCCAGGTGTCCCAGAAGGTCTGCTTGGTCTCTTGGAGGATATCGAGGCTTTCGGTCTCCCGGGCCAGTCTTTCGATCAGCCCGGGAAGCTGTTCCGGGGCAATCAACTTTCCCTCTTCGGTCATCTCGGCCATGGTTTGCAGCATGTCGGTGTCGGCGGCCGGCGAGTCCAACTCCAGATCCTGCGGAAAGACCAGGAACCGCGCCCGGGCTTTGGCCGTTCCCGAGGGCAGATCGGGATGCCGCACGGTAAGCTCGACGCGATAGTCGCCGTGCTGCTGGGTGTCGCGGAACACGTCGGCCATTTCGAGTTTCTGCTCGTCTTGAGGCGCGGGGGTCAAGGCTCGCGGCGGTCCCTCGGGCAAGTGGACCACCGCCTCGTAGGTCGCGCCGGCGATCGGCTCTCCGGTGGCCGAGCGTGCGCCCATGGTGAACTTGACGTGCTCGCCCGGGGCATAACGCCGCTTTTCGGGACGAATCCAGGCGTTCCCGTCGGCCGACTCGTCCTTGCGGCCCAATCGCAGCACGATCTGTCGCCAGAAGCGTTTGTGGGCCGACTCGTAGCCGCCCATCCACCACCGCCAGGTCGAATCGACGGCCAGGGCCATCACGCGGCCCGTGCTGGGCGTGTGCTCCACCAACAACGGCAAGCCGGGGCCGTCGTCGGCCAGCACCAGCGCTCCGTCGGCCAGGTTGCCGGGCGAGAACTTGTTGGCCCCTTCCAGAAGCGGCAGCTTGGCCCAGAGCGCCTCGTTCTCGTCCGGATTTCCCCCCAGCATCAAAGCGAAATGCGTCAAACCGTATGGAGTCGGCCTCATCTTCACGGGCCGGGAAACGTGGACGTCGGTGCGGATCGGGTCGACGAATCGCTGCCGCTCTTTGTCGCTCATCACCACCGGGAGGATTTCGGCCAGGGGTGTGGTGGCGTAGCCGCCGGGGCCGAAGCTATGGAACCCGCCCAGCATGATCAATCCGGCCCCCTGATCGACCGCTTTGACCAGGTCGCCGAGTTCCTCGCCTACGAAGGCCTTCGCGTCGAGGTCCCCGAGGATGTACACGTCGTATTTGCCCGGCTTGAACCGTTCGGCCATGTCGCCGGGCCGCGTGGTGTGGTCCAGCGCGTCGATTCGCAGGTAGTCGACGTCGATATTGAGCGAGGCGGCCAGGGCCCGGCGGATGAACTTCTGCTCCACCCGCCACGAGCCCTCCAGATACAACACCTTCAGTCCGCCCTTGAGGACGTTGACGAACGTGCTGCGGTGATTGTTCGTGGTAACCAGTTCGCCGGGTTGTTCCTCGGCTTCGACCGTCAGCTTGAACTCGCCGGCCGTTTGGGGCCAGAAGCTGAACTGCACCGGCACGGCACTGCCGTCGGCGCTGGCCTGGACGATCTGGGTCTTTTCCACCTTCATTTCGCCGGAGGGGGTCTCGAACAAGACGTGGACGGGGATCTCGCGACTGGGATAGCCGTTGATGCGAAGCAGGGCCTCGACGGCCAGTTCGTTCTTCTCGAACACGGTCGGGTTGACCGAGAGCCGCTCGATTCGCACGTCCTTGGCCTGGCCCAGCCCGCGGGATTGACCCAACGCGATCGTATAGAGCGAGTAGCCCAGGCGCCGGAGTTCCGCCGCGGCGGTCTGCGGCGCGGTGTCGCCGGCCGTCTGGACCCCGTCGCTCAGCAGCACGACCGCCAGCAACCGCTTGCCGGCCTGTCGGGCGTACGCTTCGGCCTCCAGGATCGA
>DATLAN010000377.1:0-5537 GCA_035527455.1 Thermoguttaceae bacterium
AGCCGCTTCGACGTCGCCTATCGAAACCGCTTCGCCGGACGGACTGGGCACCCAATCCATGACCCGCGGCGAGGCCGAACAGATCAAGGAACTTCGGAACCTCGGCGACAAGATCGACGCCCTGCGCGAAACCGTCGAGAACCAACAACTCAGGCAACCGTCTTGGGGCCCATGAGAAGCACGACAAGGAGTCATACTGTGAGTATGCGAGCCCGAAAATGGGGACTGGCTCCGTCGAGATGCGGTTTCTCAGTGCGATTTCGCGTGGCCGACGGTGCCTGTCCCCTTTTTCGGGCGGTCCACTCGCAACGCCGTGGAAAACGGGGACAGGCACCGAGCCGGCAACGCTTTTCCCGAGTTTTCACACCATCCGCGGCTCGGAGCCAGTCCCCTTTTTCCACTGACGGCCTGCAATTCGAGACAAGAAGATGACCACTGCATTCAAGGAACTGGCCGGGTCGCCCGTGGAGACTTACGGCCCGGAAGGCATGAAGGCCCAGCGGCGAATCCTCGTGGCCTGGGAGAACCGGCACGGCATGGTCGCCGAGTTGCTCGGCGACGGCTACGAGTTCGGCGGCACGCAGCCGGCCCGGTACCCCGACCGGCCGTACGTCCTGGCGATGCGGGCGAAGCTTCAGCCCTGGCCGAAGTGCCCCGACGAACAAGGGACCTTCGCCGACGTGGCCGAGCAGATCAACAGTTACAGCGGCAAGTACGCCGAGATCGTCGTCGACTACGAACTGCTCGAAACCGGCACCAGCCGGCCCGACCTGCCGGAGCATGAGGAAGAGACGTTCCTCACCTACCGGATGGATTTCGCCGGCGAATACGTCGAGCTGCCTTCGCACAGCATGGTCTGGACTTCCGACGCCACGATCCCCGTCCCGCCGGAGGCCGTCGCCACGCTGCGCGTGCCCATCACCGAGCACCACGTCACGTGGCATCGCGTGGTCAACCCGCCGTGGCAGGCGATCCGCGACGGCGCCGGCACGGTCAACCACGCCGCGTTCATCGGCGCGGCCGCCGAGACCGTGCTCTTCGACGGGGCCACCGCCGAAAAACAGTTCATCGGCATCGACGACCTGATGCTGCCCGAGTTCGGGTGGCGGATCACTTACGTGTTTCGCGAAAAGGCGATCAAGTACGGCGGCAACGTCTACGGCTGGAACCACGCCTACCGCTCGCTGCCGCACGACGCACCGGGCTGGGACAAGCTCAAGGACGGCAACAACGAGAACCGCTACCAGACGTCCGACTTCACCACCCTTTTCCAATTCGCGGCGATCATATGACCCTCGAACACGTCCAGCCCGGCAGTCCGCTCAGCGCGGAAGAGCAAAACGCCCTGATCGCCCAGGTCAACGCGGTGGCGCGGCCGGGCACGGCGGGTTCGGCCCAATACGGCACGGCCGGCGTGACCTTCAACGCCCCGCCCGAGGTCCGCATCGGCATCTTCGAGATGACCGAGAAGATGTGGTACCCTTCCGACGACGACCCGCCGATCCCGCCCGGTCTGGACAGCGTGCCGGACGTCCCCTATACGCTGGCCGCCAGGCGGATCTGGCTCAACCACGCGGACAACCGGTACAACGAGAAGAGTGATTCCCCCGACACGGTCCTCTACCAGCCGACGTGCCTGCGCGACACCGGCGACACGGCGTGGAGCACGCCGGGTTACGGCATCGGGAGCCGGGTTGCCGCGGCGTACAACCGGCAGTCGGGCCGCTGGGAGATCCTCGAACGCCCGCCGTACACCGCGCGGATCGAGCTGGCCGAAGGCGAAGTCTACATGCCCGGCGACGCCAGCGTCGACGCCCACCTGATCGACGATCCGGACGAGCCGGTGGTCACCGTCTACCAGGCGTCGTCTCATCACCGCTTCGGCATCGGCCGCGGCGGCAGCGCCGCGAATCCGCACAACGGCACCGAAGGCTACGCCGTCTGGCAGCCCGTGCGACGCCGCTGGGAATTGATGACGCTCGACGCGAAGCTCCTCTGCGAAGGCGTGGCGGACAACTACATCGACCAGGGCGCCTCGGGCACGGTGTCGCTCTGGTGGAAGGACTACGCCACGGGCAACCTCGCCGACAGCGGGCGGAGCGTCACGGCGCTGAACTGGTGCGGCCCGAGCATCCGGCCCGGCGACCACGTCGTCGTCGGCTACGACCGGCACGAAGATCGCTGGACGATCGTCGAACAGGAAGGCGGCGTGGTCGTCGCCAACGGCGTCTCGGTAGTCCCGGCAAGAACCATCCAATTCCTCGGAGCCGGCGTCACCGTAGCCGTCGTCGGCGGAACCACGGCGCAGGTGACGATCCCGTGAAGAAAGAATGACGAATGACGAATGACGAATGTCTAATGACGAATGACGAATGACGAATGACGAATGACGAATGACGAATGACGAATGTCTAATGACCAATGCTCGGGAACGATTCCAGAGATACGCCTCGCTTCACCTTTTCGTCATTCGTCATTCGTCATTAGACATTAGACATTAGACATTCAGCCTCCTCGCCTCCCCATGACCGATCACCTCTTCATCTCTGGTTATCCCGGCGACCTCGGTGGGGCCAACACCGAACTTTGGCACACCGTCAGGCTGTGGCGGAAGTTCGGCTTGGAGGTGACGCTGATCCCGACTTGGAAGGCCGATCCTAGGCGGCAAACCCGGCTGGAGGCGATCGGATGCGGCACGGCCGAAGGCAATCCGGACAATCTCCACGCCGTCGCCGGCCTGGCCGGCGGCGTGGTGGTCTCGATGTGCAACACGAAGTTCCTCGCCGTCGCCGAGCGGTTTCGCGAGCTGGGCTGCCGGATCGTCTGGGTCGGCTGCATGAACTGGCTGTTTCCCGAGGAACGGCTGCACTATCGCAAGTGCGGCCCGTTCGAGCGGCACGTCTTCCAGAGCCGCTACCAGCACGATCAGCTTGTGCCGCAACTGCGCAAGTTCGGCTACGACGACGCCCGGGGAAGAATCATACGCGGGGCATTGGCGTTGGAGGAGTTTCCTTTTCGCCCGCTGCCACATCCGCCCGAGAGCATGTTCACCGTGGGGCGGATCAGCCGTGCGGCAATCGACAAATACTCGCCGCGGACGTGGGAGATTCTTGCGAAGATTCCCCATCCGATCCGTGCCCGGCTGTTGGGATTCGATGAGGAAATCCGCCGCCGGCTCGGGCCGACGCCGCGTTGGGCCGAGTGCCTCGCTCCCGGCAGCCAAGCGCCGCGGGAGTTCCTCGCCACGCTGCACGCGATGGTCCACGCCGGCGGTCGGGCGACGGAGAACTGGCCGCGGGTCGGTCTGGAGGCGATGGCCGCCGGCGTTCCGGTCGTGGCCGACCACCGCGGCGGATGGCGCGAGATGATCCGGCACGGCCAGACCGGATACCTGTGCGAAAACGACGACCAGTTCGCCTACTACACGGCACGTCTGGCCTACGACGAAGAGCACCGGCAGCAGATAGTCCGCCAGGCCCGGCGCGAGCTTGAACAACGGTTGGCCAATCCCGAGACGATTTGGGAGCAATGGAAGGAATTGCTGGAGGGGCTGGCTTGACCCGAAGTGGCAGAAAAGACGTAGCTGGATTCGCAAGAATTCTGCAAGACACGACACCTCGTCGCAATCGTGAGTTCGTCAGTGAGTTCGTCCGGGGATTCTCTGAATTCTGTGCAAATTCAGCTACGGGGTAGAAACCCGCCGCCATGAAGATCCTGCTCACCTGCAGCCCGCACCCGCAACTGCGAAACCTCGGCGACCACGCCCAGGCGATCTGCATCCACCGGTGGCTCGAGAAACATTGGCCGGGCGTGCCGGTGCGCGAATTCACCAAGCTCGCCCCGATCGACGAGGTCCAAGCGGCCGCACGGCCCGGCGACTTGATCTTCATCCAGTCCGGCGGCAACATGGCCAACCGGGCCACGCTCTCCGAAGGGGTCCGGTGCGAAGTGATTCGGGCGTTTCCCGGCCACAAGATCGTACAATTGCCGCAGACCGTCTCGTTTACCGGCGACGTGCTGGCACGGGCGAAACGAATCTACAACGCCCACGGCGACCTGACGATCCTGGCGCGCGACCCGCGCAGCTTCGAGCTGGCCGGGGAGTATTTCCCCCAGTGCAAAGTGGGAATGTTCCCGGATTTCGTGCTGGGATATCCGTACGAGCCGCCGGCGGCCGGACGGGCGCGGAGCGGGGCGTTGCTCTGCCTGCGCGACGACGACGAATCGATCCTTACGGACCGGCAGAAAAGGGCGCTGAGGGACGCGGCCGCCGAGGTGGCCGGCGAGGTGACCGCGCTCGATACGGTCTTGCCCGACGACGTGCGAGACCGCCGGCGTGAAGTGCGGAGTATGCTCGATCGGTTCGCCGCCTGTCGCGTTGTCGTTACCGATCGGCTGCACGGAACGATCTTCGCCATCGTCACCGGCACGCCCTGCGTCGTGCTCCGTACGGTCGATCACAAGCTGGACGCTTCCCGTCATTGGTTCGGCGACCTGCCGCACGTGGTGTTTGCCCAGCGGCGCACGTTGTCCGAGGCGTTGACGGAGGCATTGAACGCGACGCCCACCAACTCGATCGACTTCAACGCACGGTGGTTGGACCAGATCCCGGAGTTTCTGCACCTTTAACGTAGCCATCTCGCTCCGCGAGATGCGGCCTCGTCTCGCGGAGCGAGACGGCTACTATACGACATGACCCTTACCGTTTGCCTGCTGAACTGGAAACGCCCGGCGAATCTCCGCCGCATCCTCGACCGGTTGGCCGAGCAGACGCTGCGGGCCCAGATGGCGATCTTCCTGTGGAACAACGCCCTGGAGCCGTTTCACCATCCGGCGGTCGATTGGCAGGTGGACTCCGGCCGCAACGTGATGTGCCCGCCGCGATGGTGGATGGCCGCGCAGGCGGAAACGCAGTTCGCGGTCAGCCTGGACGACGACCTGCTGCCGGCCGACCCGCGCGTGTTGGAGGACGCCGTACGCGTGGCGCGACGGCAGACGGCCGACCGGGCGATCGGCCCCTTCGGCGTGATCCTTCAGCCGGGCCGGCCGTACGCGCAGCACCTCGACGCCCGATGTCCGCCGCAAGACACGCCGGTCGATATGGTCCAGGGACGCTGCCTCCTGGTGCGAACGGCGGCTCTCCGCTCGGCGTTGAAACTCGGCGACCTCTGCGGCGACGTGGGCGGCGAGGACGACATTATCGTTTGCGGTGCGCTGGCGGCCGGCCGGCGACGGCACCACCTCGTGCCGGGGATTTTTCAGGGACGTTTCGAGGAACTGCCCACCGGCAACGAGGCCATCGAAAGACGTCCCGACCACGCCCGACGAAGGGAAGCGGTCCGGCAGCGGTGGTTTGTCGCCGCGCAGAAATAGCCCATTCGCTGGGGTGGCACGCCCTGGGGTGGCACGCCCTGAGGAACGAAGGGCGTGGGAGACCTGTCCCATCACGCCCTTCGTTCCTCAGGGCGTGCCACCCCAGCGAATGGGCTATTTCTGCGCGGCGACAAACCACCGCTGCCGGACCGCTTCCCTTCGTC
>DATLAN010000378.1:0-10327 GCA_035527455.1 Thermoguttaceae bacterium
CCCGCGCCCGATGGCAAGAAGAGCGGGAGCATTCGCGGACTTCCGGTGCCCGTACGGTTGAAGGCCATGGCGGAACTCGAGGAGGCGTTCGAGGAGGCCGCCGACATGCCGGCACCCGACGACGCGGCTCCGGATGAGAAACCCAAGATGGTCGTCAAGGAGGGCCTCTCCGAGTACTTCCTGTTCACGATTGAAGGCCGCGAAGACATCCAGGACAACGAGCCCAAGCGGCTGGTCTCCATGGAAGTCGCCGAAGTGCCGCTGGAGTGCTTCTACAAGCTGACCGACCGCGACGGCGGGACGCAGTTTACGAAGTACTATCGCTTCAAGAACCTCAAGCTGCTCGATGAGAAGGGCGAGGAAAAGGATCTCACGGCGATGGAGAATCTGGGCCTTTCGCCGCTGCCGGACGGCATGGTGCGGCTCTTCTCCGAGTACCGCAACAAAGACCTCGCCTACGTCGGCGGCACGTCGACCAAGTATGTGCCGATCGGCGACCGCGTCGAGGTGAACGTCGGCCGCGACAGCGATCTGACGATCATCCGCCGGCTGAAGGACCAGCACGTCACCAACGTCGTCGCCCGGCAGTACAAGCGGCGGCTGGACAACACGTACGTGATGTACTACGATCTGATCGACTACGACGAGACCTTCGTCTATGAGGAAGAGATCGTCTCCGGAAAGCCGGTCGATGCGAAAACCGAACTCGAACGCCGCTTCGACGCCAACGTGGTCCTCTGGGGCAGCGAAGGGCAGCCGGCCGATTGGAACTCCGACGAACCGGGGGCGTACGTGGATCTGCACCAAGTCGAAGGCCGCGTCGAGCGGGTCGATCAGAACCACGTCAAGTACTTCCTCGACCTCAATCCCGGCGAAAAGCGGCTCGTCACCTACTCGGTCACCTACAAGCGCCGCAAGATCGGCCCGGAACTCAACGCGTACCAGCGCCGCGAACCGCTGTAATTCGCTGGAAACGGCCGCCCAACCAGCGACCCGGGATCCGATCAGCCGGTGGCCACAATTCTCGGACACGTCGCGAGTTGTGGACGTAAGTCCTTATGAGAAAAGGGCCAAACGCATCTGCGTTTGGCCCTCCTGATCGAGTACGCCCGGAGGGATTCGAACCCCCAACCCTCGGTTCCGAAGACCGATGCTCTATCCAATTGAGCTACGGGCGCGCGCTCTGTTACCACCTTATTCTTCTGAACTTACGGCCGACACCGCCGCCTGCTCAAGCTACCGATGATACCAAGACATCCGAGAACGGCAAGGGTGCCAAGCGAACAAAGCCAAAGAAAGATCGGTCCGTGGGACGACTCGAACACCGCGTTGGACAAGTACCTTGCCCAGAAGCGGACCGGCGGCGGCTTCACGTGGTATCCCGGCCGGTCTTGGGCAACACGGCGGGTAGTTCGAGGGTGAAGCGGCTGCCGGGCGCGGAATGGCCGTCGACCAGAATGCGGCCGCCGTGCTCGGTGAGAATTTTTTGGCTCACCGGCAACCCCAACCCCGTGCCGCGGCCCTTCTTCGTGGAGACGAAGGGACTGAACAACTGCTCCACTTGGGCCGGCGGGATGCCCGACCCGTTGTCTTCGATCGTGATTCGCACCAACGCCGCGTCGGACAGGTACTCGCTGCGGATGGTCACCCGGCCCGACTCCTCGTTCTCGCCGGCCGCGTCGATCGCGTTGGTCAGCACGTTGAGCACCGCCCGATGGATCCCCTCGGGATCGAAGACCAACTCGGGCAGGGTCCCGTCCGGTTGCCACTGGAGATCGACGTCCAGCTCGTCGGCGTGCGCGTGCATCAGCTCGACGACGTCGCCGATGACGTGGTTCAGATCGGCGGTGGCCAGATCGGGCTCTCGCTCCTTGCTGAAGGTGAGCATGTCCATCACCAGGGCGGAGATCTTCTTCTGGTTCTTCTCGACGATATTCCAGCCCTTGTCGATCACCGACTCGTCGTGCTCGGTCAGTCCCAACTCGATCAGATAGCTGCCGCCGCGGATCCCCTGGAGGATGTTCTTGATGTGGTGGGAAAGCGTGGCGACGGTCTGCCCGATCGCCGCCAAACGCTCGGCCTGGACCATCGCCGAGTAGTATCGCGTGTCCTCCACGGCCAGGGCGGCCTGGTGGGCGATGGCGACCATCAGCTTCAGGTGATCCTCGGTGAATTTCTCGGCCGTGCCCTGCCGGATGATCTCCTGGGGCGTGGTGTGCGTGTCGATGTAGATCACGCCGACCATGTCGTAACGAGCCTGCATCGGCACACAGATCGCCTCGCGAACGCCCATCTTCAGAATGCTCCCGGCCGGGCTCCAGCGTTCGTCTTGCCGGGCGTCGCTGGTGAGCACCCCTTCCCTGCGCTCGGTCACGTAGTCGAGGATCGTCTTGCTGATCGTGATCTTCTCGTCCGGCCGGGTCTTGCGACGGGTACGGCGAACCTTCGGCCGAAGCGAGTTGTCCTCCGGATCGACCAGCATGATACAACCGCGATCCGCCTCCACCCACTCGAAGATCAACTCCATGATCCGGTAGAGCAACTGGTCGATGTCCAGCGTATGGCTGACCGCCAGGGCCGTGCGATACATCACCTGCAGGTTGCTTCTCGCCCGGGCGAGCCACGGGTTTTCGGCGAAGGCGGCGTCGCTGCCGAAGATCCGGCTGCCCTCCTCCTGGGTGATCGAACGGATGATCTGCGACTCCTCCTTCGCGGTCGCCGCGGCGATGCTGATCACGTCGGCCAGGTCCGCGTCGAAGTCGCCGGAAGGACCCGTGTAGAGCATCATCGTTTGGCCGATCTGGACCTGGTCGCCGCTGGAGAGCGGCTGACGCCGGATTCGTTCCCCGTTGACGAACGTTCCGTTCGAACTGCCGAGGTCGGAGATGGTGAAGTGTTTGCCGGAGCGTCTCAGTTCGGCGTGTTGGCGGGAGACTTCGGTGTCGTGGAGCTGGATCGTGCTGGAGGCGTCGCGCCCGAGCCGGAGCAGCGATTCGCTCAACTCGAAGCGCGTGCCCTGATCGTTTCCGCGGATCACGAATAGAGACGGCACGGCCTAGTACTCCGGAAATGCGCGCCCCCACGGGGCCGTGACGGCCCGAAACCGGCCGGGGGCCGCGCCTCAGGCACTCCGGCGCAACGCCACCGGGGGCGTATGGAGCAACTCTTCGATTTTACGAATCAAAGGCCCATAATGGTAGGGCTTGGCCACGAATTCTCCCTCGGGCGGACTCTTCGCGTCTCGGCGAACGGTCCCCAACATGACCAGGGGAATGTGGTCGCGGCACGATTGCTCGGCAAAGCCGCCCGGAAGGTCTTCCGAACCGGCATCGTCCAGTTCGAGGTCCAGCACGATCAGATCCGGCCGGTGTCGCCGCGCCAGTTCCAACCCCGCACCGGCCCGGCTGGCCGAAAAAGTCCGCAAACCACGGCGTTCCAGCGCGGTTTGCAGCACTTCCCGGGTTTCTTCCGAGTGATCGACAATCAACACGCTTCGTTGGCCGTCCAAGACAATGACCTCCATGTGGCTCGGCGACTGGACTTCCCTGTCCACCCCAAAGGGGGGCCGCCGGCGGTGCTCATAAAGCCGCGACCGTTGGTCGCGCCCCACAATCTCCGGTCGCGCCCCACAATCTCCGGTCGTGCCGGGCAAAAGCGGCCAGAGGATAGCGAGAGTTGCCCCGCGTGTCAAAGCGAGTTGTGCCTTGACTCGGGGCAAACCAGCGAAAACAATGACCAGAAGCCGGCCGCGGAAACTTGCGCAAATCCCCCGGTTTGCGGAACCCCCGCACCCAACCCGTTCTCCCTACTGCAACGTCACGCCTCTTGATCACTCCGCAGCAACTCCCTCACAACAATCAGGAATCGCCCATGAGATTCTCGACAGGCTTTCGTTCGGCTTCTCCTAAAAATCGTCGTGGCTCAATTGGGGCACGTATCGTTCTGAGCGTCTTCGCCTGCTGGTTGACGTGTTTTTGTTCTTGCCTGGATTCGGCACGGGCTGCCGTGGCGGACGCCGCAGAAGAAACGGCCGCCATCGAGAACCGGCTTGCCGACTCGGCTCGATACTTGGCTTCCGACGAGCTGGAAGGACGCAGCGCCGGATCCAAGGGGCTGGAACTGGCCGCCGACTATATCGCCGAGCAGTTTCGAGCCATCGGCGTGAAAACGGAACTGTTCGACGGGAAGCCGACGCAGCCGTTCGAAGTGGCCGTCGGCACGGAAGTCGGCCAGAACAACCGCTTCGTGTTCCAACCTCCCCCGGGCGAGAACGGCGAAACCACCGAAGCGATCGAGCTGAAGTCCGGCGAGGATTTCACCCCGATCTCCGTCAGCAGCGGCGGAGAGTTCGACCTGCCGCTGGTCTTCGTGGGCTACGGCATCACGGGCAAGAAGGAGAAGTACGACGACTATGCCGGCGTGGACGTGAAAGGGAAGGCCGTCATCATTCTCCGTCACGAGCCGCAGCAGGCCGACCCGAAAAGCGTCTTCGACGGCACGAAGATCACGGCCCACGCCCCCCTGGCCAGCAAGATATCCAACGCCTACGAGCACGGGGCGGCCGGGGTGATCCTCTGCACCGATCTGTTCGAGGTTCGCCAGAACATCCTTCGAAGCCACGAAAAGCCGGCCGCGGAGTCCGATCCGCTGTTGCCGTTTCGGGCCACCGGAGGCGGTCCAACGCGGAAGGATTTTCCCATCGTCCACTGCCACCGCGAGGTCCTGGACCGGATTCTCACCGCGGCGCTGGAAATCGACCTGGCGAAGATCGAGGAGCGAATCGACGCCGATCTCGAGCCGCAAAGCCGCGAACTGCCCGGCTGGAGAATCACCGGCCAGGTCGATATCGTTCGCAAGACGGCCGTCTTGAACAACGTCGTCGCGGTGTTGGAAGGGGAAGGGCCGTTGGCCGACGAAACGATCGTCATCGGCGCCCATTACGACCACGTCGGCACGTCCGAAACCGGCGGGTTGCTCTCTCGACTCCTCACCGCCGCGAGCAACGAGGACCGGATCTACAACGGGGCGGACGACAACGCCTCGGGCACGGCCGCGTTGATCGAGATCGCCCGATCGTTGGCCGGCCGGCCCGAGAAACTGCGGCGCCGGGTCGTGTTCATTGCGTTTTCCGGCGAGGAGCGCGGGCTGCTCGGCAGTGCGCAGTACGTCGCTCATCCCCTGTTCCCGCTGGAGAACACCGTCGCCATGCTGAACCTGGACATGGTGGGCCGGCTTCGCGACGACAAGCTGACGGTGATGGGATCCGGCACCGCCAAGGAGTTCGACCCGCTGTTGGACAAGATCAACCAGCGCCACGCCTTCACGCTGTCGAAGAGTCCCGGCGGCTTCGGCCCCAGCGACCAGGCGTCCTTCTACGGCAAGAACATTCCCATCTTGCACTTCATCACCGGCGGACATAGCGACCTTCACCGACCGAGCGACGAATTCGAGAAACTCAACGTCCCGGGCATGCGGCGGGTGAGCCGGTTCGTCGAAGAGGTCGCCGTGGCCCTGGCCGACGCCGAGGAAAGACCCCAATACGTGTCCATTCCTCGCGGGCAGACCTCGCGCGGCGGCAATCGGCCCTACCTGGGAACCGTTCCCGACTTCGGCGCCCAGGACGACGGATACGCAGTCGCCGAGGTGATCCCGGGGGGGCCGGCGGAGAAGGCGGGCCTGCGGGCAGGCGATGTGATCACCCAGTTCGGCCAGAGCAAGATCGGCAACCTCGAGGACATCACCGGCGCGCTGAGCAAGCACAAGCCGGGCGATCGGGTGAAAATCGTCGTCCGGCGGAGTAAGGAGACCTTGACCGTCGAGGCGACGCTCGACAAGCCGAGATAGTTCGACTGGAGATTCTGGCGCCACAACCCGATGAATCGAGTTACGACCGGCTCTTCTCCAGTACGTTTCTTACGACCGCTGCTTGGGGCAATCCCGATTCGGGCCTTTCACCCGGCGTGTCGAGGAGAGGATCGGTCGCCTCGTCTATGTTGCCATAAGTCATTGTTCACAAGGAGGTTATGCGGTTCCTGCCGCCGTCCGATTATCTGGCCTTTACCGAAACGGCCCGAACGGGCAGAATACCGCCTCCCCGGGAACCCTTTCTAACCGATTCCAGAATTCAGTCGGTGCGGTGTGGCTGCGGGGAGAGACACGCCGGGTCAAGGAAGACCGACTCCAGCAGCAAGGAGTGCTGAACGTGAGAAAGGCTTTTCTTCTGGCCGCCGTCGCGGCAATCGTATCGGGGCTTACGCTGGCCGGATTCCACGCCTCCGCCCAGAACCCGCCGACGGGAACCTATCCGGGATACGGCGGCGCGCCGACCGGCGTCAGTCCCACGGCACCCGCTGCCGGAATGCGGCCGTTGCCCACCACGCCCACGGCCCCGGTCAGTGCGGCTCCCGCGGGCGGCGTCCCGGTCGCCTTGCTCGACGTGAGTCGAATCTTCCAGGAACACGCGCGTTTCAAGCAGATGCGCGAGGCCATGATGGCCGACGTCCAAATGGCCGAAGCCAATGCGAAAGCCGAAGGCGAAGCCATCAAAGGACTGATGGAACAACTTCGAGGCGTGCCGTCGGGAAGCCCGGAATACAAGGCCATGGATGAACAGATCGCGGTACGACAGGGCAACCTGGAGGCCAGGGTCCGCTTGCAGCGAAAAGAGTTCGTGCAACGCGAAGCCAAGATCTACCACTACGTCTACCAGGAAGTCCTCCAAGAGGTTTACTACTACGCCCAGACCAACCGCATCGCCATGGTGCTGCGCTTCAGCGGGGAACAGATCGACCCGGAGAATCCGGAAAGCGTGATCAAAGGTATCAACAAGCCGGTCGTCTGGTACAATCCCCAGTTCGACATCACCAACGCGATTCTGCAGAAGCTGCAAGGCTCGGGGACCGTGGGCAATACGCGACCCGGCGTGAACTACCGTTGAGGATTCCGGCAACTCCCGTCACGGACGACTGGCACCTGCTGATGCACACGACGCGAAACCAGCGAACGATCGCCAAGTCGGCCGCGGTCCGGGGGGTCGGCTATTTCGGCGGGCAAGACGTCCGCGTCGAGTTCCGCCCCGCCGAGGTCGATACGGGGATCGTCTTCGTCCGCGACGATCTGCCGGATTGCCCTCGCATCGAAGCCTGCGTCGCCAACCGGAAGGAAGTTCCGCGGCGAACGACGCTCTCGGCCGGCGGTGCCGCGGTCGAGATGGTCGAACACGTCATGGCCGTCTTCGGCGGTCTACAGATCGACAATTGCGAGGTTCACCTCGATGCACCCGAAATGCCCGGCTGCGACGGCTCCAGCCTGTCGTTCGTCGAGGCGCTGGACGCGGCCGGAATCGTCGAACAAGACGCCGTCCGGCCCCGGAAGGTCATCCGCGAGTTGATCCGGCTGGGCAGCGAGGAAAGCTGGATCGAAGCCCGGCCGTGTTGCTCGGGCAAGCCGATCCTGCAATACGAGTTGGATTACGGCCGGGACAATCGCATCGGGCACCAAACGTTCGAGATTTCGCTCTCCCCGGGGTCTTTCCGCCACGGCCTCGCGCCCAGCCGCACCTTTCTGCTGGATAGGGAGGCGGCCGCGTTGCGGGCCCAAGGGTTGGGACAACGGGTCACCTGCCAGGACCTGTTGGTCTTCGGGCCCGACGGGCCGATCGACAACCGATTGCGATTTCCCGACGAGTGCGTCCGTCACAAGATCGTCGACATGGTCGGCGACCTGGCCTTGGCCGGCCGGGACCTGATCGGCCGGTTCTCGGCCTACCGCAGCGGCCACCGACTCAATGCAGAACTCGTCCAGGCGATCTTGGCCCAGGCAAAAGGACAAACCGAACTGAAACGTTGCGCGTGAATCGAAGGGGCAGTGGAAGATCCATCATTCGTTTCGAGGCGTCGCCGTAAGTACCGCAAAGTGCAACGACGCCTCGGCACGAGACACAAGTGTGAAGGAGCCATACGCGTGGCTACCTCGATCGCTGAGAACGCCTCGATCGATCCCAAGGCCCAAATCGACGACGACGTTCGGATCGGGCCTTTTTGCGTGGTCGGACCGCACGTGAAGATCGGAAGCGGGACCCGACTGCTGAACAACGTCACCCTGATGGGCCACGTCACCCTCGGCCGGGACAACACCGTCTACCCCAACGCGGTCATCGGCGGCGAACCCCAGGATATTTCCTACGGCGGAAGCGAAACCCAGGTCGTGATCGGCGACTGCAACATCATCCGCGAAGGCGTCACCATCAATCGAGCTTCCGAGAAGGAAGACGGCGTCACGCGGGTGGGCAGCCACAACTTCCTCATGGCCTGCTGCCACGTCGCCCACGATTGCCAGCTTGGCAACCACATCACGATTACCAACAATACGCTGCTGGGCGGACACGTCCACGTTCACGACCACGCCTCGCTCTCCGGGGCGGTGGCCGTACACCACTTCGCCACGATCGGCAGCTACAGCTTCGTCGCCGGGATGAGCGTCGTACGGCACGACGTCCCTCCGTACATGCTGGTGGAAGGCTTTCCGGCAAGACCTCGCTGCATCAATTCGGTCGGGCTGAAGCGAAACCACTTCCCCGACGAGGTAATCCAGTGCCTGGCCGAGGCCCACCGGCTGCTCTACCGCGCGAAAGTCGGCCTGGACAACGCCTGGGAAATCCTCCGCAACAACGGCCGGCTGGTCCCGCAGGTCAACCACCTGTTGGGCTTCATCCAAGACCAGCACGACGGCAGCCACGGCCGCGGACGCGAAGGCCAGCGCAGGAGGGCCGCGTGAAGCTCAGACTGGCCGTCGTCGGAGCGGGCCGTCTCGGCGGGTTTCACGCCCGAAAAATCGCCGACCGAGACGACGCCGAGCTGACGGCCGTGGTCGACCCGTCGCCGGAAAGCCGTAACCGCGTGGCCGCCGAGTGCCGGACACAAGCCCTGCCCGATTGCGGACCGTTGCCCGGTCGGATCGACGCCGCCGTGATCGCCGCGCCCACCCGGCTGCACCATCGCCTGGCGCTCGATCTGCTGAAGTCGGGGATCCATCTGCTGGTGGAGAAGCCGATTTGCAGCACGCGGGCCGAGGCCGACGAACTGGTCGAGACCGCCCGGCGCCATCGCCTCGTGTTGCAGGTAGGCCACGTCGAACGGTTCAACCCGGCCTTCGCCGCCGCGACCGCCCAAGTGGAAAACCCCAAGTACATCGAGGCCGTCCGTGCCGGCCCCTTCACCTTCCGCTCGACCGACGTGGGCGTGGTGCTCGATCTGATGATCCACGATATCGACCTGGTGCTGTCGATGGTCCGCTCGCGCGTGCGGAAAGTCGACGCGCTGGGTTTGTCGGTTCTCGGTGGGCATGAAGACGTGGCCAACGCCCGGCTGCAGTTCGAGAACGGATGCGTGGCCACGCTTTCGGCGTCGCGCGTCAGCTACGAGCCGGTTCGGCGGATGCACGTCTGGTCGCTGCGTTCGTTTGCGGGCATCGACTTTGCCACCCGCGCGGTCAACGTGGTCCGCCCGAGCGAAACGCTGCTCCGCCGGCAGTTCGACGTCGACGCGCTCTCGCCCGAGCAGGTGGAGCATTATCTGGGCCATTTGTCCGAGGAGCATCTGCCTTGTCAGCGGGTTGAGTTCGAGGCGGTCGACGCGTTGGCGCTCCAGTTGCAGGACTTCTTCGAGGCCATTCGCACGGCCCGTCGCCCGCGCGTCACCGGCGAGGCCGGGCGCGACGCCCTGGCGGTGGCCGAGCAGATTCTCGCCCGCATCCACACCCACGCTTGGGACGACCTTTCCGAAGGCCCGGTCGGTCCTCTGGCCGTTGGGCGTCCCCGGGTCATTCCCGCCCCGCACTTCGAGTTCTCGCCCGAAATCTTCCCCGCGGCGAGGCAGGAGGCGGGATAGGTCACGAGGAGCGGCCCCCGCCGTTGGAGGCAACGTTTCCGCAGCCTGTCTTGGGCGGAAGTGTGATGGCCAGTTCGGCCAGCGGCATCGACACGTCGGGCATTTCCCGCCGCTGGACGACCAGTTGCCTCAGCCGCACGTTCAGCCGCGCCGGGTTCTCGGAGAAATCCAGGATGCGGTCAGTCATTTGCCGGAAAGACGTTGCCTAAGGGGTCCATGGCAACCTTCCGTGCGTTGGCCTGGCGTAGTGAATCCACGCTCCGTCGCCGGGTGCCACTGGCTGCTTGTCAGCCGGTGTGTAACTCTACAGCAAGACTTTTGCTATTGGGTCGTTTCGGCCGTTTCGCGCATACTGCCGGTAATGGTGGTCATGGCCGTAAGGGCTGATCAGTCCCTTGTTTATGGATGTCTGTCAGGAGGACACTCCGATGACAAGGGAC
>DATLAN010000379.1:0-25545 GCA_035527455.1 Thermoguttaceae bacterium
GGCGCGGCCTTGCCCGAGAAACTCGAACTGCTCTGGACCTTCTCGGTCGACGGCGGCGGCTTCGAGTCGACCGCCGCGATTGCCGACGGCACGGTCTACGCCGGCTGCACGGACGGAAAGCTCTACGCCGTGGATTTGGCCGGCGGCAAGAAGCGATGGGAGTTCTCCACCGAGCTGGGGTTCATCGCCTCGGCCGCCGTCCGCAAGGGGCTGGTCTACATCGGCGACAGCGACGGCGTGTTCTACTGCATCGACGGAAAATCCGGCCAGAAGAAGTGGGACCTTTCTACCGACGCCGAGATCAACTCCAGCGCCAACTTCTATCAGGACAACGTCCTGTTCGGCTCGCAGGACGGGTCGCTCTACTGCCTGAAGGCCGACACCGGCGAGAAAGTCTGGCGTTACGAAAGCGGCGACATGATCCAGTGCAGTCCGACGGTGGCCGGCAATCGGGCCTTCGTGGCCGGCTGCGACGCCCAACTGCACGTGGTCGATCTCGACAAGGGGACCCGCGCCGCTGCGGTCGACATTCAAGCCCCCACGCTCTGCACGCCGGCCGCGCTGGGCCGGATGGCGTTCGTCGGCACCACAGGGAACGTGCTCTTCGCGATCGATTGGCAGGCGGCCAAGATCGTCTGGGAGTACGAGAGCCCCGAGCGGGGCGGCGAATATCGCTCGTCGGCCGCCGTCACGCCGGAACTGGTGATCGTCGGTTCGCGCGACAAGCTCCTGCACGCCGTCCGCACCGCCAGCGGAGAACCGGTCTGGACGTTTCCCACCCGCGGTGGGATCGACGGTTCGGCGGTGGTGGCCGGCGACCGCGTGTTCTTCGGTTCGGCCGACGGGCGGCTGTACGCGTTGGAGTTGAAGACCGGCCGGGAAGTCTGGCAATTCGAGGCCGGCGGCGACTTTCTCGCTTCGCCCGCCGTGGCCGCCGGACGACTCGTGATCGGCACCACCGAAGGCGATCTGTATTGCTTCGGGGCGAAGGAATGATCACCGTCGTTATCTGCGAAGACCGAAGCCACCATCCGCGGCGCGCCGTCCTGCGGCGGGAACTGGCGGCGTTTCTGGCGCCGTCTCCGGACGTGAAACGGGTGATGCTGCCCCACCTGGTCGACCTGGCGCCGGACGGACCGGGGATGCAAGCCTTGCAGTCGGCCGACGGCGATATGATCGTGCTGGCGTCGCTCTATCCGCGGGCAACCCATTGGATCCTCGATGCCAACGCAGTCCGCGGCCGCTTGGGCCGGTCGGCCTTCTTCGACCCCGAAGGACTTGACGTAGCGGCCGGTCCGACGGGCGGGAACGACGAGGTGCCCGAACGGACGATCTGGTGTATCGACCTTCGCCCTCACGGCGATCCAAAGCCGCTTCTGCAAGAGATCGGCCGGATTGTGGAAGAGTCCACGGGCGAGCCATTGGGGCCGGTCGAATCCGGCGGGAGTTCGGGCGGCGGCGGCATCCGCATCGACGAGACGACGCAGTTCCGCTGGTATCCGGTGATCGATTGCGACCGCTGCCAGAACTGTCTGGAGTGTTTGAACTTCTGCCTGTTCGGCGTATTCAACGTGGACGAGTCGGGGCGGCTTTTCGTGGAACAGCCCGACGCCTGCCGCGACGGTTGTCCGGCTTGTGCCCGGGTGTGTTCTTCCCAGGCGATCATCTTCCCGCACCACGACAGCCCCGCGATCGCCGGCGACCACAAGGCCCCGGCGGCCACGTACAACCCCGGTCTGGTGCAATTGCTCGGCGGTCTTGGTGGTTTCGGCGGTCCCAGCCCCCAAGAGTTGGCCGCCGCCGAACGCGACCGGGCACTGGCCGAGCAGAAGAAAGACGAGCTGGACCGCCTGGTGGACGATCTGGACCGGTTGGATCTATGAAGCCGCGGCGGCCGAGCGGTTCTTCGGGATACGGCTGCTGAAGCGGCGGGCAAGCCCGCCCGCTAAACGTTTCTATCACAATGCCGCCTGACGAACACGGCGGGTTCCCAGTCGCCGTCTACTTCCTCCCAACCGTCGCTGGCCCGCAGCAATTCGATGAGCCCTTCGTGGTAACTCGGGCGCAGGAAGAAGGCGTCGGGCCGATACCACTGTTCCACTTGCGCGAGAGGAACGCGACCGGCGGCAATCTCCTCGTACCGATCCCACTCTTCCGGCTCGAAGAGATACAGGCGCCCGTCGACGGTCACTTTCCAGTCGGGATATCCGGTCCAGATCAGCGGCCCTCCCCACTCGCGATAGTTGTAGATCACGCCGCGCACGCCCAACTCGCGAAGCCGCCCTGCCGCGCCCAGGGGCAGGCGACGGTCCAACGGGTTCAGGCCGAGCAGCCACGGCACCAGCAACGCGCCCGAGAGCACGGCGGCGATCAGCGCCGAGGCCGCCAATCTCCCGACCGGCTTATCGGTTGTGGAAGCGCCCGGCGCATCGGGCCAGGCCGAGTGAATCCACCGCGACCACACCGGCACCATCGCCACGGCAAAGAATAGCGACATGCGATAGAAGGCCATCGAAGCCGCGGCCAACACGACCAACGTGGCCAACTCTTCCAAGCGAACCTGCCTCCTCGCGCGAATCAACAGCACCAGCGAAACGGCCAGCGCCAGCCAAACCGTCTTCGCGCCGGCTGCCCACGCCGCCGGGTGCCAAAGCGGCATCCATTCCGAGATTTCCAGCGCTCGGGAGATTTCGGCGTTACGGGCCGAGCCGGCAAAGAGGTCTGCCCCCATCGGCGTAGCCATGGTGGAAACCGCCGCGAGCAGAGCCAGAGCGGTCGGCAGCCACGG
Organism: Thermoguttaceae bacterium; assembly: GCA_035527455.1. Lineage (GTDB taxonomy): Bacteria > Planctomycetota > Planctomycetia > Pirellulales > Thermoguttaceae > DATLAN01. The sequence goes on from DATLAN010000379.1 coordinate 2,789, forward strand.
CTTCTCGACCCGGCGGTCACGCAGCCACCGCAGCCATCCACACCCTGCCCGAGCGGCCAGGAGCACGGCGGCGAGAATGACCGAGGGGTGCATGTTCTGCCAAACCAACAGGACGACGGCGGCGAGAACGAGTTTCTTCCACGCCCGCATTTCCGCCTGGACCGCCCAGAGCAGGACGGCGAAGCCCAGCGCCGCGAAGCCTTGGGGCCGGATTTCGCAGTGCGGGATCACGACCAGCATACCCAAGCTCAGGGCGAGGACGTTGGCCACGGTCGAAGTCTCGCGCTGCCGAACCGTCAGCGCCGCCAGCCACAACGCGCCGGCAAACACCAGGGCGTTGACCTGGTGCAGCAGACGCCACGAACCGATTTCATAAATCAGCGCGTAGGCAACCTGAGAGAGCCAGGCGATCGACGGCACGGGCTGGCCGGCGTGGGTCGACGTGAACGGATCGTGGCGGACAAGCTCCTGCCGCTCGAGCATCAACCGGCCCAGCTTCAGTTGCCAGAACACGTCCACGTCGTAATTCGGCCGGCACTGCAAGAAGAACGCCATCAGGCCGAAAAACACCATCAGGACCAGCTTGCGTCGGGAAATCATGGCGACCTGAGCTGCGGGGCTGTCCACGGGCTTCAATCCATCAAATCCAGTCGGGTGCCGGTCTTTTCGTCGTGGGGACCGCTGGGTGACGCGTCCTGCGCGACGTTGCGGTGCAGGGTGAGATGGACGATGAACCGGACCCGATGGTCATTGCGCCGGCGACGTGCGGACCGGACGGGTAACCAAACCGAGAGGAATCGCCGCAACCGGGTCCGCCAATCGCCCCCCTTGGCCGCGTTTTCCAATTGCGTCTGAAAGTCGTCGATGAACCGGCTGGTTCCGTCGACGGCCGTGCCGGTCACCGGCGGCTTGAAGCCGACGCCGTAAACCGTGTGCGGACAGGTTTCGGCACCTTGCCAACCGACCAGGGTCGCGTCCATGCCCATCAGTAATCGTGCCACGGTCTGCGGCGTCGGCCGCCAGGAAGCCAACGCCGGCCGCGAGGCTGGCCCCGGCACCGGGACGCAGGCCAACAGGGCGCCGCCAGGCGAGAGGACACGCCGGATTTCCGCCGCGGTCTCCTCCGGCTTGGCGGCAAACTGCCGGGCACCGACGCACAAAACGGTCCGAACGGCCCCATCGGGAAACGGAAGCCGGATGGCTTCCCGCTGATGATCCGGCAGGAAGCTGACGTCGGCAAGTTGGCCGAAACGGGCTCGCAGCAACGTCCCCAGTCCGAGTTCGCCGCTGTCGGGATCCCGGCGGCACTCGATCCGGCAGATCGGTCCCCGCAACTGGAAGGCGTCGGCCGCGCTAACGACGAACGCTTTGACGTGTTCGTGCATATCGGTCTTCTCCCGCGGGAGTTGCTGATGTGCCGGAGCCGCAGGCAAAGTAGCCGTCTCGCTCCGCGAGACGAAGCTCCTTCTCGCAAGGCTGCGTCTGACAAAGCTGTATCTGACGAGGCTGCATCTCGCGGAGCGAGACGGCTACATGGCGCCGGAAGCGATCGGGGTTCCACCGATACACCATGACCGGCTGCTGATCGGGCTCCCGTGCGGCCGGATCGGGGAATTCGGCGACCCTTTCACCGGCCGATTCGATCAACCAACGCAAGGTCCGGCTGCGGGGGCCGTCGTGGGTCAATTCGTCGCGTTGCAGTACGACGTAGGCCAGTTGCGGGTCGCGGAGTGCCGCCGCAGCGTCCGTATAGGCGTAGGTTTTCCGGCCCGAGTAGAGTCCCGTCCAACCGTGCGTGTCGAGCACGGCCCCGGATGGTTCCTCGCGTGCCGCCAGCCACTCGGCAGCCGCGTGGTGCCCCAGGCGACTATCGTGCAAATGTGCCAACGTCTGCGGCAAGCAAGCGAATCCGGCTACGAGGACGAATGTTGTTGCGGCAACAAGCGGATGCGGCGGTGTTGTTGCCGGGTCGCGTGTCTTGACCAAGAATCCATGCAAGTGTTTCCCCAGTTCCCACGCGCCATAGCCGGCGCTGCCCATGCCGGCCACGACCAGCGGCAACACGTGCCGCGGATCGAGATAACCCTCGACGGCCGAGAACCAAACGGCGACCAGCGAAAACAGCAGGAAGAAGACCTGCACGAAGCGATCGACTCGATCCGCCCCACGACGGCTCAAACGCCAGGCGCCGAACAGTGCCAGTGCCCCGATCCAATAGCCGAAGGCGCGGGCCAGTTTGCGACCGAATCGGCCGATCGCCGCGGAATAGCCCCGCCGGCGAATGCTGAGGTTTCGTTCCTTCTCGTCGAACGACGCCGGCTCCCCGCTCTCCAGCCGCCAGTCGGGGCCGCCTTCCACGGCAAGATGAACGCTTTCCGTCGATTCTTTCACGTCGGCCCGACCCAGCACGCGAGCGACGGCCGCGCGTGGCGAAAGCGCATCCACGGCCGCCAGATATGGTCCGAAGACGACGGCCAGCCCGAGCACATAGCTGCCGTTGGCCAGGCCCCACGTTTTCCACGAAGCCCGATGTGCCGCTCGAAGTTGAAAGACCGCCAGCGACGCGCCGAGCGCAGCCGCCAATACGAGCACTTCCACCCTCGCCAGCGCCGCGAGCGCCGTCGCCACGCCCGCAAGGGTCAACCACCACGCCGAACCCCTCCGACTGTCGGCCTCCGGCTCTCGATCCTTGCCGAAGTACTGCACCATCGCCCAAAACGCCACGCAAAAGAAAAACAGGTGCGTGCTGTCGCTGATCCCGTCCGCCCCCAGTCGCGACACCTCGGGCAGCAAGCAGAAGAAGAACGATCCGGCGATGGCCGCGCGGGGACCGGCCAGACGCAGGATCGAGAAATACAGCGGCACGATCGCCAGCACCAAGGGAATCGCGGCGGCCAACCGGACGCTATCGGCCCATGTCGTCGGTGACTCGCCCGTCCACCGCGAGTAGGCCCCGTGTACCGTCGAGATCCAAGCGGGAAACAGCGGTTGTTCCCGCTGTGTTCGAACCGCGTGGAGCAAGCCGACCCGGTCGATCCGCTGAGCGATGCCCACGAACCGCACGGCGTCCAGTGCCGTGGTCGTTGCCCGGCGGATGACGACGACCTGTACCAGACAGGAGAGCGCCAGCAGCGCCGCGAGGATCGCGATGTGGCGTTTAGGGTTTGTGGAAGAACGAACGACCATTTGGCATAGGCCTATGTGCGAGAAAGAATCCGCGTCGACGGAGCACCAGCACCAAACGGTTTTTCAGCGGTTTGGCATTAAGTTCGGGATGTCACGGTGGGTGGCACGCCCTGAGGAACGAAGGGCGTGTTGTCCCGACATGCCACGCCCTTCGTTCCTCAGGGCGTGCCACCCCGGAGTTTACCGCAACGATGTCAAAAACAGTTTGGTGCTAGGCCGCTTTTTTGAAGGGGGTCTGGCTTTGCCGGGCCTGCCAGGTCTCGGTCCACGCGCAGCCGGCCCAGGAGAAACCGACGCCGAAGCCGATCAGCAGCGTCTGCTTGCCGGGCCGCAAACGGCTGCCGTCTCGCAGCCGGCGGATCAGCAGCGGGATCGTCGAAGACACGGTATTGCCGCAGTCCTGCAAGGCCTCCGGGACTTTCTCCTCGTCCAAGTCCAACCGCTGGCGAAGGTGATCGAGCATGAACGTGGTCGCCTGGTGCATCAGATACATGTCCACGTCGTCGCGGCTCAAGTGCGAGTCGCTCAACAGCCGATCGACCAGCGGCGGAACCACCTCCAGGGTGAACTTCACCAGTTCCGGACCGTCCATGTAGAGGCTGCTGGGCCATCGCTTGCGCTTGCGCGGGCGGATCGCGTCGGCCGGGGGACGCGCCCCGCCTTCGGCGACCATCAGGGCGTCCGCTCCCCGGCCGTCGGTCCCGAAAACGAACGATCCCAAGGACGGCTCGCCGGAAGCCTCGATCAGCGTGGCCGCCGCACCGTCGCCGAAGATCGTGCGCAGCGAGCGGTCGCAGTGGGCGATGTATTTCGAGTACGTCTCGGCGGTGATCAGCAAGACCCGTCGGGCCGTGCCGCTGCGAATCAGGCCGTCGGCCAGCGACAAGCCGTACACGAAGCCCGAACAACCCAGATTGAAATCCAAGGCCCCGATCGAAGTCGGCAGGCCGAGCCGGTCCTGGATCAGACAGGCGGTCGTGGGTAGCGGGTAGTCGGGCGTCTGCGTGCAAAACAGCAGGAAATCGATCGAGCGGCGGTCGATGTCGTATTCGGCGAAGAGCCGCTCGGCCGCCGCCACCCCAAGGTCCGAGGCGCATTGATTCGGCGCCGCGATGTGCCGGGCATGAATACCCGTCTTCGCGCAGATCATCTCCATGTTCCACTTGGGGTACTTTTCCCCGAGATGATCGTTGGTTTCGACCGTCTCCGGCAAGTAGACCGCAATGGGACCGATCGAGGCAAATGGCATTGGTTGCTCCAGCGCCATGGACCTTTGGCGCACGACCCGGCTGACAGAGGGCGGGAAAGTACCACACCATGCCCGACGAGGTCAACGGCAGTTGGCGAGCCACCAACGCGACTCTTCATGTCCGTGATGATGCAACGCCCACGGCGCGTGTAACACGGGGCGAGCGAGGAAGAATCGGTAAGTTCCTGCGGCACATTGGACTTGACTCCCAGCGGCACCGTCCGTATAAGGCCGCGGTCGTTTCGGCCGTCGTTTTCCCGCAGAATCGAGGAGGTGCCCGGTGATCGAGGGTGGCAATAGCGTGCTTGCGTACATCGACCCGGCCACCGGAACGATGATCTTGCAGATCATCATGGCGTCGGTGTTGGGCGTCGGCGTAGCGCTGAGGCGGTTCCTGATGGCTCCTTTCGCCGCGTTGGCGGGCAGGTTTCGCGGCCGGGACGCCGGCCAGGAGGATTCGCCGACGCGAGAAGAAGCAGCCTGATCCATGCGATCCTTCCACCCGTATCTGCTGGCTGCGTTTGTCGTGGCGTCCCTCTACGCGGCCAATTTCCGGGCGACTCCGCCTGGGGACGTGCTGCTCCCGTTGCTGGTCCTGGTTGCCTCGGCCGGCGTAGCGGTGTGGGCGTTGGGGTGGATCTACCGAACCCGCCCGCGAGGTGCGATCGCGGCGTCCTGGCTGATCGGTCTGTGCTTCTCCTACTTCTACCTCTGCACGATCGTCGAGTCGGTCTGCGCGTCTCTCGACTCGGACTTCGGTTCCATCCGCCACCGGTACACGCAGGGGGCGTGGTTCCTGGTGACATCGATCGGCCTGGTGTGGATCCATCGGGCCGGGTTCGACGTCCGCAAAGCCACCCGACGGTTGAACTATGCGGCCGCCATGCTGCTTTGCGCCTCGCTGCTGACGGTCGCCTTCGACCTGGCTCGCGGGTGCTTCGAGACGGCGACGACGGATCGAAACGTCGAAACGCCGCCGGCCGCCGAGATCGCGTTGCGGCGCCCGGCACGTCCCCGCGACGTCTACTACCTGGTCTTCGACCGTTACGCCGACAATCAGACGCTTCGTGAGGAATTCGGCCACGACAACGGGGAGTTTTGCGATCGCCTTCGGCAGCGGGGTTTCTACGTTCCGGCGGAGAGTCGGGCGAACTATCCGAAAACGGAAATCGCCATGTCCTGTGCCCTGAACATGCAGTACCACGGGGACGTGGTGCTCGATTACGGGCAGTACGCGCGGCAGCTTCAGGACCATCGGGTCTGCACAATGTTGAAGCAGCAAGGCTACAAGTTCTATCAACTGGGGAACTGGTGCGATTTTCTGCGATCGAACCGCAACGCGGATTTCAGCGACTCCTTCACGCTGGCTCCGTCCGAGTTCGCCCAGGCCCTCTACCGTTGCACGCCGCTGAGCGCATGGTGGCCCATCCGGCAGACTCGCGGACAGGTGCTGCGCAAGATCGAGACGCTCAAGGGCATTGCTTCCGAGGCCGGGTCGAAGTTCGTCTACGCCCATTTCCTGCTGCCGCACCCGCCGTACATCTTCCACCGGGACGGTTCCGGAGTCTCCACGCTGGGAAGGATGGGGCAGGACAAGCACGAGTCGTATATCAACCAGTTGATCTTCACCAACGACCGGATCCTCGAAATCGTCGATGCGATCCTTGCCGCCTCGGAAGTCGCCCCGATCATCGTGATTCAGGCCGACGAGGGGCCGTACTTGTCGGCGGCCGACAAGCAGAAGTCGCCGCCGGCATGGATGCGAAAACGGACCGGGATCTTTTCGGCCTTCTATCTTCCGGGCGTCGATGCGGCAGAAACGGTTCCGCCGACGATATCCCCGGTCAACACGTTCCGGCTGATCTTCAAGGAGTACTTCGACGCCGATCTCGATCTGCTGGCCGACCGGGTCTACTATTGGGAGAATCCGACGGCGGACGGAGTGGGGACGTCGTCGCTGAAGGAAGGAACTCGACTGGTCGAGGTGACCGAAGAAGTTCGCGGGAATGCAGCGTTGGCCGGCAGAGCGACGGTCGTGCGGTGATGGGTTTCGCCGTCATCTCCCCCCGCAACGCAGTGCGGGGGCGTTTTCATTCCCCGCGTTTCCCCACTCCCCACTTCCCACTTCCCACTCCCCACTCCCCACTCCCCACTCACCACTCACCACTCCCCACTCACCACACCCCACTCACTCCTTCTTCACCGTCTTTTTCTTACTCTTCTTCGTGCCCTTGGTGCCCTTCGTGGATTTCTTCTTCACCGTCTTCTTCTTCACCGTCTTCTTCTTCACGGTTTTCTTCTTCGTCGTCTTCTTCGCCGCTCGTCTCTGGGAGGGCCCTTTCTCGGCCCGGGTTTTCAGCAGGTGCAAGGCGTACTCGAGGGTGACTTCCTCGGGAGTGGTTCCCCGCGGCAGCGAAGCGTTCGTCTGGCCGTCGGTGACATACGGACCGTACCGGCCGTCCAATAGCTGTACTTTCTCGCCCGTAACCGGCGAAACCTCGAAGACCTTGATCGGTTCCTTTCGCCGCGCGGTACCCCGGCCAACCTTCGGTTGAGCCAGGATTTGGACGGCCTGTTCGAGGGCGATGTCCAGCGGCGAGAGGCCCTCGGGCAGCGAGCGGCTCTCCTCGCCGCAGGTGACGTACGGCCCGTAGCGACCATTGTGCGCCACCACCGGTTGGCCGCTCTGGGGATGCTCGCCCAACGGCCGCGGCAGCGACAACAGCTTCAGTGCCGACTCCAGGTCGACCTCCTCAGGGTTCATCCCGCGCAGCAACGAGGCGTTCTGCGGCATTTCGTCGTCCTCGAGCGTACCGCGCTGGACATAGGGTCCGAAGCGGCCGACCTTGACGAAGACGGGCTTGTGCGTGTCGGGGCAGATCCCCAGCGGCTCGTCGCCCTGGGCGGCCTTGTCGAGCATTTCCAGGGCCTTCTGCACGGTGAGTTCGTCCGGCGGCATGTTCTCCGGCAGGCTCGCCCGGCGCGTGCCCTGCTCGAGGAAAGGCCCGTAACGTCCCACCCGCACGTAGATCTCTTCCCCCGCCTCTGCGTCGTGCTGCGGCTTGCCGATGCGTATCTGGCAGACTTCTCGGGCGTCGATTTCATCGGTCTTGTTCTTCAGTTGCTCCTTCAGCCCGGGATGCCCGTTGCCGAAATAGAACGACTTCAGGTACGCCAGATGGTTCATTTCTCCCCGGCTGATCGCGTCGAGTTCGTCCTCCATTTCGGCGGTGAACCGGTAGTCGACCAGGTTGGGCAGATGGGCTTCGAGCAACTGGGAAACGGCGAACGCCGTCCACGTCGGCACCAGCACGTTGCCCCGCTTGAGCTTGAAGACGTACTCGCGGGCGAGAATCGTGTCGATGATCGCGGCATAGGTGCTCGGCCGGCCGATCCCCATTTCTTCCAGCGCCCGGGTCAGCGAGGCCTCGCTGTAGCGATTGGGTGGACTGGTGGTGTGGCTCTTCGGCTTCAACTCCCGGCAACGGAGCGCCTCGCCCACCGAGATGGACGGCAGAACTTCGTCCCGGTCGGACAGTTTCGCATCCGGATCGTCGGAGCCCTCGACGTACGCCCGCAAGTAGCCCGGGAATTCGATCGTCTTGCCGCTGACCTGGAAAACGCCGCCGTCCACGTTGACGGTGACGGTGATTCGGTGTCCTCGGGCATCGGCCATCTGACTGGCGACGGTCCGCTTCCAGATCAGGTCGTAGAGCCTGAACTCGTCGGGGCTGAGCTGCGAGCGGAGTTTCTCGGGAAAGTCGAACGGATGGCCGGCCGGCCGAATCGCCTCGTGGGCCTCCTGGGCGTTCTTGACCTTGGTCTGATACGTGCGGGGTTTTTCGGGCAGATACTCCTTGCCGTATTGCGAGGCGACCAGGTTGCGGGCCGCCTCGACTGCCACCGCGGCCAGGTTCGTCGAATCGGTCCGCATGTACGTGATGTGCCCGTTCTCGTACAGGTTCTGCGCCACCTGCATCGTGTGCCGGGCGGTGAATCCGCACTTGCGGTTCGCTTCCTGCTGGAGCGTGCTGGTCGTAAAGGGCGGATACGGCCGGGTGGAGTACGGTTTGTCTTCCAGGTTGGCCACGCGGCAGTCGGCGTTCTGGAACCGGGAGAGAAGCTCCGCGGTCTGTTGTTCGCCAAGCAGCAGGAGATTCGGGTCTTTGAGCTTTCCGGTGGCAGGGTCGAAATCGCGGCCGGCGGGGATCTTCCGCCCGTCGACGGAAATCAGCGTCGCCTCGAAGCTCTCCCCGTTGCTCTTGGCAAAGGTGCCCAACAGGTCCCAGTAGGTGGCCGAGACGAAGGCCATCCGCTGGCGTTCCCGTTCGACGATCAGCCGAACGGCGACGCTTTGCACCCGGCCGGCCGAGAGCCGCGGCTTGATCTTCCGCCACAGCAACGGGGAAACGTCGTAGCCGTAAAGTCGGTCGATGATACGGCGGACCTCCTGGGCACGGACCAGGTCGCCGTCGATCTCCCGCGGTTTGGCCAGGGCATTGAAGATCGCCTCCTCGGTGATCTCGTGAAAGACCAGCCGGTGGACCGGCACCGTCGGCTTGAGCACCTCGCACAGATGCCAACTGATCGCCTCGCCCTCGCGGTCTTCGTCGGTCGCCAGATAGAGTTCCCTGGCGCCCTTGAGCGACTCCTTCAGCTTGCGAACGTGTTTGATCTTGTCGCGGGGAACGATGTAGACCGGCGCGAAATCGGCGTTGACGTTTACCCCTAAATAGGCCCAGTCTTCCCCCTTGAAGCGAACGGGTATCTCCTTGGCTCCCTGAGGCAGGTCCCGGATATGACCGATGCTGGCTTCGACGGTGTAGCCGCGTCCGAGAAACTTACGGATGGTCCGGGCCTTTGCCGGCGACTCGACAATCACCAGGGCGTCGCCCTTTGCGGCAGTCGTTTTCTTGGCCATGTCAAAATCGAGTACTGGTAACTTGGGGGGTCTGCGTAGGTCTTGTCAGTATCTATCAGCCGTTTGTCGCCGGATTCCTGAGCCAACCGGCGGGCGGCCCGATCATCGCTGCATCCGGTCCGATCCATGGGGATCAGGCCGGGCAAGAATCGTAGCAACCGTTTCCACTGCCATAATCGGCAATTCCGGCCCGTCCGCGAGGTGAACAAGGGGGTGACTCCAACTTCGTGCCGAGTGAGCTGCGGGACGTTTCGGCAGATTGAAAACATCCCCTTTTCGGCTGACTCGCGGCGTCTTTTGGCATTGCATCAGTGGGGGCTGTTCCTAAAATTATAAGATTCGCATGTTCCGAGAGTATCTGACATCAATACTACCGAGGCGGCCTGCTCGTCAAGTCGAGTTGAGTCGGCACCCCACACAGAGAAGGACGCCCCCCCCGATGGCCAGTCCGTTCAAAGTCTTTCGCAAACATCAAAAACTCATGATCGCCACGCTCGGCCTGATGGCCATGGTGGCGTTCGTGATCTTGCCGACGATTCTGCAAATGCAGGACCAGGGAACCAGCACGGATCCGGTGGTCGTGGAAACGGAAGAGTACGGCGATCTGCGCCTCTCCGACCTCGATAGCCTGCAAACGCAGCGGCGGATAGTGCTCCGCTTCCTCGACACGGTCAACGCAATCGTCCAAGAGAACGGCGGCGATCAGAAAGCCGAGTACTTGATTTGGGAGACGAAACAACGTCTCGGCTGGATCGGCGGCGAGACGGGAACGATCGACGAAGACTGGGCCCTGTTGAGTGAAGAGGCGATCGTGAATGCCTGGCTGCTTGCCCGAGAGGCGGAGCAACGCGGCATGGTCATCAGCGATGAAGCGATCAAGGAGTTTGTCAAGAAGGTCACCGCCAACCAGATCACCTCCAACGAACTGAACATGGTTTTCAAGAACATCGGCACGACTCAGCAACACTTCATCGCCGTGCTTCGCCAGGAATTGTCTGCCCTGCGATTGTTCGAGTCGTTCGAGTTGAGCTTGGGCGGCAACACGCCGGCACAGCGGTACGACTACTACTCGCGCCTGAAGCGGGAGGCGAGGATCGGCCTGATTCCCGTGCCGGTCAAGGGTTTCGTCGATCGGATCGAAGACCCGGACGCGGAGGTCCTCGAGGCGTTCTTCGAGAAGCACAAGGACAAGTACCAACGCCCCGACTCGCCCGAGCCGGGCTTCTGCCGACCGCATCGAGTCGCCGTGCGTTACGTGAAGGTCGACGCCGAGGAGTTCAAGAAGGCGGCCGACGCGGTGACCGAGGATGAGATCCAAGCGGAATTCGAAGAGGTGAAGGGAGACATCCCGTGGTGGCCTAAGGGCGAGTCCCTAAGACCGCCGGTAGAAGACCTGGAGAAAAAGCAAGAGCCCGAGAAGCCGGAGGAAAAGCCGGGCGATGGGCCCGAAAAGACGCCGGAAGGAAAACCGAACGGCGAATCGGGCAAGACACCACCGGAAGGAACGCCGGGCGATGAAACCGGTCCGGCCGACGAAACCGGACCGGCTGACGAAACAGGACCGGGCGACGAAACAGGACCGGGCGACGAAACCGGACCGGCCGACGAAACCGGACCGGGCGACGAAACCGGACCGGGCGACGAAACAGGACCGGCCGACGAAACAGGACCGGCCGACGAAACAGGACCAGCCGAGGAAAACCCCGCCGACGAGCAAGACGTCCCCGATACGAGCGATCCGACACCGGATGATCCGAAGGACACGTCGTCCGCCCGGCCCGAGTCACCGTTCCGCTTGGCGTCGATGCAGCAAGAGAACGAGGAGCCTGAGGAAAACGTGCCCGAGATGCCCGAGACACCCGAGACACCCGGAGCGGAAACGGATGCGGATGCTCCTCCTGCCAAGACACCTGAAGGCCCGGTGTTGCGGCCCGCCGAGACCGAAACGCCCGAAAAGACCGATACGGAGCCTTCCGAGACTTCGGAAAAGACCGATGCCGAGCCTCCCGAAACGCCCGAGGGAACTGCCGGTGCCGAGCAGTCGGGTGACGAAGCAGAACCCGGTGCGGAGCCGGCGGACGCGGCCCCGGAGGATCCGCAGGAAAGCCAGCTTCGCGCCTTGAGCCAGTGGATCCGTGGAGACCTCCGCAACCAGGTAGCGGAAAAGAAGCTCTTCGGCCCGTTGGAGAAGGCGATCGCGAAGCACAAGGATGCGTACGAGGACGGAACTGCCGAGCCGTTCGAGCCGACCAGCAGCCAAGTGGTTCCGCCGGAAAAGGCCGATCTCGTGCGAATTGCCCAAGACGGCGGATTGACCGTTGAAGCAACTCCCATGATGTCGCAGTACGACGCCGAGGTCTTTGCCGGCCGGTACGGCGTGGTCCAGTCGGTCGTCGGGGGAATGTTCGACCCCAGAAGGGTCCCGTTCGTCGACTTGGCCGTATCTCGCGAATCGAGGCTGGCGCCGCTGGACGCCCATCGGTCGAGAGACGCCGAGGGCAACCATTACCTGTTCTGGGTCGTTCAACGGACGAGTGCTCGCCTCTCCGATCCGACGGAAGACGAAAACCCGTTTCTCTGGGAAGGCGTTCCCAAGTTCGACGACCCGGGCGTCGAAGAGGAAGTCCTCCTGACGTGGAAGATGGAGAAGGCTCGGGACCTGGCGCGGCAGGAAGCCGAGGAATTGGCCGAAAAGGCTCGCCAGACGGAGTTGTCGCTACGGGCCGCGTTTGCCGACCAGCCGGAGATTCCCGTCATGTCCGCCGGTCCGTTCAGTTGGCTCGACGACAAGACTTCGCCGCCTTCGTACAGCCAGGTGCCGGGCGTCGAGCAACCGGGCCCGGAGTTCATGAAAACGGTCTTTCGGATGCCGCCGGGCGACGTCAAGGTGGCCATGAACCGTCCCCAGACGATCGCCTACGTGATCCAGACCGACAAGTTCGAGTACGTGGGGGAATCGGTGGGAGGAAAGCGGACGGTCGTCCCGGAGAGGGTTGCCTGGAGCGCCTTCCTCAGCGAGTATCGCATCAACTACGACCGCGTGGCCTGGCACGACAATCGCGAGATCATGGATTCCTTCCTGGGAGGAATCAAGAAGGCCGCCGGCTTCCAGTGGCTGCGAGAACCGAGTCGGATTACCCCGTAGCGTCACCTCTTCGGCTTCAGCACGACGGTTGCCAAGGGCGGCAGGGCGAGTTGGATCGAGGCGGGCCGGCCGTGACTCTCCGTCGGTTCGGCCATCACCCCGGGCCCGTTGCCCAGGTTGCTGCCGCCGTAGTACGTCGAGTCGCTGTTGAAGATCTCCTCGTACCAGCACACCTCCGGCACTCCCAGGCGGTGATCGACCCGGGATACCGGCGTGAAGTTGCAGCAGACGACGAGAAAATCGTCGCTGTTCTTGGCGCGGCGGATATAGCTGAACGTGCTGTCCTCGTAGTTGTGGCAGTCGATCCACTCGAAGCCTTTTCCGTCGAAATCGAGCTGGTAGAGGGCCGGCTCGCGACGATAGATCTTGTTCAGATCGGCCACGCACTTGCTCAGGCCCCGGTGCGATTCGCACTCGAGCAGGTGCCACTGCAGGCTGGCGTCGAAGTTCCACTCGTTCCATTGGCCGAAATCGCCGCCCATGAACAACAGCTTCTTGCCGGGATGGGTCCACATGTAGCTGTAGAGCAGGCGCAAGTTGGCGAACTTCTGCCAGAGGTCGCCCGGCACCTGGTCCAACAGGGAGCCTTTCATGTGGACCACTTCGTCGTGGGAGAGCGGCAGCACGAAGTTTTCGTGGAAGGCGTAGATCAGGCTGAAGGTCAACTCGTCGTGATGGTACTTTCGGTGGATCGGTTCGTGCCGCAGGTACTTCAGCGTGTCGTTCATCCAGCCCATGTTCCACTTCAGGCTGAAGCCCAGCCCGCCCACGTAAGTCGGCCGTGAGACGCCGGGCCAGGCGGTCGATTCCTCGGCGATCGTCAACACGCCCGGGTGTTGCAGATGGGCCTGCTCGTTGAGTTCTTTCAAGAAGGAGATGGCCTGAAGGTTCTCCCGCCCGCCGAATTCGTTGGGCAGCCAGTCGCCCTCTTCGCGGCTGTAGTCCAGGTAGAGCATCGAAGCGACCGCGTCGACCCGCACGCCGTCGATGTGGTATTTGTCGAACCAGAACAGGGCGTTGGAGATCAGGTAGTTTCGGACCTCGTGGCGGCCGTAATTGAAGATGTGGGTACCCCAGTCGCGGTGCTCGCCGCGGCGGGGATCTTCGTGTTCGTACAGCGCGCTGCCGTCGAACCGCCGCAGCCCGTGGCCGTCGCGCGGAAAATGGGCCGGAACCCAATCCAACACCACGCCGATGTCGTTCTGGTGGCAGAGGTCGACGAAGTACATGAAGTCGTGCGGCGTGCCGTAACGGCTGGTGGCCGCGTAATAGCCCACCGCCTGGTAGCCCCAACTGGCCGAAAGCGGATGCTCGTTGACCGGCAACAACTCCAGGTGCGTATAGCCCATCTCCTTGCAGTAGTCGACCAGTTGGTGCGCCAGGTCGCGGTAGGTCAACCAGCGGGACGGGTCGTCGCCCGGCCGCCGCCAACTGCCCAAATGGACCTCGTAGAACGAGAGGGGTTGCGCCAGCCAGTCGGTTTCGCGTCGCCTTGCCAGCCAACTCGAGTCGTGCCACGAGAAGCGGTCCAGGTCGACCACCTTCGACGCGGTCAACGGCGGCACCTCGGCGGCAAAGCCGAAGGGGTCCGCCTTCTCGAAGACCCAGTCATGGTGGCGGATCTGGAGCTTGTACAGCGTTCCCTCGCCCAAGCCCGGGATGAACAGCTCCCAAAAACCGCTGGGGATGCGCTTCTGCATCGGGTGCCGGCGGCCGTCCCAGGTATTGAAATCGCCGATCACGCTCACGCTGGTGGCGTTGGGGGCCCAGACGATGAAATGCACGCCGTCCACCCCGTCGACCGTCCTCGGATGGGCTCCCAGCCGGTTGTAGCACTGCCAGTGCGTCCCTTCGTTGAGCAAGTGAAGGTCGTAGTCGGTCAGCAGGTGCGGAAACGAGTACGGATCGTGCATCTCGCTCTTCTTCCCGGCCTCATCGGCCGCCCGAATCATGTACGCCCAGCGATGCTCCCCGTTGCGATAAGGACAAATCGCTTCGAACAGACCGGCCGGATGAATCCGCCGCATCGGCCGCGCGGCTTCCGCTTCCGACGGATCGACCACCCACGCCCGGGCCGAGCCGGGCAAAAACGCGCGCACTGCCAACGCCCGACGCCCCGAGTCGTTCACCTCGTGCGGGCCGAGCAGTTCGAATGGGTTTTCATGCCTTCCTTCAACAAGCTGATTGACGTTCTCCAACACAACCTTGGTTCGCACGCACACCTCCTTGCAGGGGGATCCTCTATGCTGAAGCTTCCTGGTAATATTCCAAAGGACAAGATGCCGGCATTCTCCGCCATCGCAGCGCCCGACGCCACCGCCGAACCACGGCGGCGATTTTCCACCGCACCACGGCCGACAGCGACCACATCCGATATCTTAACCAACGTCCCGCCCGAACGCGAATGGCCAAAAGGCCGACACTCTCGCGGTCCTTCTCCGCTCCCGTGGCGACCGGAGCTGAAACCGCGTGATGCGATCCGTCGATCCGGCGCCGGCAATCGAGTCGGTGAAAACACAGCGCCCGATCCATCCGTTGCCAAAGGTCGCCGTTCTTGACCGGCACCATCTGTCCGAAAAACTCCCACCGCCATCCGTTGTCCCGCCACTCCGGCAGACCGTATTCCACACCTCGCTGCACATACGGGCTGCAGCCGACCAACGTCACCTGGGACGGCCGGTCGAGTGCCTCCAGCGCGCGAACGATGGTCAGCAAGGCCAGTCGTTCGCCGCGGACCGCTGGCTCATCGTCTTCGGCTTCGAACTGCTCGGCACCGTCGGTGCTTCGCAGAACGAAATGCCAACGGCCCGAGTCGTCGGTGGGACTGGCTTGCGAGAATAACAGGTAGTGCGGTATTGAAACACTCATCGGAGGTTTCCTTGCTGGCACTATGGAGAACTTGGGCAGTGTAGAAAAACCGGAAAAGGTCGCATCACAGTGAGGCCGTGGAATGCTCCCGTTTGATTCCTCTCTGAAGGCCGGCGTTTTCCGGAGTGACGCTTTATGGACGGCAAATTACCCCCAGGCGTCAACGAGAACTTGAGCACGACAGATTCCCTTATCGGCACTTATTACGCAGTCCCGCCAGTTTATCTCGTATGCACACATTCTCCGTTGTGCCGAATGTCTTGTGTTTTCTCCGTAGGTCAGGGCTTGCCCTGACATAGCCTCGCGGCGGCAATCGACCCGATGCACGTCAGGGCAAGCCCTGACCTACTAGCGAGTCAGCCTTCTGCGACGGATCCCCAACGGCAATACCACGCACATGGGGGGAATCGTCGCCGAATGCAAGCCGGTTGCAGTTCCCCATACAATGGGTATAATCACAATATATATTGGACAGTCGGGCAACGGCGCGGGCGTTCGGCGACAGGTCAACCGGGGTCCTGGACGGGCAAGACATCCCCATGGCAGTGTCTCTGGATGAATTCGTTGACGGTGTGATCGCTACCGGATTGAGGTCGAAGGAGGAGATGTCCGACTATCTGGACACCTTTCCTCCCGAGAAACGTCCCGGAGACGCCGAGGCTCTGGCCCGGCAAATGGTGCGGGACGGGAAGCTCACCCAGCTCCAGGCCACCACCGTGCTGGAGAGTAAGCAGGCGTTTCTGGTTTTCGGAGACTACGTCCTGCTGGAGAAGGTCGGCGAAGGGGGTGTGGGCGAGGTCTTCAAGGCGAGCCACCGTCGCGCGGACCGTGTCGTGGCGCTGAAAGTGCTGCGCAGCGAATCGCTCGATTCGCCGGATATGGTCAAGCGGTTCCACCAGGAAGTGAAGGTGGCCGCCCGATTGACGCATCCGAATATCATCGCCACCTTCGACGCCAGCCAGCAGGACGGACTGCACTTCCTGGTGATGGAGTACGTCGACGGCTGTGATCTGGCCGCGCTGGTCCGGGGCAACGGCCCGTTGTCCGTGTCCCAGGCGCTGGATTACGTCATCCAAACGGCCCAAGGACTGGATCACGCCCATCGGGAAGGGATCGTGCATCGCGACGTCAAGCCGGCCAATCTGCTTTTGGACCGCGACGGTACGATCAAGATCCTGGACATGGGGCTGGCGCGGATCACCGATCGCGACGAAGACGTGCCCGTCGGTGCCACGCTCGAGCAGCGATTGACCAAACGGGGGCAGGTCCTGGGGACGGTGGACTACATGAGTCCGGAACAGGCCACCGATACCCGGGGCGCCGACCATCGGTCCGACGTCTACTCGCTCGGGTGTACGCTTTATTCGCTGTTGACCAACAAACCGGTCTACACGGGCGATTCGGCGATCATGAAGCTGATGGCCCACTGCGAGGCCGAGATTCCCGCGTTGGACGCCTTGTGCGCCGAGGTGCCCGCCCGACTGAACAAGGTCTTCGCGAAGATGGTGGCCAAGAAGCCCGACGATCGGTATCAATCGATGAGCGAGGTGATTGCCGATTTGAAGGCGTGTCTGGAAGCGGCCCAATCCACCGGGGGATCGCGGCCTTCCGCGACGACGGCCGGTCCGGATCGTCCGGTTTCGCCTCCGATCGAAAGCGGCACGGTCGTAGAGCAGGATACCGAAGAGTTTCTCCAAAAGGCCGCCCCGCAAGAGGACGTGCCGGTGGCCGGAAACACCGGCGAACTCGCCGGGGCGAACACGGTTTCGTCGATCGAAAAGCCTCCGATCACCGCGGCAACCGGCCACCGCAAGCTGCTGTGGATCATCGTCGGCGTGGGCGTGGTCGCCGTGTTGGGTGTGTTGGCTGTCCTGGTTTTCTAAGGGGAACCGGGAAATGATTGCACAGTAGCCATCTCGCTCCGCGAGATGTAGCTTCTCGACTGCCGCACGCCGGAAGAGTATATCTTCGTCGGCCACCCGGCCATGGCCGTCAACGTCCCGCTGCTGCTGATCGAGCACAAGTGGAACGCGGAGAATGAATCTCCCGTGATTGCGCAGCGCAGTTCCGGCACGTGGCTTCACTTGGCCTTTGCACACCAAATGCCGGAACTGCGATGCGCTTGTTCCGGCCTACACATCTTCGGCGCGACCACCGGTCGCAGCTTTGTGAGAAGCACAGCCATGAGTTCGAACGTTCGCTCGGTCGCGCCGAGTTGCTCGACGACCAGTTCCTTGGCGCGGCTGCCCAGCGTGGCGGCGTACGTGGGATCCTCCAGACAGCGGCGAACGAAGCCGGCCAGCTCGTCGCCGTCGTGTACGACCACGGCGGCGTCGCGGGCGAGCACGGCGGCGACGATGTCGCGGAAGTTTCGCGTGTTGGGGCCGAAGGAGACAGCGGCGCCGTAAGCGGCCGGCTCGATCATGTTCTGGCCGCCGCGGTTGCCCAGACTGCCGCCGACGAAAGCGATTGCGGCCGTCCCCCACCAGGTGCCCAACTCGCCGACCACGTCGACCAACAACACGCGGGCCGTTCGGTTCGGCTCGTAGTGGTCGAGGTCCGTGCGACGTTGCCAAGGGACGCCCGATTCGTTCAACAGCCGGGCGACCGCCTCAAAACGCTCGGGGTGACGGGGCACCAGCACCAGCCGCAACCGCGGCCACGTCGGGCACAGCCGCCGGTACACGTCCAGCGCCACCGCTTCCTCGGGCTCCTGCGTGCTGCCGGCCAGCAGCACGACGTCGCCGGGCTCGAAGCCGGCCAATTCGGACAGCCGCCGCGTGGCCGGGTTGTCGCGATCGGTCCGGGCACCGTCGTACTTCATCGAGCCGGTCACGTGTACCGTCTCCGGCCGGGCACCCAACGCACGGAACCTGCCGGCGTAGGTCTCGTTCTGGACCGCCACCAGGTCGATCTGCCGCATCAGCCGCGCGACCAGCGGCCGGATGCGCCGGTAGCCCCGGAAGCTCGGTTCGCTCAGCCGGCCGTTGATCACCGCCACCTTGGCAGCGCCGCGGTGGGCCGCACGAATCAGGTTCGGCCAGAGTTCCAGTTCGGCCAACACGAGCACGTCGGGCCGGATCCGCCGCACGGCCGCCCGCACGGCCCAAGAGAAATCCAGCGGACAATAGAAGACGGTCAGGTGGGCGTATTTCTTTTTCGCCAGCGCCATGCCGGTCATGGTGGTGGTCGAGACGACGCACTCCCAGTCGGGCCGCCGCCGCTCGATTTCCCGGATCAGCGGGGCCAGCAGATTGACTTCACCCACGCTGACCGCGTGCAGCCAGACGCACGTCTTGTCCGAATCCCGCCGCGGCACCAGGCCGAACAGTTTCGCGGCGTACCCCTGGCGATATTTTCCTTTTCGGACCGCCGCACAGACCAGCCACGGCAAGGCGGCGAGGATCAGCAGCAGGTAGACGAGATTGAGCAGATAGGGCACGTGGGAGTCCTTTCCCGATCTTGTCATTCCGATACACGCCACGTCATCTTACCATCGTGCCCAAGTCAGTCCATCGACTTCAGCAAAATGCTGGTCGCGTGACGCGAGGGCCAGGTCGCAGCCGAGTACCACAGTGTTGGCTGCAAGCCTGTGAATCCGCGCGAGATTATCTTCGACGCGCGTCGACTTTCGGGCACCATAGTACAACTCGCCCAGCACAACCGTGGACAGCAATACTCGCGTTTCTTGCTCCAAGTGCCGGAGGATCGACCCGTCTCCCTTGAGGAGGCCGATTGCCACATTGGTATCAAGCAGAAACTTACCATCCATCCGAATCTACCTGTTCGCATCCCTGTTCGATGGCCTCGATCATCGCGCGGGCGTCTTCCGGTTTCAACACTCCGGCGAAACGGAGAAGATCCTGGCTCGGCGTGCCTTTCGGGACGGACTGAACCAAAGCTACGGCGAAGTCGAGGACCCGACGTTGCAGTCCCGAGGGAAGTTGCCCCACTTGAGTGAGCAGTTCTTCCTGCATTCTCATGTCAACCATTTACCTGATCTCCTGAGTGATTGAGCAGATAGGGCACGTAGGAGTCCTTTCCCGAGATGTTTCCGGGGCGAGGCGACGATTATTGGCCTGCGTCCTCCGCGCCCGAATCCGGCGGTTTCCGTTTCGACTGAATATCGGTCGATCTTACCAGCCGGTCGCGATGGCGCTCTTGGAGTTTCATGTAGTATTCGACCAGTCGCTTCGGGTCGTGACCGCATTCTTCCGAGATACGGCAGCGTGCCTTGCGCACCCGGACCAGCGGTGAATCGGGGATCATGTTATTCCTCCTGTTCAAGGAGTTCAAGCGGCGTCACCAAACTCGGAACGAACAGTCCCAGAATGGCGTTGACGCGCCGAATATGTCCGAACTTGTTGGCATTGGCGAGATGCTTGCAGTTCCACGTCAGCAGGAAATCACACTTGTAGTAGGACGCCAGTGCAAGGTGAAGTGCATCGCCCGACGGGCTTGCCGGCATCACGGAACGCCGAATATACGCTTCTACGATTTCAATGACGGGCGTTTCGACGGCAAGCAGCGGAATGTCTTCCAGCAGTGATAGGGCATCATCTTTGGTCGGGTAGTCTCCACCTCCCAACTCGTCAACAACCGCCTCGCTCGAAAAGAGGTCGTAGCCCTCTCTCTTGAAGTCCCACCAGTGTTGCGTCCAGTTCTTGCGCGCTACGATATCGGGATCCGTGCGGATTTCGTGATAGAAGCTCGGAATCGTGGTCTCGATATACACTTTCGGAGGCGTCACCGCGTCTATCTCCCAATCATACCCTTGTTACTCTACGTCACCCCGCTCTTCCGCATACAGCAGTTCTTGAACTTTTTCCCGCTTCCGCACGGGCAGGGATCGTTGCGGCCGACGCGCCGGCCGCGCTTGCGGATCGGCTCGGGCTTGTGGTCGGTCTGGGTGCCGTCGATGGCCGCCTGCTGCTGGGCGGCCATCTCGCTGGCCGAAGCGGCCTGCTCGTGGACCGCCCGAGCGTCGCTCCAGGTCGAGCTGACGAAACTCTCGTCGAGCTGTTCCACGCGGAAGACCAGCTCGGTCACGCGCTGGCCGACCGAGTCCCACATCGCGTCGAACATCTTCATTCCCTCGCGCTTGTATTCCACCTTGGGATCGACCTGGGCGTAGCCGCGCAGACCGACGCTGCTCTTGAGGTGGTCCATCACCAGCAGGTGTTCCTTCCAGGCACCGTCGAGCAGCTCCAAGAGCAGACGCCGTTCCATCTTGCGCATTTCGGGACGGAAGCGTTCCTCGAAGGCGGCGGACACGCGGTTTTCCAACTCCTCGCGCGAAAGCTCTTTCATTTCTTCCGCCGAAAGCCCGTACGACAGCGCGAAGGCCAGCCAGTCGGAGAGCGCCTCCCGCGGGCCGGGGCCGCGGGTTCGCCGGATTCCCTCGTCGTCGGGGGCGTCTTCGTCGAAAATCGCTTTCAGGTGCGTTTCCGCCGCCGCAATCGAATCGGCGGCCGAAGCCGCAAAGCCGCGGCTGTGTTCCAGCAGCATGGCACGGATCTCGTCCCGCTGTTTGTTCTTCAGGCTGATCAGGCTCAACGCGGCCTGGAACCGCTCGGCCGCCCAATCGACCAGGCCCTCGCGGTCGTAGCGCTTGTGCCCGCCGGCGTCGCGGGTGGTGAAGTGGGCCAGCGCCGCCATCACCGGATACTCGATCTCCTTCTCGGTGTAGGCGGTTTCGGCCCGGCGGCGAACCAGTTCTTCGAATTCCTCGATTTCCAGGTCGGCCACTTCCTCCGGAGCCACGTCGATGTCGAACTTGTAACGCAACCAGCCGCAGGCCGTCCGCAGGCCGTAGTTGGGTTCGAGGAATCGGGCCCCTTCGCTCAGATCGGTCTTCAGCACGGCGGCGTGAGCCTTCTCGATCAGAAAAGCCCCCACCTCGTCGCGTCCGATCCGCTTCAGGTCGCGGTCCCGCACGCTCAGGTGCCAGCGCAGGTTGGCCATCTTCGCCAACGCTTCCCAGTTCCACTCCTGTGGATCGCAGTCCTCGGGCAGATTCTCGTCCAGCGCGTCGAGCACCTGGCCGTCCACCATCCGCTCGGCCTGATCCTTGGCGTAATCCTCGGAAGAGGCGAAGTCCATTCCGCGGAAATCCCGGGCGTCCAACTCGACCGACAACTCCTTGGACGCCCACTGCGTGAACGTCTCGGTGCCGTAGTCCTTATCGAGGAACTGGCCGAGGTGGCGCTCGATTTCCCGGTCGATCATCTCCAGGATCAGCTTCTTGCAGTTGACCCCGTCGAGGATGTTCTGGCGATAGGTGTAGACCCGCTTGCGCTGCTCGTCCATCACCTCGTCGTATTCAAGCAGGCTCTTGCGGGTCTCGAAGTGGCGTTCCTCGACCTTCTTCTGGGCGGCTTCGATCCGCCGGCTGACCATGCGGCTCTCGATGGCCTCGCCTTCCTTCATGCCCAATCGGGTGAGGATGTTCCGGACCCATTCGCCGGCGAAGATCCGCATCAGGTCGTCTTCCAGCGAGAGATAGAACCGGCTGCTTCCCGGATCGCCCTGCCGGCCGCAGCGACCGCGAAGCTGCAGGTCGATCCGCCGGGCTTCGTGCCGCTCGGTGCCGATGATGTGCAGCCCTCCCATCGCGGCCACTTCGCGCCCCTCGGGCTTCATCTGTTCGCGCTGCTCGATTTCCTTGACCAGCATGTCCCATTCGTCGGGCGGGACTTCCAGCCGGGTGGGATATTTCTCCTGGAGCTGGGCCCAGGCCATGGCCTCGGGATTGCCGCCGAGGATGATGTCGGTTCCGCGGCCGGCCATGTTCGTGGCGATGGTCACCGCGCTCTTGCGCCCGGCCTGGGCCACGATCTCGGCCTCGCGCTGGTGGTGCTTGGCGTTGAGCACCTCGTGTTTGACGCCCCGTTGATCGAGCAGCCGGGAGATCAGCTCGCTGCGTTCGATCGACACGGTCCCCACCAGGATCGGCCGCCCGCGGCGGTCGATCCGGCGGATCTTGCCCCGGGCGACGATTTCCCGCTGTTTGCTGCCCTTGGGCACGAACTCGATCGACTCGTCGGACTCGCGGACGGTCTTTCCCAGCCACTCCTCGTGGTTGTTCATCACCAGCACGTCCCATTTGTGCGTCCGCTCGATCTCGTCGGCCACGGCCTCGTATTTCTCGCGTTCGCTGCGGTAGATCACGTCGGGATTGTTCAGGCGATAGAGCCTCTTGTTGGTGGGAACGGCGATCACGTCGAGCTTGTAGATTTTCCAGAACTCGCTGGCCTCGGTCATGGCGGTTCCCGTCATGCCGCAGATCTTGTCGTAGAGCTTGAAGAAGTTCTGCAGCGTGATGGTGGCCAGCGTCTGGTTCTCTTCCTTGATGCGGACGCCCTCCTTGGCCTCGACCGCCTGGTGCA
>DATLAN010000380.1:0-4837 GCA_035527455.1 Thermoguttaceae bacterium
GTCGTAAGACGCCGGCACCCGAAACAGAAACCCCGCAAGAAACCGCGTCTTACGGGGCGATACATGATGGTGCTAAAGCACTAAGCGGAGGGCACGGGACTCGAACCCGCAAGGGATTGCTCCCCACCTCATTTCCAGTGAGGCCGCTAACCAATTCGCTTACCCTCCGGCCGCGATGATCAGTCGGCGACGTGGGCGCCGCTGATCAAATCGATGAACTCGCGATTCGAACGGAACTTGCTCAGCTTCGCGGTGAGCTGCTCCATCGCGTCGACGTGGTGCATGGTCGAAAGCGTGCGGCGCAGCATGGTGACCGCGTGGAGCACTTCCGGCGAAAGGAGCTTTTCTTCGCGGCGGGTGCCCGACTGCGAGATGTCGATCGCCGGCCAGATGCGGCGGTCGGCCAGCTTGCGGTCGAGGACCAACTCCATGTTGCCGGTCCCTTTGAACTCCTGAAAGATCAAGTCGTCCATCCGGCTGCCCGTGTCGATCAGCGCCGTGCCCACGATGGTCAGCGAACCGCCCTCCTCGAACAGTCGGGCCGTGGCGAAGAGCTTTTTGGGGATGTCCATGGCCTTGATGTCCACGCCGCCGCTCATCGTGCGGCCCGTATTGCCGACCCACTTGTTGAACGCCCGGGCCAGCCGCGTGATCGAGTCGAGCAGCAACACGACGTCCTTGCCCATCTCGGCCAGCCGCCTGCAGCGTTCCACGACGAGTTGGGACAGCCGGACGTGGCTCTCGATGTCGCGGTCGAGACTGCTGGCGACCACCTCGCCGTTGACCGCCCGGACCATGTCGGTGACTTCTTCGGGCCGCTCGTCGATCAGCAGCACGATCAACTTGACGTCCGGATAGTTGGTCGAGATACCGAGGCTGATGTGCTGCAGCAAGATGGTCTTGCCGGTTCGCGGCGGGGCCACGATCAGCGCCCGTTGGCCCTTGCCCAACGGGGTGAGCATGTCCATCACGCGGGTCGTCAGCGGCGTCGGGCCGACCTCCAGTTGGAGCCAGTTCTCGGGGTTGATGGGCGTCAACTGGTCGAAGTCCTTGACATCCTTGTAGTCCTCGGGCTTCATGCCGTCGACGTCGGTGATTTCCCTCAGCCGGGGACCCTGCTGCTTGCGTCCCGGCTGGACCATGCCCGAAATGTAGACGCCTTCGCGGAGACCGAACTTGTCGATCATGCTTCCGGGCACGAAAGGATCGGTCATCTCGCGAACGTAGTTGGACTTCGGATCGCGGAGGAAGCCGTATCCGTTGGGGTGCATTTCGAGCACGCCGCCGCCGGGTTCGAGCGGACCGGTCTCGCCGTTATCGGCTCCATCGACAACACGGGCGTCGTTGCTCGGTCCCCGATAGGACGGTCGGTTTCGTCCTCGGAGCGACTGTCCCTGCACACCACTTCGGCCGCGAGAGCGGCTCTTTTTTCTTTTTGTCATTTTACACACCTAACAGGGAGATCCGGCGCGCTGCTGCACACGCAGAGTGCAGCGCCCGCCAAACACCCCCAAGCTATAGATCGGAAGCTCGACCCCACGGCTGAACGTCCTTACCAGAAGTCAATCCCCGTCATGCGACGAAAATCGCTGTGCCGTTAAGCAGACCGCTCACAGGCAGCGCGCCTCGAACGTATCGTTCCTTCTCAGCGAACCCCAAACCTGCCGATACTCGTGACACCCGGGTAGCCAGTCCTCACGCGCCGAAAGATGCGCACCCCGTGT
Source organism: Thermoguttaceae bacterium (assembly GCA_035527455.1). Taxonomy (GTDB): domain Bacteria; phylum Planctomycetota; class Planctomycetia; order Pirellulales; family Thermoguttaceae; genus DATLAN01. The sequence continues at coordinate 1,725 of DATLAN010000380.1, forward strand.
CGACAGCGGGAAACCTTGGCTGAGAAGCGTCTCGTCCCTCGCCGAAAGAACACCCTTCAGACGAGAAAGCCCGAAGATTCAAGATCGCGGGCCGAAAGACACCTGCCTGCCAGACAGAACTCACACTACGGCCATCTTATCCATATGTCGGTTTGTGTCAAGCGGCGAACGGCGGTCCGTGGCGAAACGGAGGTTTTTTTTCGCAGAACCGTATCTCGCAATCCACTCGCGGCCGACCAGAACGAACGACGCAACTCTCATTCTATCAACAACTTAGCAGCAATCCGCTCGGTCAAATCCGGAAAAAACACCCTTGACGAAATAACCGCAGAATCCAGCGACAAAGCATGCCACGTCAAGGGGAGATTCAAGCTACCTTAATGCCTAGGGCGTCCGATTCCCAGTTCGTCGCGGCAAGAACACCGCCCCACACAATTATATGACGCTTCACCGGGGGCCGGATCAAACGACTGAGTTAGATTGATCAGCCAAAGCCGTGGACCACTGAAGCAACCCCCTAATTCTAGATCCGAAGCGATCAAATGGCTAACTCTATTCTTGTATACACTAGATTTCCTTTCTTTTCAAGTCGAAAGCCGGGCATCCGCGGCCGACTGGGGCCGAAAAATCGCTCAATCTGGCACAGACCGTCCATTTTGACGCCATTTCTTTCACGCCCTTTCCGATAACTAGATGACGACGGAAGGTGACACTTCTTTCTCCCGGTGCGAGGCTGCGCAAGATGCACAAAAAATATGGACTCGTTTTGGCGGCGGTTCTCGCCTTGGCATTTTCTTCCCCGGCCACGGCCCAGCAATCGCTGCGGTGGCAGCCGACGCTCGAGGGGGCCAAGGGCCTGGCTGCCCAGACCAATCGCCTGGTTCTGATCCATTTTTGGGCCGAGTGGTGCACGAACTGCCGGCAGATGGAGCAGGAGGTTCTCAGCCGGCCGGAAGTGGCTGCGGCCGTCGAAGCCAACTACGTGCCGGTGAAAATCAACAGCGACCACTTTCCGACCACGCGACAGCAGTACGGCGTGACGGCCTTGCCGGCCGACATCATCATCACCCCGCAGGGCCAACTGGTCGAAAGGCTCCAGGGGCTGCCCGCGCCCGCCCAGTACGTCGCCCGCTTGAATCAATTGGCGGCCGAACTCCCGGGGCGCGGGCAGGAGAGTCCAGCCCGCCTTGCCGGCTATCTGCCTCCGGATCGGCCCCTGGCCGGCGGTCCACCGACGGCGGACCCGCAGCGTGAATACTGGCAGACCCCCGCGCCTCCGTACACACGTCAATTCGAGGGTCCCTCGCCGGCCGGGTCCCCCCCGTTCGGACAGCCGCCGGCGAACCAACCGCCGCAAGGCAATCCGACGTTGGGACTCGACGGCCACTGTCCCGTGCAGTTGTGCGACGACATGATGTCCGGGAAGCTTCGCTGGGTGTTGGGCAACCGCCTCTGGGGCGCGACGCATCGCGGACGGACCTATCTGTTCGCCGGGCCGGAGCAGCAGCGTCGGTTCCTGGCCGAGGCGGACCGTTATGCCCCGGTCTTTTCGGGCGACGACGTGATCGCGGCCATCGAGCGGGGCGAGACCGTGCCCGGCAATCGGGAGCACGGGGTCTTCTTCGGCGACCAGATCTACCTGTTCGCCAACGAAGCCAACCTGGAGAAATTCCGCCGCAATCCCGACCACTACGCCAACGTCGTGCTGCAGGCGATGCGCTCCACCGCCGATCCGCGCCAGGGGCTGCGGTGATCAGCTTCCTCAGATGATGTCGAGCATAAGCAGCAGCCGGTGCGTGTCTGCTCGGGCGTCGTCGTCCGGTTCTGAGCGTGTGCGGAGCAGGTTGTCGAGGCTCTCCAAGGCTCCGATTTCATACCATGACGGAATCGCGGCAAGGCTCGGATCGGCATAGACCGGCTCAATAGGCGAATCGATTTGCACCGTGGATTTTACAATCTCCAATTGGTCTTCACCCGCATAGGTTTCGATCTCCGTTCGGCCGTGGACGTTCGTCTTGAGAAGACCCACCCAATCGTTCCCGTCGCCGGTGCGGATGACCAGGTCCGTTGCTATCTCCACTCCGTGAACACGGACGTGACCCGACCCGGAACCGGTCGTGACGTCGACGAAACCGCCAACGTCTAAGTACACAAGCTCCACGTGTTTCTCGCCCGAAGTCCCGGTGATGATCAGGTTGTTCGGCAGAACCAGCAGTGGAATTTCATCGAGGTTGGGCGGGGACTCGCCGTCTGCCATCCCGCCGAAGACGGTCACTCGGTCGTCACCGCCTCCGAGGTTGATTCGCACGTCGCCGGTGACGCCGCTGACGAAAACCGGCTCGACCTTCCCGTTGATGCAGGTTGGCTCGGTCAGAGAAGGAGATTGCCCCCGTACGACGTATTGCCCATCGATAATTGTGCGACGAACGGAGATCCAGTTGTCCGCATTGTCGCCCGCGATGATCAGATTCCCGTCGACGACCTCGACCGTGACGTTGGTTCCCAGCATGACTCTCGGAACATCCGAAGGCGTTTTCGACGAATCGGGCCAGGATTTCCATTCTGCCAAACGAATGACGTCGAAGTATCCCGAGGCGAGCACCGTTTCGAAATGACCCAGCGGCAAATAGCCCTCCCCGTAGGGCGAGTGACACGTGGGATTCAGGCGGACGGACTCGAACCCGAGATTCTCCAGATCGGAAGTCAAGGTTTCAACGTTTTCCTCGGTTGCGTGAAGCTTGGTCCTGAAAACGACGTAGACACGGCCACCCCGAACTTCGAAGCCGTACGGCCTGGTCGCTATGTCGGAGACAACCAACACGAAATCCTCTGGCCGACCGCCATCGGCGACGAAGGCGCTGTATAGCTCGTAGGCTTCTCGCAGGTGATCGCCCACATAGAGTACGTCCGATTTTTCTCGGGGCGGAAGATTCCGAACAACATTGGAATCCTCGGGCCAGCAATTCACAGGTGCGAACGCGATGTTCTTGAGGTACCCTGAGGTCACGACCGCCTCGAACTGTCCCAACGGCAAGAATGCCTCGCCGCACGAGATATTGCTACCACCAGGAGTGAAAATGGATTCCAGACCGAGACCCATCAGCGCACCAAGT
>DATLAN010000381.1:0-11423 GCA_035527455.1 Thermoguttaceae bacterium
CCGACCGCCTGGAACTGTACCGCCTGGCCGACGACCCGGGCGAATCGCGCAACCTGGCCGGGAGCGATCCCCAGCGCGCGGCCGATTTGAACGCGCTGGTGGAAAAGCACCTTGCGGATACGCAAGCACTCGTTCCCAAGATAAACCCCGCTTACCGGCCGAGCGCCTTGGGTTGGACCGGCAATCAGGACGTGAAGCTCGATCGCACCGACGGCGTGCTGCACATCGAGTCGATCGGCAACGATCCCTGGATCGAAACGGACTTCTTCCCGCCAACCGGCGGGAAGATAACGGTAGAGTTGCGCATCAAATCGAACGCGTCGGGCCTCGGGGCCGTCTACGTCGCCACGCAAGCCGATCCCCGCTACGCCCGCGAGCGGATGACGCCCCTGAAGATCGAGCACGACGGCCGATGGCACACGGTCCGCGTGGACGTCGAACTGGCCGGCCGACTCGAACGCCTGCGCATCGACCCCGCCCAGGCCCCCGGCGCCATCGAGATCGCGCGGATCCGACTGATCCAGTGGAACGCGCCCGGCGCCGGGAGAGTGTCGCACGACTGGTCATTTTGAAGTGCAAGAAAGAGGGTAGCTGAATTCGCAAGAATTCAGCAATACACAATACACAATGGTGAGTTCGTCCGGGGGTTCTCTGAATTCTCTGCGAATTCAGCTACAGGATTCATGCAACTGCGGGGTCAATACGTCATGCCGATGCGGCTGATGGCGAACTCGCGGCAGGCGTTGCGCTCGGACTTGGTCGGTTGGCCGTTGCACACCTCCAGCAGCAGCCGCAGCAGATCGTCGGCCACGTGCTGCATCGGCCGGCCGGCGAGGATGCGGCCGGCGTCGAGGTCGATGTAGTCGGCCATGCGAGCGGCCATTGCGGAGTTGGAAGCCACCTTGATCACCGGCGCGACGGGATGGCCCAGCGGGGTGCCCATGCCGGTCGAGAAGATCATCACCCCGGCCCCGCCGGCGGCCATGCCGCAGAGCGACTCGGGATCCTGGCCCGGCGTGTCCATCACGACCAGTCCGCGTCGGGTGGGCGCGGCGGCGTACTCGACGAACTGGCCGATCGGCGAACGCCCGCCCTTGCAGATGCTGCCCAACGATTTTTCCTCGATGGTGCTCAAGCCGGCCTTGATGTTGCCCGGCGTGGGATTGACGCCGCGAAGGTCGCAGCCCTGCGATCGGGCCGTCTCGACGTACTGCTCGATTCGCTCCAGCAGCTTCCGGCGGGTCGCAGGGTCGGCGATCCGCCGCGCCAGGGCCTCCTCGGCGCCGATCATCTCGGGGATCTCCGAAAGGATGACCGTCGCGCCGAGTTCCACCAGCCGATCGCTGACCAGACCGATCGTCGGGTTGGCCGCGATGCCCGAGAAAGGATCCGACCCACCGCACTCCAGCCCGACGACCAGGGCCGAGATGTCGAACGGCTCGCGCTTTGCGGCGGCGGTGAAGTCCTTCATTTCGGCCACCGCCGCCATGGCCTGACGGTGAATCTCCTCCGCCCGGCCGATCTCCTGGATCACGATCGTCCGGACCATGCGGCCGTCGCTGGGCACGTGCTGGGCAATGTCGGAGGCGCCGACCGACTCGCACCCCAGCCCGACCACCAGCACGGCGCCGACGTTCGGGTTGGCGCACGTCCCGGCCAGCGTGCGGAGCACCTGTTGGCGGTCGTGGCCGAGATGGGCGCAGCCGTGCTGGTGCGTGACGGCGATCACGTCCGGATCGCTGCGGCCGAGGCGTTCGACCACGTGATTGGCACACGAGACGCTGGCCAACACGAGCACGTGGTTGCGGACGCCCCAGACGCCCTCCTGCCGGCGGTAGCCTTTCAGTTCGATAGTCATCTGTTCGACCGGTCGATCTGCACGTATTTGTCCGACAATGAGCTGCGTCAGCTTCGGTATAATGAATGAGCTGCGTCGGTTTCAGTATAATGAGCGTCAGTTCCAGTATGTTGTGTTTAGCGGGCGGGCTTGCCCGCCGTTGTCCGGACCGAGAAACGTTGCTTCTCCAACGGCGGGCAAGCCCGCCCGCTAAACGCTGACGACTCTCCGCAATTCAGCGCAGTGAAAACGATCCGCTCAGTCCTCCGTCTTTCCGTCAATCGGATCCCGCAACATCTCCGGCGGCGTGTAACGCTGCTTCACCGGGAGGCCGGCGGTCGGGTCGGGGTCTTTCCAGCCGCGGGCGTGGTACTGGACGACGGCCTCGGCCATCGCCCGGTCGACGTGCCAGAAAGCCAGCGTCTTGTCGCCCGTGTACTCGGCAAAGGGCGCCGGCTCGTGCTGCGGGGCCTTGATGTCGGCGTCGCTGAGCCAGCCGTCCTCGGCCTTCAACGGGCGGCAGCGGACGATGCTGTTGCCGCTGGGTTCCTCGGCGGGAAGACGCGCGTCGGCCGCGCTGCGGATGAACTGCGCGGTCAGCGCCGTCATGTCGTCGTCCCACGAGGTGTGGCCGGCGTCGCGATGCACCACCAGGCTCATCAGGTTGTCGGGATTCTTGCGGCGGCGCTCGATCTGCTGCATGCGGATCAGCACCCATTGGCTCTGGTTGCGCTGCTTCTTGTCGTTCGGGTCCAGGCTGTACTCGGAGCGCAGTCCGCGGCCCAGATCGCCGCCGGCCGGGCCGTACTCCTCGAACTCGCCGTTGATCGACATCAGCGGGACGCCGGCCAGCGTGCGGCCGGGGTCCTGGATGCCGTCCTGGAAGTTGCCGCTCTTGATGTGCACCACGCCGATGACCCGCTCGGGCTGCCAGTAGGCCACGTTGCGGCAGAAGATACCGCCGGTCGAGTGGCCCATCGTCAGCCAGGGCACGACGGCCAGCTCGGGCCGGTTGGTCTTTTGGGCCAGCTCGGCGAGCACTTTCTGCAGGTCGTTTTCGCTGTCGGTCTCGGCGTAGTTGAAGATCGCGTTGAAATGCGGCTCGAAGTAGAGGATGCCCAACCGCTTCTCCGCGGCCGCCTGGCGGATCGCCCCCTCGCAGCAGATCCTGCGTTCCAGCAGGATCTTGCCGGCGAGGATCAGCCCGCGAATCTTCTCGTGGGTCTTCGGCAGCCAGAGATGGGCGACGGACGGGCTCTGCGGATTGCCTTTCCGCGCCGGGCGGGGCAGCGTCACGGCCAGGTCCCACTGCCCCTCGGCCACCGGCGCGACCTCCTCGGCGGCGGCCTGACGGGCAATATCGACCGGCAGGACGGCCGCAACACAGCACACGGCGGCGGCGACCACGATGCATCGAGAAAGAAGCATCATCAGGATTACCTCCGAAGGGGACACGGCGAGCGTTCCGATGCCGGATCTTGCCGACGCCGGCACGTTGCACGGGGTATGCAAGAGATGTGGCTCCTCGGCAGAATTCGTGGGTCGATTTCGTGGTGTGACAGCACAACCCTCGCCATAGCAAGCCTTTACATCCCAGGCGGCGTGTCGTCTTTTGAGATAGAGAAACCAAGTACCGGTGCCTCTTCTCTATTCCGCGGCTACTTTGATCGATTGGCCTTCAAAGACGGGACTGGAGAAGAGGCACCGGTACTCCGCTATTGCATGTCGAACGTGAATCCGCCAGCCAAATCAAGGACGTGTCTCCGGAATTCCCGCCATCATCGACTGTCCTTTGGCGAGGATGCACACGCCGATAACCAACAGGGCGATGCCGGCCACGATCCAACCGACGCTACGGCGGCTGGCGCCCTTCCATTCTCCGGTGCGAAAGCCGTGTACGTTGCCGACGATGATCGCAAAGGACATGAAGACGGGGTAACCGACGGTCACGCTGAGTTCTTTACCCAGCTTGAACATGCCCAACCCCAGGAAGAAGACCGCGGCGTCGTGCAGCACGGCCATCGCCGCGGCCAGTGCAAGCACGAGCCCTACCCCGGGCTTGGCGAAATGCCCCCAGGTCTTGTTCTTGGTCAGTTGCACGATGCAATAGAGGCACGACGAGACGGCCCCGCCCCAGAGGATCAAGGCCGTCACGGCCCAGGCCGCCGCCCACTCGGGATTGAGTTTTCCGGCCGTGGCCTCAGCGCCGATCGGTTTGGTGAACTCCAGCGCCACGGCCCAACAGGCGCAAAGAATGCCCGAGGTGACGCCGATGAGCAGGCCGATGAGCATTCTGGGATTCTTGCCCGACGCCGCCGGGGACTCGCCGAGTGCCTCGGCTTCGAGACCTCCCTGAGAGCTTTCCTCCTTCAAGATGCCTGCCTTGCCCGAGACGATCACGCCCGCCAGGCACACGGCCACTCCGGCGAGGATCACGCCCCCGTGCGACGTGAAGACCTGGTCGCTGTGGGATATGAGCATCGGCCCCATGGAGCCGAAGACGATCTGAGCGCCATAGTTCAGGGCGTAGGCCAGCGACAGCCCGATGAAGGCGAAACTCATGCCCAGCGTCATCGATCCCAGTCCCCAAAGCAGGCCGAACAGCAGCACGGTGACAATGGTCCCCGAGTGCTCCGCGTTCACCCGGCTGTAAATGCCGCCGAGGTCGTTGACCACCAACGGGGCCACCACCACGGGAATCAGAATGGTGACCATCAGGAAGAACGGTCCCCAAAGGACTTCCCATGGCGTGTCTTTCTTGGCGAACTTGCTGGGCAGGCCAAACGAGCCGCCGCAAATCGCCCCGATCAACAGCAAGCCGAATCCGAGGATCTGGTCCGTGTCCATGTAGTGCGTCTCCTATCGATAACACAAGATCTTGCCGTCGGTGGTGGAAATCAGCAATCGGCCACGCGCAGCGGCCAGGCCGTCGAGCACGGGCGGGGCGTCGAGCTTGTGTTCGCCAAGCACGCGGCCGTCGGCGGCCGAGATAATCAACAGCACGCCGCCACGCTTGCCTTCATACGCGGCCCAGGGCTCGACCGGATCGAGCACGTCCGGATGTCCGGCCGCGAAAAGCGTGTCGTCGGCCAGCACCATCGACGTCACTCGGACGGGGATCTGCATCGACCAGCGTGGCTTCGGTGCCCTTTTTTTCTCGGCGGGTTCCGTCGGCGGCTGGGCCTCTCCGCCGGAGGGCCGCTGTACTTCGATGGCCAGCAGTTGGTAGCCTTCGGCGGCCGGCGTGAAGAAACCGCCGGTGCCGTTCATCGCGTCGCGTGCCCGAACGGCGTAGATCGACGCGGCATCGAAGACCAGGTACTCTCCATAAGGCCGGTCGTCGAGATGCCAGCGGGTGCGACTGAACCAGGCGTCGTCGAGCAGGCCGGCCGTGCAGCGCAACGGACCACCTGGTGCCGCTTGTTCTGCGGCCGGGAACAGCTTCTGTTGACGCATGTAGATCGAACCCGAGTGGCTGACCAGCAGGTCCGAGAGCAGGCCCGTGTTGTCGCGCTGGTTACGGCCCATATCGACTTTCATCGTGTAGGAGGTGGTCAACCGCTGGTGCGAGAGGAGCCGGCCGGTTCGGGCGTCGAGCGAGCAGGCGACGATGCCGCCGTCGAGCAGGGACGATCGGCCGGCGGTGAAATAGACCACACCGTCGTCGACCAGGACGCTGCCGTGGACGGGCCAGGCCGATTCGACGCCGCCGTAGGCCCCCACGAGCCGATCAGTCGGGGCGCCGTGAAAGCGCCACGCCAACGCGCCGTCAGACGCCCGCAGGCAGTAAACGTAGCCGTCGGTGCAGCCGAAATAGGCACAGCCGCCGGAGATCGTCGGCGGGGTGTCTACGCGGCCGCCGGCAGTGAACGCCCAAAGCCGTTTCCCGTCGCGTGCGTCCAAGGCAACTACCTGGTGCGACGTGCCCGAAGCCACGAAGACGGTATCGCCCACCGCGACGCACGCCGTGGGCTTTCCGTCGAGATCGGCCTGCCAGGCGGGCTTGACGTCTGCAGAGAGCGACAAGGGCGTCGTGCCGCTCCGCTGGGGATCGTGGCGATAGGTCGACCAGTCGGAGGGATTTATGATTTCGGATTTCAGATTGATGATTTCAGAGTACGCCGGGCCGCGCTGAAGCCTCGAGCGCCGAGTTTCCTCGCCCCTCACCTCTCGCCCCTCGTCCCCCTGCGGCGCCAATGCGAGCAGGCCGTTGAGCTTCGAGGTGATGTAGCAGTCGCACGGATGGGGCGGCGCGTAGATCAGGCCGTTGCACGGCACGATCCCGAAGCGGCACGTCCCGCGGACCCAATGGTTCAGCAGGGTGTCGGTCGCTTCCCAATCCAGGAATTCGAGCCCTCGGTAGCTGGTGATCATGAAGCGATCGGTCGCCTTGTTGCGGTAGCAGCGATGGTGGTGCCCGTTGTCGAACGCAACCTCGGTCGACAGCCGCCGCTTCTCTTCGCCCGTGGCCGGATCGAGCCCCACCATGGTCGTCAACTCGTTGTGATGCACCCAGACGAGACCTTGGGCGAGGAAGACGTCGGGCACGCAGAAATGTCCCCAATTGCCGCAGGGGTAATCCCAGAGGATCTCGCCGGTCTTGGCCGAGTACGCCTGCAGCCGCGCCTTGATCACGCGCCAGCCGATCCGCTGCTGGATGGGCTCCAATTGACAGAAGAACACCCGATCCTCCGTGGCCACCAGCGTGCTCATTTCCGACATGCAATGCTCGTAACGGCTGGTGTATCGTCGGACTTCGGGCCGGGGCGACCGCCAGAGTTCCGTGCCGGATTCCAGGTCCATCGCGACGATCGTCTCCTCGTCGACGAGAAACACGCGGCCGCCGCAAGCGGTCAGCAGCAGGTGGGTGACTCGTTCGACCGGACCGGTCTTGGTGCTGACTCCCGTGTAGCGGCCGGTCTTCCAAAGCACTTCGCCCGTTTCAGCCCGGATGGCGACGACCGACTTCTTCACCGGAGGATTCTCTTCGATGGTGCCCGCCTGCTGGGCCGACTCGTTGACCGAAAGGATCAGCGTGCCGTCCTGGCAGAGGATTTCATCGGTGAACCGGGTGCCCTCGTAGGTCCTGAGGATCTTGCCGGACGCCGCATCCAAGGCGGTCAGCGGGGCGTTGAAACCCAACGTGACGTAAACGCGATCTCCCACGGCGACCAACCGCTTGGGCACCTGGTTCGGCTGGTTGAAGCGCCCCTTCCAGAAACTGCTCCAAGCCTTCCCGCCCCAATCGGAGATCGGAATCCGCCAGAGCTGCACGCCGTTGAAGGCGTCGCGTGCCACAAGGGACCACTTGTCGGGCGCATCACCGCTGATGCTTGGAGGGGCCTCGTCGACGATGTAGAAAAGGCGGCCCCGGGCAGAGACCATCGCGCTGACGCTGGGTACCGTTTCGTGATGCCGCGACCAGAGCGGTTTGGCCACCCATTGCAGGCGGCGCGGCGGCCCGACGACCTCATCCCGGGCCACCGCGTTGCCGTCGGGACCGTGCAACCAGTGTGTCCACTCGTCGATCTCCTTCGGCCACGGCTTGACCACCTTCGTCCTGTGGCCCCCGTCCTCAATGCAGGCGACGCCGCCGGGCACCAAGACTCGCATCATCTCCGTCGGCGGAACCGCGCTGCCTTGATCGACCACCAGCAGGTTGATCATATTTTCCGCGTACGGCAACCGATCCGACGTCCAGCGCTCGACCCACACCGGACCATAAAGCCCCCGCGAGCGGATGTGCTCCCGCGCCCGTTCGACGTTCGTCGGATCGGCGTCCAGGCCGTGGACCAGGAGTCGCTCGTCCGCACGCAGCGCGGCGGTCAACCGCCCGTCGCCGCAGCCGACGTGCAACACCAGGCCGCCCGAACAACCCGTTTCGTCGAGGATGGCCCCGGCGGTCTCCTCGGGCGACGCACCGAACGTCAGGGACACCCCTCCGGCCGACGCCAGCGCAAACCACCAAAACACCGCGACGAAACGCTTGACAATCATCGGACATGCTCCTTGGCGATCATTCTTCCTTCCCGGTCAGGCGCCGCATCAGCCACGGTCTCTCTTCGTGGACTCGGACGTGCCGCAATATACCCTTTTCCGCGCCGCAATGGCACCCCGCCCCTTACTTTGGCGAAACGGGGACAACCCCGGGTGGCGTGGGTAGAATGGCCCGCCCATCGGGCGACTGGAATTCGGCAGGCCCGTCAAGTCGGACCGTTCATGCTTCGGGGGCGCCGAGCGTCGGCAAAGTGAAATGAAAGGTCATGCCCAAGTCGGGGTTGCGGGTGGCCCAGATGCGGCCTTGATGGTCCTCGACGATCGTGCGGCAAATGGCCAAACCCAAACCGATGCCGTGGGCCTGCGTGGAGAAGTAGCGATCGAAGATCCGTTGCACTGCCGCCTCGGGAATGCCGGCGCCGGTATCCGTGACGCTCACTTCCAGGAAGCCGCCTTCCGAGCTTCGGGTTCGGATTCCCAGCCGGCGGTTTTCCTGCCTTGCTGCAGCCATCGCTTGGACAGCGTTGTGGATCAGGTTGACCAGGACCTGTTCGATGCGAGCGCGGTCGGCACGAGCGCGGGCCGGCCGACTCGCATCTTGCGGCCGACCAGAGTAGAATGGCGGAACCACTCGCACGTTCGACAACCCCACGCAAAGGAGCAAGGCATGAACCGGCAGCGATCATCAGTTCATCGGAATGTGTGGCGTCTTTGGTCGGTCCCGTGGCAGACCTTGGCCTGCGTGGTTGCCCTGCTGGCGGCGACGGTCTGCTGTGCAACCGCCGACGCGGCTGAAGGGCCGGGCTTCGGGCGGGGCGTCAACCTGGGCAACGCGCTGGAAGCGCCGCAGGAGGGCGCTTGGGGCGTGACGCTTAAGGAAGAGTATTTCAACCTGATCAAGTCCGCCGGCTTCGACTCGGTGCGGATTCCCGTCCGCTGGTCGGCCCACGCCGAGGCGGCGGCTCCCTACCGGATCGATCCGGGCTTCTTCGCCCGCGTGGATTGGGCCGTCGATCAGGCCCTCTCGCGGCGGATCGTTCCGCTGGTGAACATGCACCATTACGACGAGATCATGGAAAACCCGGACGAACACCGCCAGCGCTTCCTGGCCATGTGGGCGCAGATCGCCGAGCACTACAAGGACCGGCCGGCCGCCTTGTCGTTCGAGCTGCTCAACGAGCCGCACGGGAAGCTAACCGCCGAGAAGTGGAACGCACTGCTGGCCGAGACGCTCGCCGTGGTCCGCCGCACGAACCCGATGCGCAAGATCGTCGTCGGTCCGGCCGGCTGGAACAACGTCGGCCAGTTGGATAATCTCGTGCTGCCCGCCGACGACCGCAACCTCATCGTCACCTTCCACTACTACAGCCCGTTCCAGTTCACGCACCAGGGCGCCGGTTGGGTGGGCCAGCAATCGCAGGCATGGCTGGGGACGAAGTGGACGGGCACCCAGGACGAGAAGGACGCCATCACCCGAGACCTGGACAAGGCCGTGGCGTGGGCCGCCAAGCATCGCCTGCCGGTCTACCTGGGCGAGTTCGGCGCCTACAGCAGGGCCGATATCGAGTCGCGCGCCCGATGGACCCGCTTCATCGCCGACGAAGCCGTCAATCGCAACATCGGTTTCGCCTATTGGGAATTCTGCTCGGGGTTCGGCGTCTATGACGCCAGCAAAGGCCAGTGGGTGCAACCGCTCAAAGAGGCGCTGCTCCCGCCCGGACGGTGAGGAGACGGGTGGTCGGGAGTTCGCTGCCCGTATGATCCATATACCATTGCAATAGTCACGTTTAGCGGGCGGGCTTGCCCGCCGTTTCGTTGCGGCTCTGCCGCGTTGGGAAGGAAGTAACCATGAAACGCCGAGACTTTCACAAAGGGATTCTTGCACTGGGAATCGGTGCCCAGGCCGGGCTCGCTCGGGCCGGCGAACCGGCGGCTGCGGATCGCCGGGTGGACTATTACGAAGAACCCGCCAAGAGATTGCCCGTCAGGAAATTCGACGTCGTCGTGGCGGGTGCCGGAACGGCGGGCGTCGTGGCGGCCACCGCGGCGGCTCGGCGAGGGGCGAAGACCGCTCTGATCGAGATCAAAGGCTACCCGGGCGGAACCGCCACCGAAGGCGGTACGGCCATTCACAGCTTCTACAACCTGTGGAAGGCCTTTCCCGGTGCCGAGAAACGCCAGGTCGTCCGAGGCATTCCCCAGGAGATCATCGACCGCCTGGCCAAGGTCGGCGGCACGTCGGGACACGCCGAGATGTCGATGGGCTACGACTACGATTCGGTCTGTACGGCGATCGACACCGAGATGTACAAACTGGTGACCTTCGAGATGCTCGCCGAGGCGGGCGTGCTGGTCTGCGTCAATACCCTCTTGGCCGCGGCGATCACCGACGGCTCCCGCATCCGCGGCGTCATCGCCGAAAGCCGCAGCGGCCGCGAGGCCTTCTACGCGAAGTCGTTCGTCGACTGCACGGCCTACGGCGACCTGGCCGCCTACGCCGGCGCGGAGTACACCGAGCCGAACGATTACGCCGTGTGCAACAGCATCGGCGTGGCCAACGTCGACGTGGAGAAGTATCACGAATTCCTCCGCTCGCACGATGCGTTGATCGAACGGGCCGAAGGCATCCGCAGCGGGAAAGACGGGCAGATCGTGCGGCTGAACGGCCGGTCGGTGGGTCTCCCGCCGGGATTCGGCGAAGAGGCCCGGAAGATCGGCATGTCGATGACCACGACCACCGTCCACGACAACTACTTCATGTTCATCAAGCTGAATCTCAAGATGCCCGTCAGCCCCACCGACCGGGACGCCGTGGCCCGGGCGGAACTGGAACTCCGGCAGCGTCAGCTCCGGGCCGTGCAGCTTTTCCGGGAGTTCGTTCCCGGCTGCGAGAAGGCGTTCATCGCCCGAACGAGCCCGAAGTTGAACATCCGGCGCGGGCGGCTGATCGCGTGCGACTACGACGTTTCCCACGAAGACGTGATCGAGGGCCGGCATTTCGACGACGACGTGATGGCCTACGGCTTCCACGACAGCGCGCCGCGTCTGCAAATCGCCGATGGCGGAACCTACGGAATGCCGTATCGGGCGCTGTGCGTCAACGGGATCGAGAACCTGCTGGTCTCCGGGATGATGATCACGTCGGATCATCGCGCCCACATGTCCACGCGAAACACGGTAAGCTGCATGGGCCAAGGGCAGGCCACCGGCACGGCGGCGGCCCTTTGCGCGGCCAGGAACTGCGGCTCCCGCGAACTGCCCTATCGCGATTTGCGGGAGACCCTCGAAAAGGACGGGGTGTATTTCGAGAGCTGAGCGGGGGGCATAGTAGCCATCTCGCTGCGGCGAGATACAGCCTCGTCTCGCGGAGCGAGACGGCTGACACGCATCTGCGGCGTGATCTGGATCACGGCCGCAGCCCACAGCGGCTCGGAAATGCGTGAGCGGGCCTTGTGCGTCCGCCGCCACCGGTCGAACCGTCGCCGAAGCCGATCCAGTTGAGCGGGAAGATCCTGCGTCCTTTTGGTACCCATCAGCCGTCCTCCACAGGGTTCTGCGTTGACAGCCAACGATACCACACGCCTCAGAA
>DATLAN010000382.1:0-2047 GCA_035527455.1 Thermoguttaceae bacterium
TGCAGCATGGCGTCGGCGACTTTGACGAATGCGGCCACGTTGGCCCCCTTGACGTAGTCCGTGCCGTCCCCGCTCTCGCCGTAGCGAACGCAGTTTTCGTGGATCGAACGCATGATACGCCGAAGCTGGTCGTCCACGTCCTGGCGCGAGCGACGCATGCAACCGGCGTTCTGGGACATTTCCAGTCCGGAGACCGCGACGCCGCCGGCATTGGCGGCCTTGCCCGGCCCGTAGAGGATCTTGGCGTCGAGGAAAACGCCGACCGCCTCGGGTGTGGAAGGCATGTTGGCACCTTCGGACACGCAGAAACAGCCGTTCTCGACCAGGGTCTTGGCGTCGTCCTTGTCGATTTCGTTTTGCGTGGCGCTTGGGAAAGCGAGGTCGCACTTCACACCCCACGGCTTTCGATCCGGATAGTACTCGGCCCCTTCGAAGTGTTCCGCGTACTCGCGGATACGGCCGCGCCGAACGTTCTTCAGGCCCATGATCCAGGCGAGCTTCTCCTCGTCGATGCCGTTCTTGTCCACAATGGTCCCACCCGAATCCGACACGGTAACGGCCTTCGCGCCGAGCTGGAGCAGTTTCTCGATCGTGTACTGGGCGACGTTTCCCGAGCCGGACACGGCCGCCACCTTGCCTCGAACGCCGTCGCCGCGGGTGGCGAGCATTTCTTCGGCGAAGTAGACGGCTCCGTAGCCGGTGGCCTCGGGTCGGATCAGGGAGCCGCCGAAGTTGAGGCCCTTGCCCGTCAAGACGCCGCAGAACCGGTTCGATAGCTTCTTGTACTGGCCGAACAGGTAACCGATCTCGCGGCCGCCGACGCCGATGTCGCCGGCGGGCACGTCCGTGTCGGGGCCGATGTGGCGGAACAGTTCGCTCATGAAGGACTGGCAGAACCGCATGACCTCGCCGTCGCTCTTGCCTTTGGGGTCGAAATCGGAACCCCCTTTGCCGCCGCCCATGTACAACGTCGTCAAGGCGTTCTTGAAGACCTGCTCGAAGGCAAGGAACTTCAGCACGCCCAGGTTGACGGTGGGGTGGAATCGCAGACCGCCCTTGTAGGGACCGATGGCACTGTTCATTTCCACTCGGAATCCGCGGTTGACGTGCACTTCGCCGCGATCGTCCACCCAAGGCACGCGGAACATGATGATCCGCTCGGGTTCCACCAGCCGCTCCAGGATCTTCGCTTTTTGATAGGCCGGCTCCGACTCGACCACGGGCATGACCGAATCGACCACTTCCCGGACCGCCTGATGGAACTCGACCTCTCCCGGATTCTTGGCAACGATCGCTTCCATGAAATCGTCAACGGCGGTCGAGGTCGTGTGACGCGCTTCCTTGAGGGCTACGACTTTTGTCGCGGATTCGTGCATTGGTTTCCTTCTTCCTTCTTACCGTGATAAGTCTTGTCGTCAAAAGTATTGTCTTGGACCGGACCCGGGTTGCCGGGCGCGAGCATCTACGTGCCGGTCGATGCGTCGCAGAAACGATGAATGTAGTCGAGATAGTGTTTCAGCAGCCACATCTTCTCCAAGAAATCCGGCCAGCCGCAGGACGGCGCGAAGCCCTCGTTCATTTTCGGCAGCACGATCCCTCCAGGCGTGACGCCTTCCCGGAGTTCGTTCCACAGTTCCGCCCAGACTTTTTGGGCGTCGCCGTTGACGCCGGCGACCACGTAGCGGAAGTTCTTCAGCGCGCTCTCGGCGGAACGGTCTTTGGTATTCAGCACCCCTCTCAAGCGAGATTCCTCGGGCAGTTGAAATGTATCGTGCATGGGGTCTCCTCCATTTCGTGGGCCACTGGACGCTCTACTTTTGGCCAGGCTGGTCCGCGTATTGTTTTTGTTTCTCCAGCTCGGAGAGTCTTCCCGGTATTGGGCCAGTCGGCTCGTGCACCGGACGCTCCTCGAATTCCTCGCAATCGACGACCCAGGTTCCCGGCTGTCGGAACCTGCATCGGTCGCCCTTCCTGCAGCTCCCACAAAGACCAGGCTTCACGATCTCTCCTTCGCCAGGCAATCGACAAGGACGAGAGAACTCGCTCC
>DATLAN010000383.1:0-5692 GCA_035527455.1 Thermoguttaceae bacterium
GGTGGGCAGCCGGATCTGCGAGGCCGACGCGGTCGAGGAGTTGGTGGCGGTTGCCCGGCGGCTCGGCGGGCCGGTGATCCACGAAGCGACCACTTCGCACGGCCGCTGCAGCTTCCCGTCCGACCACCCGCTGGCCGCCGCGCCGCTGCCCTTCTGGTCGCCGGAGGTGCGAGAGCGGCTGGATGAGTTCGACGTGCTGCTGGTGGCCGGCATGAAACTCATGCAGCAGTACATCTACCACGAGCCTCCCCGGCCGATCCCCGAGCATATCCGCCTGGTTCATCTCGACGACGATCCGTGGGAGCTGGGCAAGAACTATCCGGTCGAGGTGGGTCTGGTCGGCCATCCCAAGCCGGCGCTGGCGGAGTTGGCCCGGCGGTTGGACGAGATCATGTCGCCGGGGCAAATCGCCGCGGCCCATGCCCGGGCGGAAGCACGCGGCCGGGAGCACGCCCGGCAGCGGGAGGCCTTGCGACGCGAGGCCGCCGGCCAGTTCGACGTCCGGCCGCTGACGCCGATGTGCCTGATGGAAAGCCTCGCGCGGATCTTGCCGCGGGACGTGGCGGTGATCGAAGAGGCGCCCACCACGACCATGGGCTGCTATTTCGAGCGGGCGGGGGCGCTGAAAAACACCAGCGGGTACTTTGCGCAACGGGGCTGGGCGCTGGGTTGGGGACTGAACTGCGCGATCGGCGTGCAGTTGGCCTGGCCCGAGCGGCCCGTGCTGGCCTTGATCGGCGACGGCTCGGCGATGTACGGCATCCAGGGTCTCTGGACGGCCGCCCATTATCGGGTGCCGGCCACGTTCGTGCTCTGCAACAATCGCCAGTACAAGATCCTCAAGGACTGCGCCGAGGTGTTGAACCTCCCGGCGGCGCGTGCGGGGCGGTTCGAGGGCCTGGACGTGAACTCGCCGGTGATCGATTTCGTCGCTTTGGCCCGGTCATTGGGTGTCTCGGCCCGGCGGGTCGACGGGCCGGACGAACTGAGCGATGCCGTCGCCGAGTCGCTGGCCGCCGAGGTACCCCAGTTGATCGAGGTCGCCGTGCGGCAATTGGAAAATGAGTAGTGCCCTGTATTCTTTACCGGGGAAATTGGGGTTCGGGCAAAGTGCAGCAGAAGGCTATAATTCCAAGGATGAATTGGGGGGGCTCAGGCTGATCGCCATAGGGTGCAACTCCGATTGCCATCTCCACCACAGTCGATCACAACAAAGGAGCATCATCGATGGATGACGGACGGTTGGAACAGACGCTCGTGCTCATCAAGCCGGACGCGTTGAGACTCTCGTTGACCGGATACCTCTTCTCGCAGCTTTCCGAGTTTCACACCGGGCTCCGATTCGCCGCTCTGAAAGTCGTCCACGTGACCAGGACACTCGCCGAGGTCCACTATGCCGAGCACAAAGGAAAGCCGTTCTACGAACCCCTGCTGGGATACATCATGGGCCGTGAGCACTATCCCACGGAGCCTCACAAGCGCAGGGTGATCGCCGTCGTCTATTCCGGCGTGGGGGCCGTGGCGAAGATCCGCGAAATCGCCGGACCGACGGACCCTCACGTGGCGAGGGATCGCGCGCCGGGCACGATCCGCGCCTTGGGCACGTTGGTGCCGGTCAAAGACGCGGGCGGCAACACGGTGGACTACCGGATGGACAACCTGATCCACGCTTCCGCGACCGTCGAGGAGGCCGAGCGCGAAATCAAGCTCTGGTTCCGCCCGGACGATATCATGCCGTACATGCGGGGATGGCCGGCCGAACGTTGCCGGGAACACTATTACCTCGAGGACGGGCAACTCTCCACGACCTACCGGCCCGGCAGCACCTGTCTCCTCGCCCCCGGCGGTCTTGCGTGGACGACGGATCTGGATGCCTTGGGCGCGATTTCACGGGGAGAGGTGCCCCCGTGCCCACTCAACGCGGTGGTGACGAAGTATCTTGTCAACGTCGAGCAGGATAGCTGAATCGCCCCCCCTTCTGCGAACTCGGGACATTCTCTGCGCAGGAAGCGTCACCGCATTCGTGCGGTCCAGGTAATCCGCAGCCGATGAATCGGGGCGACACGGACGCGCTTGGATCATTCGGTCGGAGGGAAAACGCGCGCGGGAGGCACGGCCGGGTGGTGCATATGCACTCGCGAGTCTGATGTCAGTATTTCCGCAAAATAATTGACAGAAATTCCCGGACCCGCATAATCAACCGTAATCCGTTCGGGAGCCTCCTCTCGGTTCCCTCAGCTTTTCCACCACTCTTTTCCGAGGAGTCACCATGAAGACGTTTGTGGCTGTGTTGATCTTGGCATTGGCGGTTGCTGTGCCTGCGTTGACATTCGCCGGGCAGGGCGAGATGCCGACGAAACCCGAGAAGACCAAGGTTGTGGTTGCCCATCTGGCGGGCGAAATGGAAATCCCGGAGGCTGGAGGCATGGTCCAGTACTACCGAGTCATCGAGATCTCGGAGAACGCCCTGGACGCACATCTGGCCCACGGGGACGTGTATCCCACCACCGAAGCGCCTGGGACCGCCTACACGGTGCCGCCCGGCTTCGAGGAGTTCTTTGACGTCGACGACGACATCGACGAGGATGATGAAGTGCCGGAAGAGTAGGACTCCGGCTCGATGATCGGTCACTCGAAGAGAAGCCTCCCCGGTGTTCCCCGGGAGGCTTTTTCTATCTCGGGGTCAGAGCTTGAACCATGAATAGTGGCGGTTGCAGCTCCGCCGGATCAGCCGCTCTCTGCCTTTTCGTCATCAGCCTGGGCGCGGAGCTTTCTGCCGATCTCCAGGATCTTGTCGATGATGTCTTCGGTCAACTCGAAGCCTTCCTGGAATGGGAAACCCTCCCAGATGACGTACCCGTCCGGCTCGAGCAGGACCACGTGGGGAATGCCGAAGACGCCGAGCTTGTCCTTGGTGCGCGATTGCGTGTCGACGGCGCTGTAGAACTCGATCTTGGGGATGTTCGGGTATTTCTCGTCAAGTTTCCGGACGTCTTCTTCCGGCTCGTGCGAGACGCCGATCACGACCAGCTCGTCGCCGTACTTCTTGTGAAAACCGTTCAGCAGTTCGATCGACCGCCGGCACGGAGGGCACCAGGTCGCCCAGAACTCGATCAGGACGTATTTGCCTTGGGTGTCCGGCTTCTCGGTGAGCCACCTCTCGACGATCAACTCGGGCGCCTTCGACCAGCGGTACGAGTTTGCCCAAAGCCGCTTCTCCTTCTTCACCGTCGGCGGCTCGTAATCCTCGTCGAACGGCGAATTCTCGCCGAACCGCGGGATTTTGCCGGTGTCGATCGACGGCTCTTTCGACGGGTCGGTGATGCACGGCTCGGAAGCGGCCGCGTCGGGTTGGTTCTCGGCGGTCCCTTTCACCGGACCGGTCGGACAAGGCTCGACCGCCGCCTCGGAAGGTTCGGCCGCTGCACACGGTGCCCATGCCAACGCCACCAACAGCAAGGCCCCGAGCGAGGCCCCGGACCGGGAGAATTTCGAATCCACGGTTTTCAACACGGCAACGGTCTCCTTTGCGGGGTAGATCAACCACGGGTACACGGGAATAAGGCAACCACAGATGAACACAGATGAACACGGATGAAAGACAGATCAGGAGGGTTGAATTCGGAAGAACATGTCTTGACCGTACGGCGCCCTCTTATAACTTCGTTCCATCCGTGTTTATCCGTGTTCATCTGTGGCTTCATTCCCCCTCAATAACCACCCGAAACCCGACATTATACACCTTCTGCCACGCCGGATAATCCAGCCGGAACGCCGAGACGCACCGCGTGGGCCGATCGTACCAGGAGCCGCCCCGGGCGACTTTGCGCCCGGCGGCGGTCGGGGCGTTCCGCCCGTCGTCGTCGCGATAGGGATACGGGCGGTACGTCGAACGGGTCCACTCCCAGGCGTTTCCGTGTACGTCGTGCAAGCCCCAGGCGTTGGGCCGGTAGCGTCCGACCTCCACGGTGACCAGGGCCCCGTCGTTGAATCGCTCGTCGCGGGGAACCTGGTCGGCCGATCGGCGCCGCTCGTTGAAGTACGCCCAGGTGTTGATCGTCGCGTCGGCCAGGTTGGCGAACGGCGAGAAGTCGGCGTCGAGGCCGCCATAGAAAAACTCTTCGGCACTGCCTGCCCTGCAGGCGTATTCCCACTGGGCCTCGGTGGGCAGCGTGACCTCCCGGCCGGTCTTTTCCGAAAGCCAACGGCAGAAGGCCGTCGCTTCGCTCCAGGAGATCCGCACGACCGGTTGTTCGGGCAGGTTGAGCAGGGGGCCGCGTGCCCGTTCGCTGTTGAAGCTGGCCGTGCCGTGCTCGTGCCGGCTGTCGTGGACGGGGTCGAAGCGGGCATATTGCCGGTTGGTGATTTCGCAGCGGCCGATCCAGAAGGGGGTGTCGATGGTGACGGGTGTTGCGGGCTGTTGGTCTGCGAAGCCGCGAGCGGCTCCTATGGGGAACTGGCCCGGGGGGATTAACACCAGTTCGAGTTCGACGCCGTCGCCCAGGTCGAGGATCTTTCGGGGCTCGGGGCCGGCCGCCGCTTGACGCCGCCGGGCCTCTTCCGCGTCGAACGGCCAGCCGGGGCACGCGACCTCCGCCGACGCGGGCTCCGGGATCGGCCGGGATTCGACGGGCGGATCCGTCTCGACGGATGTTTCCAGCAACGCCTCGGGATCGTCGTCCACGTTGGCGTAGAGTTGCCGCAACTCGCGCCGCCGCCGGTCGTCGTCCACCGTCCGCTCCAGGCCGAGCACGTCGCGCCAGGTTCCGTGACAGGGCGCGTTGAGATCGACCCACGTGGCCAACCGCTCCCAAGCCTCGGCGTCCAGCTCGACACCGTAGTGTCCGTTGCGGAGCATCTGGAACAGCTCGGTCGTGTCGGCGTGGAATTCGCACGCCCGCAGCAAGTGCAGATCGCTTTCCAGCCCGCCGACGCGCACCAGCCGACGCAGCTCGAAGTAGGAGGGCTCGAACACGCCGGAGTATTTCTTGACCAGCTCTTCCTTGCCGACGCCGCGGATCACTTGCGGCTGGGGATTGTTGCTTTCGAGCACCACGTACGCATCGCGGTCGCCGCGCAGGTCGCAGAGCGTCCGGCCGTGATATTGCCGGCTGCCGTCGTGACACGACACGCAGTGCCGATCCAGCACCGGCTGCACCTCGTTCTTGAAGCTGAACCCTCGCACCGGCCCGTACCACGGCTCGATTTCCACGGGCTTCTTCCGCGCGGCGATCGAGCCGCGGCCGATCGGCGCGGTGTTCTGGCTGTCGTGGCAGCCGACGCAGGAGAGCACCTCGCCGGGCATGGCCGTCATCCAGCTTCGCATCAGTTGCACGGCCTTGCCTTCCGCATCGAGCGGGTGTACGGAGATCGGCGTATTGGCCGGCACGCGGAACATGGCCGAGCCGTCGGCTTCCACGGGCACGGTCCCCAGGATGCGTTTCGGCTCCCACGGCCCGTCGCTGCCCACGCGGTGCTGACCGCCCGACTTGTACGGATAGGCGAAGTGGTAGCTGAACACGCGGAGCCTCTTCACCGTGCCGCGGGGAACACCGGCCAGTCCCGGACCACGGTAGACGTCCTCGAGGTACACCACCGCGTCCTTGAGGTCCGGCTCGATGCGCTGGGGAATCACCGGCGGCGTGGCGGTCCGGCGGAAAGGGATCGGCTCGAACAGGGCGCGGCCTTCCAC
>DATLAN010000384.1:0-2451 GCA_035527455.1 Thermoguttaceae bacterium
CATCGCCATCGGCCTGATCCAGGCGACGATCATCGTCCTGGCGGCCCGTCTTGCCTTCCGGGTTCCCTTCGCGGGGAGCGTCGTGATGTTGTACGTGGCCGTGCTCCTCTTCGTGGCCGCCAACCTGACGGTCGGGATCACCATGTCCTCCCTGGCGAAGAACCAGCTGCAGGCGATGCAGATGACCTTTTTCTACTTCCTCCCGAACATCCTGCTTTCCGGGTTCATGTTCCCGTTCCAGGGGATGCCGGCCTGGGCGAGGGTCATCGGCAACCTGCTTCCCTTGACCCACTTCAACCGGCTGACCCGCGGCATCTTCCTCAAGGGAAACAGCTGGGGGGATCTCTGGCCGAACCTGTGGCCCCTGATGGTTTTCACCGTCGTCGTCATGGCGATCGCGGTGAAGTTCTATCGCCGGACCCTGGATTGAGGGAGAGGCCACTTGACATCAGATAGGATATATTCTTATATAGTAACTATGCTCAGGAAATACGGACGGGCGGAAGAGATTCTTCGCGACCACGGGACGAAGGTGACCCCGCAGCGGGTGGCCATTCTTCAGGCGGTGGGGAGTGCCCGAAGTCATCCCGATGTCGACGCGATCTACCGGGCCGTCTCCCGGGGATATCCCAACATTTCCAGGGACACGGTATATCGAACCTTGTCGATGATGGAGGAGAAAAAGATCATCGGGTCGATCCTTTTCGTCGGGAACGCGAAAAGGTACGATCCCGTCACCGCCCAGCACCACCACCTGGTCTGCATCCGGTGCAAGACCATTTTCGATTTCGAGGAGAAGAAGTTCGACCATCTTGCCCCCCCATCCTCATCGGTGGAGAGGTTCAAGGTGGTGCGAACCACCGTGCACGTGGAAGGGATATGCGACGCATGCCAGGGACGGAGTCGTGAAAGGAAAGGAGGGCAGAGATGAGTAAAGAGAGCAAGTGCCCGGTAACGGGCAGAACTGACAAGCCCACAGCAAGCAGCGGCACATCGAACCGGGACTGGTGGCCGAACCAGTTGAACCTGAAGATCCTTCATCAGAATTCTCCCATGGTCAACCCGATGGGCGAGGAGTTCAACTACGCCGAGGAATTCAAGAAACTCGACCTGGAGGCCCTGAAGAAGGACCTCAAGGCGCTGATGACCGACTCGCAGGACTGGTGGCCGGCCGATTACGGTCACTACGGGGGGCTCTTCATCCGGATGGCGTGGCATAGCGCCGGAACCTACCGCTTAGGTGACGGCCGCGGCGGCGCCGGGTCCGGCAACCAGCGCTTTGCACCGCTCAACAGCTGGCCGGACAACGTCAACCTCGACAAGGCGCGTCGTCTGCTCTGGCCGATCAAGCAGAAATACGGCAAAAAAATTTCCTGGGCCGACCTTATGATCCTCGCCGGCAACTGCGCCCTCGAGTCAATGGGCTTCAAGACCTTCGGCTTCGGCGGCGGTCGCGAGGACATCTGGGAGCCGGAAGAAGACATCTACTGGGGTGCCGAAGAAGAATGGCTGGCTACGAGCGACAAGCCCAAGAGCCGTTACACCGGCGACCGCGATCTCGAAAACCCTCTCGCCGCCGTGCAGATGGGGCTGATCTACGTGAACCCGGAAGGCCCGGACGGAAACCCGGATCCGGTCGCCTCCGGCCGTGACGTTCGAGAGACCTTCGCGCGCATGGCCATGAACGACGAAGAGACCGTCGCGCTCGTCGCCGGCGGGCACACCTTCGGCAAGTGTCACGGCGCCGGCCCTGCGTCGCATGTGGGGCCGGAACCGGAAGCCGCCCCCATCGAGGAACAGGGCCTCGGCTGGAAGAGCAGCTTCGGAAGCGGCAAAGGCGGCGATGCGATCGGCAGCGGCATCGAGGGCGCCTGGAAACCGAACCCGACCAGATGGGACATGGGCTATCTGAACGTGCTGTTCAAATACGAGTGGGAGCTGGTCAAAAGCCCGGCCGGCGCGCATCAGTGGCTGGCCAAGGACGTGGCCAAAGAGGACATGGTGGTTGACGCGCACGACCCGTCGAAGAAGCACCGGCCGATGATGACCACGGCGGATCTGGCCCTGAGGTTCGATCCGATCTATGAGCCGATTGCGCGGCGTTTCCTGGAGAACCCTGATGCGTTCGCAGACGCTTTCGCCCGGGCATGGTTCAAGCTGACGCACCGTGATATGGGCCCCCGCTCGCGCTATCTTGGCCCGGAAGTGCCGGCCGAGGAACTGATCTGGCAGGACCCGGTGCCCGAAGTTGATCACGAGTTGATCAACGCGCAGGACATCGCAGCCCTCAAGAGCAAGATCCTTGCCTCGGGCCTGTCGGTCTCGGAACTGGTCTCGACCGCTTGGGCGTCAGCGTCTACATTCCGCGGCTCCGACAACCGCGGCGGGGCAAACGGGGCACGCATTCGTCTCGCCCCGCAGAAGGATTGGGAAGTGAACCAGCCGGCCCGG
>DATLAN010000385.1:0-2061 GCA_035527455.1 Thermoguttaceae bacterium
TCGCACGGCGGCGGCCTGCTCACTCATGGATAGTCGTTGCTCGGGACGCATTATCACTCCGGTTCATCCGCCTCCGCGTTGGCGTCCTCGTCGGGGGTGATGAGATCCGTTTCGTCGGGAACGCCCATGATCTTCTTTCGCCGCGTCTTCTTCGGCTTCGGCTCCTCCAGCAACACCGGCTTGCCGAACGCCTTCAGCCCATCGACATCGCATTCCGTCAAGGGCACATATCGACCGGTTGTCAATAGCGCGAGAATCTCGCCGCCGTGACCGAGGTAGAGTGGTAGATACTTGGTGACTTTGTGTTTTGGCATTCGTTGGGTTCCTTTTCTGTTTACCGCCTTGCCCCTCACACCTTGGAATCTTCCGTTAATTTCCCGACTTATAGAAAACACCATTTGCCAGCCGTGACATCCATCCTCCCCGCACTCGCACCGCTCAGCATGTCCGCCATGCTCCCGCTGCTGCTGCAACGTCCAGCCGCTCCGATCGGCGTATCCTTGCTCGAATTCCTCTCTGCTCTCCATTACTAGTAGTCCTCATCGACCCAATAGGCCACCCGATCGACTTACCGCCTTGCCCCTGCTAGTTCCGCCATTGACATCCGCTTGCCGTTGCGTTGCTTGCTCGGCTTCTTCAACAGTGATATTCCGCATTTGTTGGCCGCAACGTCGGCCATGTAACTCGCGTCGAAATAGTGGTCAGTGTCGCTCTTAACGTGCCAGCGTCGAATCAATCCCTTGTTCTTCGTCGGCTCCTCTCGCTCGACCAAGGCGGTCAGGTGTTTCGAGTACGAGAAATGCCCCTTCTGATCCGGCGACAACCGATCGCCTTGCCCGGTCTCGCCGAACAGCAAACACGTGCCCGGCATGTCCGGCGGCGTCATCCATCTATCGTGCTCGAATCCCAACCACCGGGCCTTGTCCATTATGATCAGCCAGGAGCCGCCGGGCTGCAACGCACCGAACCAGCCGTCGCCAGGCCGCCTGGTGTCCGACACTCGCACCGGAGCACGGAAGTTGATCTGGGCACACCCGGCCATATTTCCTGCGCCCATGGCGGGCTCGAACGATAGCCCCATGTCTTTGCAAAAATGATAAACTGTCTTCGTTCGGTAGCCCGCATCGACAAACGTCTTCCGCACCTCAACGATTTCACCGTCCGCCGTGGTGTACGGCCTCGTGGTCAGCACTTCGCGGCGACTGTACAACGCTCGTAGAATCGCCTGGTCGAGTGCCGAGTCGGGCGTAGTGGTCTTCATGTTCAAGACCTCCTGGACGCCGTAGTCGATAACGTAGGCCGTGGCATCGGCCCGCCACGCCTTGACGACGTAATGCAAGGCATACTTGCCAACGTCGATCCCCTGGGTAACGCAATGAATATCTGGCGGCACAACTCGGCGGGGATAGCCGCTGACTTGTCGCTGAATTCGATAGGCGGTAATTCCCGATTCGACGGGGCCGGATTCTTCGGGCGGGTCATTGTCGTACTCGGCCGATACCGCCTCTTGGCCGATCCGCGCGACCTCGTTGAAATACCGTTGCAAGGCGGACACTTCGAGCCGCGATCCGTCGGCCAACTTCTCGCCGTTGAATCGGTGCGGGTTGGCGACCGCCGCGCCGGCGTCCATTGTCTTTCTGTTTTCCAGATAGAACTTGTGGGCGCCGCGGGCGAACGGGTCTGCCAGCTCGCCGTCGTCGTCGAGAAGTTGGAAGCAGGCGTGCCGCATCTGAACGTATTCATCCCACAGATCCAGACGTTCCGGCGGCTTGACCAAAAACCGAAACCGCTTGCCCTGCCATGTCGGCTTTTCCTGCGGATCGGTGTACTTGTACGATACGCTGATTCGCGTTTGCAGCGTGGTCAGCATCACCCGGGCCACGTTCTTCTGCTGGCCGCCAAGCCCGCCGAGTGCCCGGTCAATCCGGTTCTCCAACTTGATAGCCTGGTCTTCGCTGCGGGCCGTCTCTTCGGTGTCGGGATCGTCGATGCCCACGAGCCCCGGCCGCTTGCCCTTCCGCTTCAGACCACGGACTGCCGCGTCGAGCCCCCGGGTTGCGA
>DATLAN010000386.1:0-3707 GCA_035527455.1 Thermoguttaceae bacterium
GCGCGGGTCGGCGTTCCGAGAACCCCCCCCCTGAGGGTAAAATCCTCTCTTTTCCAAAACGGATTTTCCCGCGCCGCACGGAACGCGCAACTTGCTTGTTTCGAAAGGGTTAGCGATTCTTGTGGGAAAAAAGTCTTCGAAACCAATGAAATCAAGGCCCTAATCCCTTGCAAAACGTGCTGGTTATGATAAATTGGACGTTAAATAGGATTATGGAGATTGTAGTCCTGAAAGACTACAATTGCCTCGCCAATAAGTTTTTGTGCGCAGGTCCGATCAAAACCGCATTGAGGCAGCTACGTCGGTAAGGCAACTTACTCGGGTTCGGGCGTCCTTTTCGAGGAAGGTCTTTCCTCGCGAACATCCAACTTCCATGGGAGACCGAATTCCGTCCGCGTGTCACTTGAAAGGTGAAATCCACCTCGAAATAAACTTGACGAACTACTACCTAACTTTTTTGGGAGTGTGACGATGAAAAAGCTCTTGGCAGTTCTGTTGGCAGTCGGCATGTTGCTGGCCTTCTACGGCCCGGCCCAGGCGGCGCTCGTCTTGGGTACCGGCACCGGGGCCCTGTTGGGCGGCGACCTGACCGATCCGGAAAACGACGGACAATCGGACGCAGACGTCGGTTACAACGTCATCTTCTCCTCCACCAATAAACCCGGGTTCGGCGCCGAGAACTCGTTCAACGTGTTCGATAACCAACTGGGCGGCACGGGCGTCAAGTGGTGCTGCGACGGCGTGGACGCCGACGGCCATCAGTTGACCGTCCAGATCACGGATCCCCAGCCATACATCCTCACGCACTTTACGATGGCGTCCTCCAACGATTCGCCCAACCGCGACCCAGTCGTTTGGGAGATCCGAGGCTCCAACGACGGAATCAATTTCGATACGATCTTCCGTCAGGACGCTCCCACGGCGCTGTGGACCGCCCGCAACCAGGTGATCCGTTTCGACGGCGGCGGCGTGGATTTTCCTATGCCCACGCCGTATAAGTATTTTCAATACGACGTCACCCAAACCGGCAGCACCATGCACGCCTTGAACGAAATCGAGTATTTCGGCATTCCCGGCGGCGAGATGCTGTATTGGGCCGGTGGCGCCGCGGGCGACTGGGGTACGGGGCCGTGGGTCACCGGAGCCGGCGATCCTGCTCCCGATCCCGGTTATCCGGCCGTCGATCCGGATACGAACACTTACCACTGGGCGATCGTCGACCAGCCGACCACGCTCACCGTGGACGCGGGTCCCTTGGGCGGTCACTCGGCGGTTGCACTGGACCTCAACCAAGGGCAACTCCAAGTCGGCACGGGCAACAGCCTGACGATTACGGGCAGCCTCAGCGCTCTGGCCGGCACGCAGGTCACGCTGCAGAGTGGTTCGCAGTTGAGCGCCGGCAGCCTCAGCGCTCCGGCCGGCACGCAGATCACGCTGCTGCCCGGCTCGCAACTGACCGCCGGCTCCGCCAACGTCGACTTCATTCAGATGCAGAACAACTCCCAGTTCAGTATCGACAACGGGACCATTACCCGAGTTACTGTCGCTGCGGCGGCAACCGCCACGGTCAGCACCGACGGAAGCCTGACAGTCAATCAGATCATCATGCCCCCGTTGGGGACGTTCGTCAAAGGCGGCTCCGGCGCGCTTACCTTGGAAGAAATCACTGCCAGTGCGGGCACCACGGTCCGGATCGACGGAGGCGTGATGGCCGCCATCGGCGGACTGGGCAGTGCCAAGGATCTCGTGCTCAACGGCGGCGAGTTCAAGCTGTCGGGGGTCCCGATGGTCATGCCGAACGAACTCGACTACGCCTTCTACAAGGACGCGCCCGAGAGCGAAATCCTGGCCATTGATGACGGGCTGCCCAACGCGAAAAACGGCGGCCTGTTTTCCCTGGTGCCCACCAGGTCGAGTACCTGGACCGGCGAAGTCTGGCAAGCAGGCAATATAGACGACCAGTACTCTCAGATGTGGAGCGGTTTGGTCACCGCGCCCGTGACGGGCGAGTATGAAATCTACGTCCACGGCGACGACTACGAGACGGTCTGGATCGATCTGAACCGCAACGGCGAATTCGAAGCGACCGCCGGCGAGTTGATCACCAACAACACGACCCCGGAAGGGTGGAATACTCCCAAAACCGAGTACGCCAACCTGGAACAGGGAAAAACCTATGCGTTCGCGATTGCCCACCGTGAGGGCGGCGGCGGCGACTGGGTGAACGTCGAGATCGGCATCCCCGGCGACCCCGGCGGGCGCGGCCGCATCAACCCCAGCGACCCGGCCCAGGCGGGCATATGGTCCGCCATGGGCGAGGCGGCGATCAACAGCGACATCGAGGTCACCGTGACCAACGATTCGGTGCTGAATCTGATCTCCAGCGGGGACGCCAACCTCGGTGCGCTGACGCTCACGCAGGGGCTGCTCAGCATCACGGGGACGGTGGACAAAGTCACTTTCCCCAGCACGAGTATCGACGTGGTTGACGGCGCGCGCGTCGGCCTTGCCCCGCAGGTCCCCGTCGATTTCGGCACGGTCAGCGGCGCCATTGCCAAGGCCAACCCCGCGGTCAGCTCTTTCACGTTTTCCAAGGGCGGCCCGGCGACTTGGATCGTCGTGCCCGGCGACTTGCAGGATATGGACAAGGCCACGATCGATTCTTCGGAAGGCACGCTGCGGATGATCGGCACCGGATCTTGGGCCGGGGCACACGCCATCAGCCTCTCCGGCGGCCGGTTCGCCATCAGCGACGGCCTGGGCGTTGCCGGTTCGGGTCAGGTTTCCGCCAACACGACCGGCCTGATCGGCGAGTGGACCTTCGACTCCGGCACCGGGGTCGATACGTCGCCTTTAGGGGCGGAGTCCGGAAATCACGCTGTCCTTTACGGTGCCGCCAGCATTGACAATGCGGAGCCGGTCCCCGGTTTGGCTGGCCCGTACCTCGATTTGAGCGGAGGCGATGGATACGCGGTCGTGGACACCTTAATCGGCCGGTTCGACATGGAAACCATGTCGGTCGCCGTCTGGGTGAAAGGTTGGCCCGGCACCTGGAATCCGCTCATCTCCAAGAACGGTGAGGCGGACGGCTGGCAGTTACGCAGTCACAGCAGCGACGGGACGCTCGATTGGACCACCCGCGGCGTCAGCTCCACCGCCCCTGACGTGAACGGCGACATGCGCGGCAACTCCACGGCCGTCAGCGACGGCGACTGGCACCTGGTCGTGGCCACCGTCCAGTACACTCCCGATCCGACCCCCTTGGACCCGCTCGCGGGCACGTTCGACAAGCGGATCTACGTCGACGGCATCCTGGATGCCCAGCTGACCGAGACGCAGGCCGCCGGGGCCTTCGAGATGGGCATTACCAATACCCTCGCGCAGCTCACCTTCGGAGCACGACACAACGATCTGGCCAATAACCCCTTCCCGAATCCCAATGACTTGAACGACTTGAACGGGTGGGGCAATTTCTTCAACGGCCAGTTGGACGACATCCGTATTTACAAGGAGCGGGTGCTCACCCCGATCGAAATCGCCGGCATGTATTCGAGCCGAACGGCCCCGAACGTCGCCGGTTTTCCCGTGCTGATGGACGGTGCCGACTCGGAACTGGTTTCCGAGAGCACCTCGGCGATGAACCTCGGCGCGTTCACCGCGAAGTCCGGCGTGTTGACGGTCAACTCCGCGTTCGACAAGCCGATCAC
>DATLAN010000387.1:0-26344 GCA_035527455.1 Thermoguttaceae bacterium
GGTGGCGGGGATGGTGGAGTTGGCGAGTCGGGGCACTTGTGAACGGGGAACAGGATCGACGGCACAACGCTGAAGGCACTCCGCTGGGGGCGACCACAGTCTCGAACTGCATATGGCTTGCGCACGTCGGTCGATTTCACCGCCGCACATTAACAAAAGCCCACCCGTGGGGGGAAATCACGTGGAGCAGGACGCTTGCTAGCTCATGACACGCCCTCCTTGGTGCGCACAGCCCCAAGTGGCCATCGCCTCTCGTGTGGTCATGTTGATGACGCTATACCACCATAGGGGGGAGGTCAGTTCTGTGCCGTCATCTTGGTTACCTGGGTGTGACCGAGGCGACTTGAATCGCCGGCGCGTCGGAAGTCGAAGTGTCGAGCCCTGCTGAAGTGAAAAGAGCGCGGCACCGGGTAGGTTTTGATACGAAAAGGGCCTTTCGATGAACGACAGCCCCTTTCTCGCCAACGACTTCGCCGTCTGATAAAATCAGAAGATCCCGCCACGAAACGGTTTGTGTTTGGGAGTCTGGCTGGGCTTGCCGCCAGACGGAATCACGAACCCCCGCCCACAGGAGGCTTCCCATGACGTCCTGCCGCCGAACTCGATTGTTCTTGCCCATCGCCGCCGTCGCGCTGGTGCTGCTCGCCTTGCCTGCCTTTGCCACCGAGGTTCCGGACCCGCTGCCCGACCCGGACGGCAAACCGGCCGACATGAGCAAGCCGGTGCAGGTGTACATCCTGTTGGGCCAGTCCAATATGCTGGGTATGGGCAATGTGGCCGGCGACAAGGAGGGTACGCTGGAGCACGCGATCAAGGTGAAGAACAAATACCCCTACCTTGTGGATGACGCCGGCAAATGGACGATCCGCAATGATGTCCGCAACGTGCGCGTCATGAATAATAGAGGATTCAACAACGAGTGGATGACGATCACCGGCAGGACCATCGGCCCCGAGATCGGCATCGGGCATTACGTGGGGCATGCCGTCGATGCGCCGGTATTGATTCTCAAGAGTTGCATCGGCAATCGCTGTCTCGGCTTCGACCTGCTGCCGCCCGGTAGCGAGCAATTCGAGTTCGAGGAAGAAGGCAAGACGATGGTGCACGCCGGCTACAAGGAATTCGGCATTTGGGAAAAAGGGACGGAGCCGCCGAAGAGTGGATGGTACGCCGGCACGCAGTACGACGCCGATGTCGCCGCCGCGAAGCGAGTCCTCAAGCAACTCGACAAGTACTACTTCGGCGCCAAGGAATACGAGGTCGCCGGCTTCTTCTTCTGGCAGGGTGACAAGGACCGCTACCGAGCCTACTGGGCCAACCGTTACGAGCAGAACCTCGTCCAGTTGATCAAGGCGTTGCGCAAAGACTTTGATGTACCAAATGCGAAGTTCGTTTGCGCCACGCTCGGCCAGACCGCGAAGGGCGCCGATGGCAACGACGGGCTGATCCTCAATGCCCAGCTCGCGGTAGACGGCGAGTCGGGCAAGTACCCGGAGTTCAAGGGCAACGTCGCCACCGTTTACACCAATCCTATCAGCATGGGCGGTGCCTCCAACGGCCATTACGGCGGCAACGCAGAGACCTACATGAACGTCGGCGAAGCCATGGGCAAGGCCATGGTTGAACTGATGAAGAACGAGTAGATTCAAAGGCGACGAGTGTCTCCCACCACTGGCGCCCGATCTTAGATCCGTCCGGCGCTGGCGAGGCCAATTCCAGTATGCGCATTCAAGCCAAAACGCGACAAAAGAAAAGGACACGAAGCTATGAGAGCGAATTCGATGACAGTAATCTGTGGGGCACTGATCGCCCTGGCGATTGGGACCTCAAGCGTTTGGGCAGCCACGCAAGAGGCGGTGCCGCAAACGCCGCTCACCGAGGCTGGTCAGAAACTTGAGACGCGGTATGCCGATCAGCTCGAGAGACTGCGTACCGAACTCACCGCCAAGGTACCGCAGAACGATCAGGCAAAAGCCGATACGCTGAATAAGTTCCTCGCCAGCGACGCGCTGGACGCCAAGTTCGCAGAATACGTCGTCCTGCTCGAAGCCACGCCTGGGGGCCTGGCAGAGTTCGCCCAGCAGGGAAAAGAGCAGGCGGCACTGGTCGAGAAGATGCTGGCGGACGCCGACCTGATGAAGCAGATGCTGGTGGCGGACGGCGCCAACGCCAAACGAGAGGGGCGCGGCTATGGCCCGGCACAGTACGGCCAGGCAATGAAGATCTATACCGACATCCAGAAGGCGAGCAAGCAAGCCGCCACCGGTGTCCTGCAGCGGCTGGCGCTCGCCATCAGTCTTGAACACGCGGTGCCGATTGGGCAGGCGAACCCCACGGCCCAGACCGAAGCGCCTGACACAATAGACCCAGTGAAGCGCTACCTTCACTACGAGAAGGCATACCTGGACGGCGAACTGGATCCGGCGTTCGAGCGCCTGAGCACCTGGGAACTCCGCATGGTCGTTAACGGCGACGAGCCGGACGAGACCCTCGCCTGGGGGCGCGAGATGCTCCGAAACTACCGGCCCGACCACATCTACAACTCGAATTCAGGCTGGCGCTATGTGAGTATCGTCAGTTCCGACGTCAAGTACGGGTCAGGGGACGTCAAGTACGACAGGCCTGAGTTGCAGAAGTATCAGAACATCCTCATGAACGGCGGGGTGTGCGGCCGGCGCGCGTTCTTCGGGCGCTTCATTCTGCGAGCCTTCGGGATCCCGACCACGGCGCGCCCCCAGAGCGGTCATGCCGCCCTGGCGCACTGGACGCCGGACGGCTGGGTCGTCTGTCTGGGCGGAGGCTGGGGCGCCGGCTGGACCAGTACGCGCTACGAAAAGGACCTCGATTTCCTCGCAACTACGCAGGCTCGCAATAACAGGGAGGCATACCTGAAGGTCAAGCGGGCCCAGTGGGCCGGCGACGTCCTGGGAGAAACGCGGACCTACGGGGAACACGACGGCACCCCAGCCTTCTGGAACGGCGTGGCGCTCCGAACGCAGCGCGCTATCATCGAGGAGGCAAAGGCCGTGACGCTCGACGCACTCGGCGAGGACCTCGGCGAGGCCAACGAGCCCACGGTAGCAGAGAAAGTCATGGCCTCGCCGGTCACGCCCGAGGACAAGAAGATCACCTACGGCGAGGACGGCGTCATATCGATACCGGCCGCCGCATACAGCGAGCCGTCCGGCAACACGCAGGATGTCATTGCCATGAAGAGCTTCGGCGGTGGTCTGCAGATCTTCCTCCCGCGTTTCTTCCCTGAGGGCCAAACGGTTCTGCGCGGCGGCACGTGGAAGAATACCGCCGATGGGAGCACCTCCGGGTGTCGTCTGCTCAGCGGTGGTTATGGCAGATACGAAAACTGGGGGCTCCGGGCAGCAGTGACGCCTTCCGGCAACGAGACTCCGCGTGAACTGACGCTCGATTTGGGTGACGGCGTAACGATGGAGATGGTTTACATCAAGCCCGGAACGTTCGTGATGGGTGGCGAAAGCACTACCGACGGCAGGTTCGAGTGCGTCGAGGTGCCGAAGCACGAGGTCACACTCACCCGTGGTTTCTATCTGGGCAAGTACGAGGTGACGCAGGCGCAGTACGAGGCCATCATGGGCTCGAACCCCAGCCGATCGACCAAGGCTCCGGACTGCCCGGTCGACAATGTCGGCGAGCCTGACGCGTTGGAATTTTGTGCGAAGCTCGCCGAAAAGACCGGACATGAGGTGCGGCTACCTACCGAGGCCGAGTGGGAATACGCCTCTCGCGCGGGCAAAGACACGAAATGGTTCTTCGGCAACGATCCCTCGCAGCTCGGGGATTATGCCTGGTTCAAGGACAACGCGGACGCCAAGTCGCATCCAGTAGGTCAGAAGAAGCCCAATCCGTGGGGTCTCTACGACATCTACGGCAACGTCTGCGAGCGAATTTCGGACAAGTATTTTCGAAGCTACTACGCAGAAAGTCCAAAGGAGGACCCGACCGGACCCCGCCAGGGCACGAAATCGCGCTTCGAGTACAAGGTCACCGTCCCACGATCGGGCAAGTACTCATTGACCGCGCGGGTGGTCACGGCGAATTACGATCAGCGACTCAACGTCTCTGCGAATGACGCCGATTCCGAGATCGCCATGGAGATGCCCTTCACCGTCGGGAACTGGCAGGACTCCAAGCCGGTCACGCTCGCCCTCGAGGAGGGCGAGAACACCCTGCGGTTTTCACGCAACAACCCGCCGCAGTACGGGCTGGCCATCAAGGACTTCACACTTACGCCAGTGAAGTAAGATACTGCGTAGCAGAATGTCTGGATGGCAGTGGAGCTTGGAAAGGTTCGAGGCTGAATCCAAATGGGAAATATCAATTCAACCGAACAGAAGGAACTCCCGATGCGCTGCAGACAGTTGTTCGCGTCTCTATCACTTCTTTTGGCCTGTGCCCTTTTTGCTGGCGAAGCCGCCGGCGCGCTTAAGACACACGCTATCTTTACCAGCAACATGGTCATCCAACGCGACAAGCCGATCATGATTTGGGGCTGGGCCGACAAGGGAGCGAAGGTCGACGTACAGTTCGGCGACCAAAAGGCCCAAGCGACCGCCGAGGGCGAAAAGGGCCGCTGGGAAGTCACCTTTCCCGCACAGCAGGCAAACGCTACCAGCCAGAAGCTAATCGTCAAATCGGGCGATGAAACCGTCGAGATGGACAATATCCTCATTGGCGACGTTTGGGTGATGAACGGCCAGAGCAATATGGCTTTCCCGCTCGGCAAAGTTCAACAAGGTGATATGGAGTCAGCACAGACGGATCTCCCAATGCTGCGTCTGTTTTCCATTACGACAAACGAACAAAGTGAGTTGCAGGAAGATATCAGAGAAGATGCGATCACGACCGGAGGTTGGGTGGTATCGACTCCGGAGACCTCACGTGATTTCTCCGCAATCGGGTACGTTTTTGGTTCCCGGCTTCAACGAACTCTGCAAATCCCAATCGGCCTCATTAAGAATGCCCGCGGCGGAGCCTCGCTCGAGAGCTTGGTCCCGGCCCACAAGTTCGACGACCATCCGGTGGCGGCAAGATACAAGGCGTATGTTGACCAGCGGATCGCCGAGTTCGATCCCCGCGCCAGGGCCTTGGAAAAGTGGGAAATTCAACTCAACCGTGCCAAGAGCAAGGGTCAGCCGGAAAAAGACTGGCCGCCGAAACCGGTCGACGCCGAGAACCTGGTTTCGTGGGATATTCCGGGCATGAGCCCCAGCGATATGGCGAGTGTGTACAACGGCATGTTCGGCGTGTTCAAGGGGTATAACATCAAGGGCGTGATATTCCACCAGGGCTATAACAACGCCATGATCAGGCAGAACTGCCGCCCCAAGCGTTACCGGGTGCTCATCAAGCTGATGGTCGAAGGCTGGCGCGAGGATTTCAATGATCCAAATCTGGCGGTCGGCATCATCGGCTTCTGCGCCGGCGGCAAGACGCAAAACGAGGACAACTTCGAAGAAGAGTCTTACGGAGGGGCTGCCTACATCCGGGAAGCGCAGCGGTTCGGGCTGGCCGATGTCGGAGATCCGGAGCATACCGCGTTTCTCCCCGCCTACGACGTCCAGGTGCCCGGCTTGCACCCAAGTAAGAAACGCGAGCACGGGCTGCGGGCCGCCCGCTGGGCACTTGCCGAGATTTACGACGTGGGCGTGCGTTGGGAAGCCGCCTCGCTCGTCTCGGCGGAGCGGCAAGGCGATGAGATGATCCTCACTTTCGATCGAAGGTTGGTACCAGACGACAAGAACAGCATCCTCCGCGGCTTTTCGCTCGCCGGCGAGGACGGCAAGTACTACACGGCGCATGCCCGCCACCGGGCCGAGGGGTCCTATTGGGAAAGGACCAAGATCGTCCATGTCTGGAGTCCGATGGTCGAGAAGCCGGTCGCGGTCCGCTACGGCTGGGCGACCAGCCCGATGGGTAATCTCAAGGTAGGCGACCATCCGGACCTGCCGTTCCCCAGTTTCCGCACGGACAACTGGGACTGGCCGGAAAGCGAAGATCCCGCAATCTCGGCAGTGGGTCGCGCCGAAGGCAACGTGATGAAAGAAGACGCGATCGAACGCTGCGAGTACCGTCGCACCGAGGAGGCCCGGCGCGCGGTCGAGATCCTCGAGCGGATCAAGACGCTCGGGCGAAACCAATGAGTGTGCGATTGTGTTCCCGGATCAAAGACCGTAACCATCAGAGCAAGACACGAGAAAAGAAATCTGAAATGAACGTGGGTAGCCCAGGTTCTTGAATCGCGGACTTGCGTAGCAAGTCCGAAGTGCATTGCACACAAGAGGTAGCATGTTTCAAGTGAACGCTGCCGAGACGCCATACTAAGGCACCTTTTGCTATTACCTCTGGTTGCTACGCAACACCGGTTCAACAGCCGCCGGCACCTGGGGATGATCCTCAATTAGTTACAAAGGAAACAACCATGATCTTGCGAACCCAATCCCTTCTACTTGCCGGAGTGTTTGCGTTATTTCTCGGGGCGGTGGCCTACGCAACCGAGCCCATGCCGAAGGAGGACGTCATCGTAGCTCCTGCCGTCGGCGATGGATTCTGCGTACACAATCTATTCCAGAGCAACATGGTCATTCAGCGCTCCAAGCCAGTTGATGTATGGGGTTGGTCGACGCCCGGCGACATGATCACCGTCACGTTTGCCGGCAAGACGGCCACCACAACTGCCGGTAAGGATCGCAGTTGGAAGGTGACGCTGCCCGCCATGGAAGCCAGTTCCAAACCGGCGACGATGACTGTTGAAGGTCAGGAGGGCAAGATCGCGCTGGAAAACATCCTGATCGGCGACGTCTGGGTGCTTGGCGGTCAAAGCAATATGGAGCGTCCGCTCAGGGCCGTGGAAAACGGGAACCTGGAAATTGCAGCGGCGAATTTTCCCAACATTCGTTTGCTCAAGGTCCCCAAGATTTTCGGCCCGGAACTCAAGAAGAACTTTCCCCGCGCCGACGAGTACAGCCGTATATCCGGAACAGATACCAGCGCCGGCGACTGGCAAATCTGCTCGCCGGAAACCGTGCCGGAGTTTTCTGCCATTGGCTACGTTATGACGCGCCGCATTCACATGGTTACGCAGATCCCGATCGGTGTCATTGATACCTCGCGCGGCGGCACCTTGGTGGAAGCCTGGACACCGGAGGCGCGGCTCCGGAAGATGGATGCCCCGGCAGCGAAAGAGATGCTCGCAAGATACGACGAAAAAGTAGCCGCGTACGACCCCCAAGCGGACCTCCAGAAACAGATCGAGAAGTACGAAGCCAGGATCGCCGAGATGAAGCAGCAAGGAAAGGCGATTCCTGCCGGGATGAAGCCTCCCACCGTGCCAAATCCCGGGCCTCTGTATTCCCACAACCGCCCCGGCAACTGCTACGCGAGCGTGATTTCGCCGATCGCCGGGTTCCCCGTAAAGGGCGCAATCTTCCACCAGGGGTACAACAACTGCTTCGATGGCGTACGCGGCGCCGAGATGTATCGCGTCGTGTTTCCGGAAATGATCCGAGGGTGGCGCGACGCGTTCAACGATCCGCAAATGCCGTTTGGCATCCTGAGTCAGTGTACCGCGGGGAACAAACAAAATCTCAATGATTTCCTCACCCACCTGACCGATATTGGCGCGCGCATTCGCGAAGCCCAGTACCAAACCTTCCTCGAGTTCTATAAAGCTGGCGACAAGAACATTGGTTTCACCAGCACCTATGACCTGCGGCGGGCCTCCTATCACCCACAATTGAAGATCCCCGCCGGGGAACGCATCGCGCGGTGGGCGTTGGCGACGCAATATGGAATGGAAGAAGAGTTCCTTTGGCTGCCGCCGATGCTCAAGGAAATGAAGGTGCAGGACGGCGCCATTGTTCTTACGTTCGATCAAGCGGTCGCTCCTGTGTCTGACGGTTCTGCCATGGCTGGATTCGCCATCGCCGGCAAGGATATGAAGTTTCAACCCGCCACGACCACCTACCGGGTCATTGGTAAAGATTCCCGCGGGAGTGAAGAATATGACACCAAGGTCCTGATCTTGAAGAGTTCGCTGGTACCCGAACCCGTACACTACCGCTACGCGTGGGCACGCAGTCCCATGGGCAACATACGGGCCAAGGGCTACACAGACGACATACCGCTGCCGACCCAGCGCAGTGATAATTGGACAAATGCGGACCTCCTGAAAGCGCTGACCGGCAAAGACGCGGTAGATGCCGGTTTGCTCAGCCGTGGCGAGAAGAGTCAACTCAAAGAAACGCTGGAGAGCGAAGATCGGCGCCGCCTGGTTGAAGAAGCTAAAGCCCTTCTTCAGCAATGACCCCAGAAAGAACGGCGGCCAACCGCGAGGTCGAGCTTCCCCTGGTCGAAAAGCCGGTCGCCGTCCGCTACGGCTGGGCGACCAGCCCGATGGGCAATCTCAAGGTCAACGGCCATCCGATGGTGCCGATCCCGAGTTTCCGAACCGACGACTGGGATTGGCCGGAGAGCGAGGACCCCGACGTCTATGAATTTACTGGCACCATGGGCAACGAGGTGAAGGAACACGCGATCGAACGCTGCGAGTACCGTCGCACCGAGGAGGCCCGGCGCGCGGTCGAGATCCTCGAGCGGATCAAGACGCTCGGGCGGTGGCAAGAGTCCGAGCCGGTCACGCTCACCCTCGAGGAAGGCGAAAACACCCTGCGGTTTTCACGCAGCAACCCGCCGCAGTATGGGATGGCCATCAAGGACTTCACACTCGCGCCAGTGAAGTGAATTACTGCGTAGCAGAATGTCAGGATGGCAGTGGAGCGGCCGGAGGAATTTGCAGTCCGCTCTTTGCCACTTGGCGTGAACGCAACTGCAAAGAACCTGTTGACTCAGCGCCATAACCGGCAACCTTCGAGAGCCCCCCTCGGAAAGCCCTATTAACTTCAGTGAAAGCACAAACCATGACTCGGATCACTACCCGCATTGTCCTTGTGGCCGCCTTGTTTGTCTTGGCTTATTCCGCCCATGGTGCCGAGATAGCGCCGGGGGCAGATTCACCGCCTAAGCCGGTGATCGAACTGGGATCGCCGTTCTGCGACAACATGGTGTTGCAGCGCGGCATGGAGGTTCCGGTCTGGGGCTGGAGCAAACCGGGCACGCAGATCACTGTCGAGTTCGCCGGCCAGAAGAAAACCGTTACCGCCGGCAAGGACGGCAAGTGGATGGTTGAACTTGATCCGCTCAAGGCGAGCTTTGATCCCGCCGAGATGGTCGTCACTGAAAGCACCGGCAAGAAGGTTGTCCTTGAGAACATCCTGGTCGGCGAAGTCTGGATGGCTTCCGGCCAGTCCAACATGCAGTGGAAGGTGGGCAAGAGCAACTGCGCCAAGCTGGCCACTGAACTGTCGGCGGAGACCGATGGCAGGGTCGCTCCGATCCGGGAATTTCAGGTCACCTCGGTGACCTCCCAGTTGCATCCCATCAAGAAGGCTACCGGCGTTTGGCAGGATGGCACCTATGCTGACTACAGCGCCATTGCCTTTGCCTTCGCCCACAAGCTCTACAAGGAGCTGAATGTGCCGATCGGCATTCTCAACTGCTCGTTCAGCCAGACGGCGATCCAGGCTTGGGTGCCGCGCGAAGGGTTCGCTTCCGCCGAGGATGAATACAGCAAGGCGATTCATCTTCAGTGCCTGCAGACCGACCCGACGACCCCTGAACACAAAGAGGCTTGGGGCGCCTTCTACAAGTCGCTGGAGGACCAGATTGCGGAGAGCGAAGCCGCGATCAAGAAGGGCGAGGAGGCGAAAGAGATCAGTGCAAGAGTTCCCGGTAATTTGAACGGCAACCGCGATGCCAGTTGGCTGTTCAATGGCCGCCTGAGCCCGGTGGTGCCCTACGCGATCCGCGGGGCGATCTGGAACCAGGGCTACGCGAACATGGGCGAGGGGCTGCCCTACTACAACAACCTGCACAGTCTGGTGCGCGGCTGGCGCATTGTCTGGAAGAAGCCCGAGCTACCGGTCTACTTCCACCAGTTCTATTCCCCGGGAGGTGGCCCCTACGACGGCACACCGAGCGTCGGCGGCACCGCCGAAATGCGTCTGGGAACCTGGCTGGCCCGCGATATTCCCCATACCGGCATGGCCAGCCAGATCGATATCCAGGGCGCCATCCACTATCAGGCCAAAGCGGTTCCCGGTCAGCGCCTGGCCCTGCATGCCCTGAAAAATCAATATGGCAAAGAGGTTGTGGCCGACGGCCCGATGTTCAAATCCTACAAGGTTGAGGGCGACAAGGTGATCGTCGAGTTCGACCATGCCAAGGGTGGCTTGGTGGTTGCCGAAACCGGCACCAATGCCACGGGCAAAGAGGAAGGCGTTACCGGATTTGCCGACCCGAGGATGATTGAGAACGGCGACGACCAGGTGAAGTTATTCTACCTGGCCGGTGAAGACCGAGTCTGGCATCCGGCCAGCATGAAGATTGATGGCGAAAAAGTCATCGTGGCCTCTCCTGGCGTTAAGAAGCCGCACGGGATTTCCTATGGCACCGGAGGAATCGGGTTCGCCCCGAACCTGTACAACAAAGCGCTGCTGCCGATGACGCCGTTCATCTACTTCGACAACGAAATGGTCACCAGCAAGACCTGGCCGGACGAGAAGCTGAAGGTTGCCGGCGAGACCATTGATCCGGCCACCGTCGGAAAGGTCTACGAATACCGCAAGATGCCGCTTTTGAGCGTGCAGTTCCGCAACGACGCGGTGTTCCAGGCCGGCAAGCCGGTCACCATCTGGGGATCGACTCGCAACTACGGGGAATGGCAAAGCGAACCGGAAAAAGGGGACTGCAAGGTGCACTTCGAGTTCGGCCCTCAGTCCGGCCCCGGCCAGGGCGCCATCAAGAAGACCATCGACGTGACGCCGGAGATGGCGGAGTGGAAGGTGACCCTGCCGCCGATGAAGGCCGGCCCCAAGCCGTACACATTGAAGGTCGAATTCACCATTGACGGCGAACTGGTACACGAGCGGGTCGCCACCGGCATCGTGTTCGGCGACGTCTGGTACGTCGGCGCACCGGCCGGCAAGTTCGAGGTTCCGGAGGTCAAGCCGTCCGGCCAGATCGTCCGCATGATCGAGAATCAGTCGATGCGCGAAGGCAAGGACGCTCCCAGCCGCTTCAGCGTCTGCGTTTCGAGAACGCCAAGGGTAATGGAGAAGAACGGCAAATGGAGCAACCGCTTCGCCTCCTACTGGAAGGACGCGTCCGGGTTGGCGGCCGCACTCGGCCACGGCATTGCGGCGAAGACGAATCGTCCGGTCGGCGTCATCTTCATGCAGAGCAAGACGAACGGGCCGATCAAGAACTGGATCGCCCCTGGCTTCCTCAAAGATGCCCCGAGTCTGGTCGAAGACTACAAGACGGTGGGCAGCAAGTACTTCGACAACCCCTATTACCTCGCCAATGTTCGGCGCTACATTGCGCAGTGGAAGCAGTACTGGGGTGAGCATATCCCTGCGATGATGGAGACCAAGGCTGTACCGGATGGGAGTTCGTGGGGACAGTATCCCTCCCCGCAGCCGCAAGTCGGTGATTCGACGGCGACCTGGACGTACAACGTCTATG
The DNA here is from genome assembly GCA_035527455.1 of Thermoguttaceae bacterium. Taxonomy (GTDB): domain Bacteria; phylum Planctomycetota; class Planctomycetia; order Pirellulales; family Thermoguttaceae; genus DATLAN01. The sequence goes on from DATLAN010000387.1 coordinate 11,617, forward strand.
TGCACTGTTTCACGCCGGCGGCACTTAGCGGCATTGTATTCCTCTCAAGCGAGTCGATGGTTGCCGACGACAAGGGCGCCAACTTCGGCCCGGAGATGTCCGCGCTGGCCAACTGCTTCAAGACCCGGTTCACGCTCTGGCAGGACGGGGAGGATATTCCCTTCGTCTACACCGTTCCGAGCAAGACGCTGGCGCCCAAGCTCACGCAGCCGGAAGCGATCAAGGGCAAGAGCGCCGCTGTGGAACTTCACGACTGGCTGGAGCTCGGCGGGGTGATTGAGGCAGTGGCAAAATAGAGTCCGCCGGCAAAACGCTCTTCCAGTGCAAGCATGTCATGGACCGTAGAGCGATATTGATAACGACTACCCTAAGAGCGGCGTGTGCCGCAATCTCCACCAACCCGCAAATGACTCAATCGAAGCAAAACCTCATGCACGCCCGACGCATTCCCATCGCCGCAGCCCTCGCCATCACCTGCATTGCCTCCCTCGCCGCCGCCCAGTCCGCCGAGACGGTCGCGAAGCCCGCCCAGCCCGAGACGATCAAGGCCTACTGCCTCGACTTCAACTGGTCAGGTCGCAAAGGCTTCGCCGATCCCGGCACCTGGAAGGACGCGGACCCCAAGGCCCACGTTGCCTGGCACAAAGCCATGGGCGCCAACGTCATCCAGACCTTCTGCGTCTCGTCCAACGGCTGGGCCTGGTACAAGGGCGGTCCCGTCCCCGAGCAGCCCGGCCTCAAGCACGATTTCCTCCGGGAGGTCGTCCAGCTGGGTCACGATGAAGGCATGCTCGTCATGGGCTATTTCTGCATCGCCGCCAACACACGATGGGGCCGGGAGAATCCCGAACTCAGCTACGGCACCCCCAGTACCTATCACATCCCCTACACCGATGAATACCTGGCCTACCTCTCCAAAGCCATCAGTGATGCCGTCGGGACCACCGGCATCGACGGCTTCATGATCGACTGGGTTTGGCAGCCCAAACGCCTCTCGACCGAGGGCAAGTGGATCGAGGCCGAGAAGAAGCTTTACGAGCAACTCATGGGCGAGCCGTTCCCCGGCGAGGACAAGCTGACCGGAAAGCAGGACCTCGAATACAGCCGCAAGGCCATCGACCGTTGCTGGAAGACCATCCGCAAGGCCGCCAAGGACGCCAACCCCGACTGCATCATCTGGCTGACCTCCAACCACCTGAACCACCCGCACGTGACCAACTCCGACATGTACCGCCAGGCCGACTGGCTCATGGGCGAGGCCGGGAGCATCCAACACATTAAGCAGGTCAGGAAGATGGTCGGCGAGCACACCCGCCCGATCACATGCATGGCCCAGTGGAACGGTCAGGACCCCACCCGTGCCGTGCCCGAGGCGGTTGAGGCCGGCGTCGGCCTCTACGGTTTCGCCAAGCCGGGCGGGGCGGGCACCATTGCGCTGGAACGCATCCTCCCCCGGCAGGTCTGCGAACTGTCGGGTGACGAACAGAACATCGCCGTGCTCGCCCGGGCCTACCATGGCGCATCGCTCGACGCGATGTGGGTGGACGGCAAGTTCGTGGAACCGGACACCAGGCCGCCGCTGCGGATCAGGTTCAAGCGACGCCGCGGCTTTCAGGACACGGCACGAATCGAGTTCGACCAGGACTCGGCATCCGTTACCATCCGCAACCCCTACCAGTCGGGCCGCGCCGAACTCACGCGCACCGGAGACACCTGGCCGACGAAGTTGACCATCCGCCTTCTCAAGCGCAACCCCAAGGACCCTAAGGATGCCGGACCGCGGAGCTTCCGCATGGCCAACGGCCAAATCGCCCTTGGCATGACCTTCGAAGGCGAAAAGAAGACCATCGCAGGCAAGCTGGAAGGCCAGCTCGATCTCGGCAAGCCCTGGGGCGAGGAGGAGTTCCTGACGGGCGGCAAGCCCGAGTCCCCCGTCACGCTGAAAGACATCCGGGGCAGCTCCGAAGGCGAAGCCCTCGAGATCGTCGTCCCGGCCGAGATGGCGGCCGGCAACCCCGAATCCCTGGTCATCGAATGGGGCAATGCCCGGTAACGGTCTCTACCACCCACGTGGCACCGGCCTGCCCGCCCGTTCCGGAGCCTCTTCACCTTCAAAGCCCGACTTGCCCTTCGTGGCGGGTCCACCTGCGATCCGCAACGAAGCAACGGTCGAGGCACTCGACAAATGGCGCGGAAAGCGAGGCGGAATCCTCTGGTGTCTCAACACGCAGAACGGTAAGAAGATGTCTGAATTGCCGCTTCCTACACCAACCGTCTACGAGGGGATGGCTGCCGCTTACGGGAAGCTCTACGCGGCGCTGAAAGACGGATCGGTGCTCTGTCTGGGCCATCGTGGCAGCTAATCGTTGTTCTCGCAGGTAACCGGGCGCTGTCCCGATCCAAGATTTTCCTTTCTGCAAGATCCGGCGGGGCTAATCGGCTAATGCCGGCTGAAGTCGCGAACTCGAACGGGACGATCGACGAGGCCAGGAAGGGGAAGAGTCGGCAAATGACCCGGAGGGGGTGTCGGCGCTCGGGAAGATCGTTCGCCGGCACAATAACGAGGGCTCGCGCGTCGTTGCCCCCTTGCGAGATTTGGCGCAATGAAAAACTTCCGAGGTCACATCGCCCTCTGAAGTTTGCGCGGCCAAGCAGGTCTGGTCGGTGTCATCTAATCGATGGCGCGAAACGGCGGGTTTTCTGCTCTAACCACAGTTGCCGCCAAGTGACCAAGGTCTAACCGTCCTGAGGCACGATTGGACAACATGTTATCCTACGGCGGTGTTCACGACCGACGCAGGAAACGCCGATTGCCGAAGTGTCTCCGTTGGCCGCCCACACGCATCATAGCCGACTCACCGAGTTCACGGATTGTCACGTCACCCTCCACAAATCCCACAAGCCCGACCCTCCTCCGCCCCGCACACTCGCCCCATCTTCGTATTCCCGTAGTACCGGCACCGCTATTGTGCCGGACGTTGCTGTCGGTGTTCAGCCAGTACGTCTCCGTGACGCTGGCAACAGGCGTTGCGGGTGTCGATGGTTTCGCGGTGCCGCTCCGGTTGCCCGCTCGCCATTCCCAGGGCGGTATCGGGTTGGCGTCTGACCACAACCCCACGCCGGCGCTCTTGGCGGCCGTCTGCAGCGCGGCGAGGGTCTGGTCCCCGGGAGCGTACTTCTCGTACCACCACGCGAGCCCCGCCTTGACCAATTGCTGCCCAAGGTCCAAGCCGTCGGGAAGCGTCACGGTGCCCACCGTCCGGCCGTAGCGATCGGTGTCAACCACCTCGACCGAGACGACCTTGCCGAAGACCGCCTTGCCGGTGAACTCTTCCGCCCGGCTGCCGAATGGCTGTCCCTTCTCTGGCGTGTCGATCCCGTGGAGCCTGATCTTGTGCTAAACCTGCCCCACCAGAACCGTTAGGGTGTCGCCATCGGCGATCGAGACCACCTTACCCGTGAGAGTGTCGGCACGGGCAGGCAGGACAAGCAGAATCCAGAGGAAGATAGCGCGGCCGACGATACGAACCATGATCTAGTCCCATCCTATTGCGTCGGTCAGTTTAACGGGGGACCGAAGGGATGCCAATGGTTACCGCTGTCACCGATCTTGCACCGCAAGGGCTGTCTCAACCCTTACGCCCCCTCAGTCCTCGTGCATTTCCCGTAGCAATCCCCGAATCTCATCGATCTGCATCCGCTCCCGCCGAATGTTCGCATCCTCTTCCTCAGCCTGGTCGTCCACCTTTGCCATGATTTTCGGCAACATGTCCTTGTAGAACGCCGTCCGGTTCTCAGCCGCCCACCTTGCCAGTGAACACGCTCCCGTGCTCGGTGGCTTCACCGACGCCCGGTCCCAGTGAATCACGCGACCACGAGGGCCCTCCTCGACGATGCGGATGTACTGCTGGTGCACCCATCGGACTTCATCGCCGAAGTCGCCCACCGTGGGCAGGTCCGGCCAGGGGATTGGGGAGGCGTCCGTGGCCGCTGCCTCCGGTACGCCCGGATTTGCAGTCGCTTCCGCCACAGACAAGGGCGGGTACGCCTCAGCCATCGCCTCCCAGGCAGCTTCCGCCGCTTCTGCTCGCTTCATGCCCTTCGCCCGGAAATCGGCGCGGGCCGTCTCCTTGAAATTGCTGGCCTCAGCCCAGCGTCCTTCAGCACGTAGCCTCTCCGTCAACTCGATCTTGGATTCGTTCATGCCAAATCACTCCTTACCCATTTTAACCGTTCATTTTTCTTGGTCTGGTCCGAGTGAGACATCCTCGTGTATGGGGCCCCAAGGCCGGGGGGGGTCTGGATCGATTTCCGGCGGTCGCGGTATGGGGCCGCGTCGCCGCCACGGCCGCGTGTTGCCCGGGACGGCCCGAGAGCCGCCCGACGCTCGAAGCGGCCCACGGTGGCCTTCCTGGAGCATCTTGTGGGGCACCAGGCTGATCTCCACCGCCGTGCTCGTCGCCTCCTCGGTCGCGGGTGGCCGACTCGACACTCCACCAACACTCCATCAACACTCCACCAACACTCCACAAGCAGGCTACGGAGGCGACCCGTCGCTCTACGGGCAAAGTGCAGAAAAGCCCGTGTTTCCCGGGGTTTCCAGCATTGTGGCAGTAGCGGGCGATAGCGGGTAAAAGGCATTTGGTAGACTTCTAATCTGTAGGTTGTGGGTTCGAGTCCCGCCCGGCCTGTAAGCCCCTGTGGCGTAATAGGTTATGCCATAGGGGCTTTCTTCTCGGTTGCTGGTAGACCATGTTCGCTCTTGACCTCATGTGTCGACTGTCCGTTGCACGACGGATCGGACGAACCTCGCCACGGTTTCTCGGTGAACATTGCCCGCCCAGGCACACCCGGTTAGGATGAATGGACGTAAAGCCGGCCCGGTCGGTGAACGCGAGGCGGGACCGGCCATACTTGATATGGGCATAACTCCACTCGATCTGATGGTAGGGCGATACGGCAACGCCGACCCCTGCAACAAACCATGAAGCTACCCCCCGAAGGTGCTCGATGGCTGGTCGCCGTCCGCTGGTTGGCGTGCGTGTCGGTCTTTGCGGTCGTTTGGGTGAGTTCGTCGGCGCTGAAGGTTGTGGAGGACCCGGTGCCCTTGTATTGCATCGGCTGCGTCATGGTCGGTTACAACGTGCTGTTTCGGCTCAACCAGCGAAACTGGGCGGCCGGAGAACGGGACATCGAACGCAACATCTTCTTCCAGATTTCGACGGATTTGATCGCGCTGACGGCGCTGTTGTACTTCTCCGACCTGCCTCGCAATCCGTTCCTGTTCTTCTTCGTGTTTCACATGATCATCGCCAGCATGTATTTGCCCGGGCGAATTCCCTATTTGATCGCGGCGATGGCCACGGTCCTGGTCGGCGGCGTGTTGGTGCTGGAATACGAAGAGCTGATTTCTCCCGTTCCGATTCGGTTTTCCGCACATCCGGTGGACGCGTTGCCGACGGGGTTGTACATGTTGGGGCTGTTCGTGGCCTTCGCCAGTACGCTCTGGATCACCGTCTATTTCACCACGTCGATCCGGCGGTACGTGGATCGGGCACACGCCGAACTGCGGCAGAAGGAGAAGATGCTGGGCATCGGTCAGTTGGTGGCCGGCATCGCCCACCAGATCGCCAACCCGCTGGATGGAATGCAGAACTGCCTTCAGCGGGTCGGGGAGCGGGTGAAGGACGACGCACGATTGACGGAATACGTTCACCTGATGAACGAGGCGTTGGAGCGGATCGAGCGGACGGCCAAGCGAGTGCAGGCCTTCGCCCGACCCCGCGGTATTACGCTGCAAAGCACCGACGTGAACAAGGCCGTGGAAGGCACGTTGCAGGTGCTCGGGACCAACCACCAGCCGAGCATCCGGATCGAGACGGTGCTGGGCAACGTTCCGCCGGTCCAGGGCGACCCGTACACGTTGCAGGAAGTGCTGTTCAACCTCTGCACGAACGCCCTGGTCGCCATGCCCGACGGCGGCACGCTCACCTTGCGCACCCAGGCCTTGGGGCGCAAGGACGAAGATCAAATGGACTCGGTGGCCATCGAGGTCAGCGATACCGGCGTGGGAATCCCCCGGTCGCGATTCGAGAAGATCTTCGAGCCGTTTTACACCACCCGCGCCGATTCCGGAGGGACGGGCCTGGGTTTGGGGCTGTGTCGCATGTTGATTTCCGAGATGGGCGGGCGCATCGGCGTGCGCAGCACGGTGAATCAAGGAACCACCTTCACCGTCGTGCTCAACCGATCCGACGCACAGGCCGCCCCCAGCCAAGATATAGAACCGAGATGAAAATACTGGTCGTTGACGACGAAAAGATGAAGCGGGTGACCTTGGCCGACGATCTCTCGACCCAGGGCTACGAAGTGGTGACCGCCGACGACGGCGAACAGGCGTGGAACCATCTCGAGGCCGACCGTTTCGACGTCGTGGTAACCGACCTGAAGATGCCCAAGCTCGACGGCATCGAACTGCTCAAGCGGATCAAACAGGGACCGCTGGCCGACATGGAAGTCATCATGATGACGGCCTACGGCAGCATCCCCGTCGCGGTCGAAGCGGTCAAGCTCGGCGCGTTCGACTTCCTCACCAAGCCGTTTCGCAACGAAGACGTCTTCCCGCTGCTGGCGCGGATCGAACGCCGCAGGAAGATCGCCGCCGGACCGTCCCGGCCGGACGCCGGACCGCCCGCCGGGGACATCGAACATTCGATCGTCGGTGGCTCTCCCACCATGCAGCAAGTCAAACGCATGATGGAAATCTGCACCCGGTCCGACGCCAACGTGCTGTTGTGCGGGGAGACGGGCGTGGGCAAGGACCTGGTGGCCACGACGATCCACCGCAATTGCCATCGCCGAGACTTCCCCTTCGTGAAAGTCGGCTGCATGCTCTTCTCCCCGCAACTGATCGAGAGCGAACTCTACGGCCACGAGAAGGGCTCCTTCACCGGCGCCGATCAGAAACGCAAAGGCCGATTCGATCTGGCCGAAGGCGGGACCCTCTATCTCGACGACGTCGACGACATCCCCGTGGAGCAGCAATCGAAGCTTTTGCGGGCGATCGAGGAGAAGGTATTCGAGCGGGTGGGAGGAACCGCGTCGATCAAGGCCAACGTGCGGATCATCGCCTCGACCAAGTGCAGCCTGCTGGACAAGATCAAGGACGGGACCTTTCGCGAAGACCTTTATTACCGGCTCGACGTGTTGCCGATCAATATCTGCCCGCTGCGAAAACGCCGCGGGGATATTCCCCTGTTGGTCGAACACCTCTTGCGAAAGATCGCGGACGTTGGAGAGTTCTACGTCCAGACCGAGGCCGTGGAACTGCTCATGCGGCACGATTGGCCGGGCAACGTTCGCGAACTGGCGCACACGCTGCAGCGGGCGTTTCTGGTCGGCTCCGGACGGATCACGACCGAACTGCTCTCGGCCGAAATGGGCGGCATCACCACCCGCCGGCCGCTGGCCGCCGGCGATTTTCAGGCTACCATGGAACAAACCGAACGAACCTTGCTGGAAGATGCGCTGCGGAAATCCCACGGCAACAAGACGGCGGCCGCCGCCTCGCTGGGGATGAAGCCCTCCACGTTCCGCGACAAGCTGATCAAGCACGGACTGGGATAACAGCCGCTCGCGGCTTCACAAGAACAAGAACACTCGCAGCAGATCCGCCAACGCCACATCCCCCCATTCCCCCATGCACGAACTGTCCATCGTCGAGACCCTCATCGAACAGGTCCAACAGGAGGTCGAACGGGCCGGGCACCACGGCCGCGTCTTGCGGCTGGATCTGACGATCGGGCGGCTTTCGGGCGCGTGCTGCGATTCGATCCGCTTTGCGTTCGAGTTGCTCGCGCCCGACACGCCGCTGGCCGACGCCGAACTGCACATCACCGAACCGAAAGCGACTTGCCGTTGTCAGGACTGCCGAGCCGTCGTGGAAATCGACCAGTTTCCGGTCGGTTGTCCGCGATGCGGCAGCAGGGCGATCCTGATCGACGGGGGCCGGGAATTGCTGCTGCAAAGCATTGAAATCGAGGACTGATTCATGAAAATCGTCGCCGCCAAGAAGATCCTCGAAGCCAACGACCGGTTGGCCGAAGAGAACCGTACGCGATTCGGCGCCGCCGGCGTGTTCTGCGTCAACCTGGTCGGTTCGCCGGGGGCGGGAAAAACCACGCTGCTGGAAGCGCTCTTTGCCGAGTTGAAAGGTCGCCTGCGGCTCGCCGTGATCGAGGGCGACATCGCCGGCTCGATCGACGCCGAGCGGATCGCCAAGCTGGGCGTGCCGGTCGTGCAGATCAATACCCAGGGGGCCTGCCACCTCGACGCGGCCATGATCGCCGCCGCCTTGGCCGACTTCGATCTCGACGCCGTCGACGTGCTGCTGATCGAGAACGTCGGCAATCTGGTTTGCACGGCCGGTTACGACCTGGGCGAACACCTGCGGATCGTCGTCCTGAGCACCAGCGAAGGCGACGACAAGGCGGTCAAGTATCCGGCCATCTTCCAGGGTTCGCAAGCCCTTTGCATCACCAAGGCCGATCTGTTGCCGCTGACCAACTTCGACGTCCCGCGCATCACCGCCGACATGAAGCGTCTGGCGCCGCAGTCGGAGATCTTTCAAGTCGCCGCCCTGACCGGCGAAGGAATCCCCGCGGCGGCCGATTGGCTGGCGGGGAAGTGCTCGCCGTAGGGTATTGTCCCATTGCCGGCCGCTCCTCAGACCGTTTAGCGGCCGAGCTTGCTCGGCGCGTTGGTCGAAGAGCGTCACTTCCCCACCGCGTACAAGTGCCGATCCGTGGCCACATAGAGCACGCCGTTGGCGGCCGTCGGCGTGCTGTTGATGCGGTTGAGCATGTGGATGCGGTTGATCACCTTCAACTCTTTCCCGTGGGCGAAAACCCAAAAGAGTTCCTTGCCGGTGCCCAGGTAGACCTTCCCGTCGGCCACCAGCGGCGAGCCGCAGGTTGGTTGTCCCACGTCCTGCTCCCAGTAGCTCTCACCGGTGTCCGCGTCCAGGCAGTGCAACTTCCCGCCGAGAAAATCGACTGCGTAAACCAGCCCGTCGGCCACCGCGACGGTTGACGAGGACGAGCCGAGCTTGTCGAACGACCAGACCTTTGCCGAGCGGGTGACGTCGCCGGTCCCGGTTGCGTCCACGCAGACCAGCCAGCCTTCCTGCATACGGTGGAACGGTTCCTGCGTGAACGGCACGTACAGCCGGTTCTCGTGGAACACCGGCATCGCGGTCACCTGAAACGAGGTGCTGTCGTGCTGGTGGTCGGGCGGCACGTACCCCTGAGTTTGGGACATCGGGTGGCCGTGGAACTTCCAGACGTTCTTCAATCGTCCGGGTTCGCTGCCGAGCTGTTTCGGATCGAGCATCTCGAACGCGTACAGGTATCCGTCGCCGGCGCCGAAGAACCCGAGCCGCTTCCCGCCCACTTCCGCGGCCGAGGGGGAACTCCACTGGCCGTGGGTGATGTTCGGCCCGGTGCCGAAATCGTCCCTTGCGACCAGGCGGCCGGTGTTCTTGTCCAGCACGATCAGGTTCGGGGCCTGGGGATTGATGACGAACTTGTGCGTCCAGTCGACGCCGTTGGAGGTGCACACGTAGAGCAGATCGCCGTCGAGCAGGATCGAACAGTTCGACGCGTTGTGCGGCCTCGCGCCCAACTCGTCGGTCATGTCGAGCACCCAGAGGATGTCGGCGTCCTTCTCGCCCGGTGTAAGCGGCGCCTCGTCCTCGAGCACCATGTGCCGCCCTTCGTCCCGGTACGGCCCGTCGTTGCCGTCGGCCATCCCGTCGGCGTCCAGACACATCACCTCGCAGCTATTGGCGACCAGGTACACGCGTCCGTTTTCGACCGTCGGCGTGGAACTGATCCCGCACAGCCGCCAGTCCGCCCACTTGATCCGTTCGTCCGGTATCCGCGGCACCACCAATTGCCAGAGGAACTCGCCGGTCTTCTCGTCGAAGCACATCAGCACGCCGCGGTCGCCTTCGCATCGCGGGTCGCGAGGATCCTGGTTGTTGGTGCCCAGAAAGACCTTGCCGCCGGCCACCGTCGGCGAGCCGTACGTCGTGTTCCCCAGCCGGGCCACCCACTTGACGTTCTCGGTCGTGCTCGGGTCGATCTCGCCGTCGGCGCCTCGTTCGCCCGGATTGAATCCGTCGGGCAGTCTGGTCTCGTCGGAGACCATGTTCCGCGAGAACGGCTGTCCCCACTGCGTCCGATCTTCCGCCGACGCATTGCCGACGGATACGAGTAACAAGAGGATGATGAACCAGGTCAATCTGGCGATGTTCTGCTTCACGGCGTGATTCTCCGCAGTAGATAATCTTCTGGACTGAACTGTTCTAACGGTTCTCGAGGATCGGCGGTAAATCTCGGCTTGCATGAATGACCCCCACTATCATAACCCAATCGTGTTCCGGGTCTTCACGATAAATGAGTCGATACCTACCGACGACGAATTGACGGTACGCCCACCTCGGAAACTCGGACAGAATCTCGCCGAGTTGGGGGAAACGAGCGAGGCGTGCGGCCGCGCGAGTAATCTTCTCCACGGTAAGCTGTGCATAGCGCGGGGAATCGCGCGCAATGAAATCGTAAATGTCCCGAAGATCGTCCAGAGCAGGCTGGGCCCAATCTACTCGAACCATTCCTTGCTCCGCCTGACGACTTCCTCTTGGCTGACAACGTGTCCTTCGGATATTGCGGCTTCCGCCCGCTCGAGCTTCGCTTTGAGATACAGCTCATGCATGAGCTGCTCGGGATCGATCTGATCCGGAAGGTGCTCGAGCATTTCCAGCACTTCCTGTTTCTTCATTTTGCGGCTCCCACATGCCAAGGGTCGGGTTTCCCTACGTCAATACAATATAGAGACGATCGTCACAGGAGACAAGACTTTGGGGGCCTCGTCGATGCGACGAGCCGTGGACGTGCTGATCCCCGATTCCCTTACCATTTCGGCATGGCGCGTCTAAACTCTGGAGTGGACAAAGACGGCGTCTCGCCACGCTTGAGGGCAAAGCCCCCCTATCGAGGCATATTGTGGTTCACCGAAGCATCCAGGCCCCAACCATCCGACGACTAGCGATCGCCGTGCGCGGGGTTATCCAGGGGGTGGGTTTCCGACCGTTCGTGTACAACGCCGCCCGCTCCTGCGGATTATCCGGCTGGGTCAAGAACGAAGCCGATACCGTGCGGATCGAGGTCCAGGGCGAAACGGCCGAACTGGACGCCTTTCTCGAGGCACTTCGCAGCGGCCATCCCCCCCAGGCACGGATCGACGCGATCGAAGTCCGTGATGCGGTCTGCGAAGGCGAATCGGCCGCGGCCGCGACGTTTCAGATCCTCCCGGGCAGCGGCGCCGCGGCTCCTCGCCCGACGATCCCCGCCGACCTGGCCACGTGTGGGCAGTGTCTCGAAGAGATCCGCACGCCCGGCGAGCGCCGGTACCGTTATCCCTTCACCAACTGCACCGCCTGCGGGCCGCGGTGGTCGATCATCCGGCGGTTGCCCTACGACCGGCCGCGGACCTCGATGGACCGATTCGCGATGTGTCCTGACTGCCGGGCGGAATACGAGAATCCGTCCGACCGCCGGTTCCACGCCCAGCCGATCGCCTGCCCGCGATGTGGACCGGCGCTGCGGCTGCTCGACGGCAACGGCCGGGAAGGGGCGGTCGGCGACGAGGCGCTCTCCGCCGCGGTCGAGGCCCTGCGAGGCGGACGGATCGTGGCCCTGAAGGGCTTGGGCGGCTTCCAACTGCTGGTCGATGCGACCGATGCCGACGCGGTTGCCCGATTGCGGCAGCGGAAGCAACGCCCCGACCGGCCGTTCGCCGTGATGATCGCATCGCTCGACGGAGTCCGCCGATGTTGTGAAGTCGGCTCGGAAGAGGCCGCCGTGCTCACTTCGCCCGAGGCGCCGATCGTGTTGTTGCGACGACGACGCGCCGCGGACGGACAGGACAACGACGTAACACCCGGCGTCGCGCCCGGCAACCCGTATCTCGGCGTGATGCTGCCCTACACGCCGTTGCACCACTTGTTGCTGGCGGGGATCGATCGGCCGATCGTTTGCACCAGCGGCAACCTCGCGGAAGAACCGATGGCGGTCACGACCAACGAGGCCGTCGAGCGGCTGGGGGCAATTCCCGACGAGAAGGATGGCGCCGACGGAGTCGCCTCCCACCGGGGGATTGCCGATCTGATTCTCACGCACAACCGACCGATCGTTCGTCCGGTCGACGACTCGGTCGTTCGGATCGACGTCAACGGTTTGCTGGTGCTGCGTCGCGCCCGAGGGTTTGCTCCGCTGCCGATCGATCTGGATTTCGAGGGGCCGACGGTCTTGGCGGTAGGAGGACATCTCAAGAACACGGTCGCACTGAGTTTGCGTAGGGTGCGTGAAACGCACCGCGAATCACCCCGCGCACCTGAAACGCTCCACGGCACCGATTCGGACGACGATCCATCGGTGCGTTCCACGCACCCTACGCCGGTCGTCCTCAGCCCGCACGTGGGCGACCTGGACAGCGTGCTGAGCGTGGAAGTCCACCGTCGTGCCGTTGCGGATCTGGTCGATTTCTTCGAAGCGGCGCCGGAAGTGGTGGCCTGCGACCTGCATCCCGACTATGCGTCGACGCGTCATGCCGAGGCGTTGGCCGCCCGATGGGACGTGCCGCTGCTGCGCGTGCAACACCACCACGCCCACGTGGCCGCCTGCATGGCCGAACACCGGTTGACGGGCCCGGTGCTGGGGCTTTCCTGGGACGGCACCGGTTACGGAACCGACGGCACGGTCTGGGGCGGCGAGGCGCTGCTCTGCGAAGGTTCCACCTTCACGCGAGTGGCCCATCTCCGCACCTTCGCCCTGCCGGGTGGCGATCGGGCGGTACGCGAACCGAGACGCTCGGCGCTGGGCCTGCTCTATGAAATCCTGGGGGACGAAGCGGCACGCTACGCCCGCGATTGGTTCCAGCCGGCCGAAGTGAGCCTGTTGCTTTCGGCGCTGAAACAGGCCCTTCACGCCCCGCGGACCAGCAGCATGGGCCGGCTGTTCGACGCGGTGGCCGCACTTTGCGGGCTGCCGGCGGTGATCAGTTTCGAGGGCCAGGCGGCCATGGCCCTGGAATACGCCGCCGACGCCGACGAACGGGAAGCCTATGCGCTCCCCCTTTCCGACGCCCTGCCCGCCGTGGCCGATTGGGAGCCGCTGGTTCGGGCCGTGCTGCGGGATCGCGCCGCGGGCGAGCCGGTCGGCCGGATCAGCGGGCGGTTCCACAACGCGCTGGCCGAGATGGCCGTCGCCGTCGCCCGGCGCAGCGGGTGCAGCCAGGTCGCGTTGACCGGCGGATGTTTTCAGAACGCGCTGTTGACCGAGCGGATTCACTCCCGGTTGACGCAGTCCGGTTTCAACGTCTTCACGCACCGAAGCGTACCACCCGGCGACGGCGGAATCGCTTTGGGACAAGTTTTCGTCGCCGCCGTGCAAGCCGAGCTTAGCCGGAAAACCCCAATGTAGCCATCTCGCTCCGCGAGATGCAGCCTCGTCTCGTGGAGCGAGACGGCTACTATTAGTGCCCGCCTTTCGACAAAGCGCAGGGCGCTGCGGAAAGGATCACAACATCATGTGTCTCGGCATACCCGGAAAAGTGGTCGAGGTCTTCCAGCAGGACGAATTGCCGATGGGCAAGGTCGAGTTCGGCGGCATCCTCAAAGACGTCTGCCTGGCCTACACGCCCGAGGCGAGCGTGGGCGATTACGTGCTGGTCCACGTCGGGTTCGCCATCAGCCGAATCGACGAGACGGAAGCCCAAGAGATCTTCTCCTGCTTGCAGGAAATCGAAGAAGCGATGGCCAAGGAAGCCGAAGGAGAGCCCGCCGGATGAAATACCTCGACGAATATCGCGACGCGGCCGGGGCCAAACGCCTGGCCGAGGCCGTCCGCCGGAAGACCACCCGGCCGTGGAACATCATGGAAGTCTGCGGCGGCCAGACCCATGCCATCATCCGTTTCGCGCTGGACAAGATGCTGCCGCCGGAGATCACGTTGATCCACGGGCCGGGCTGTCCGGTCTGCGTCACGCCGATCGAGATCCTCGACAAGGCCGTGGCCGTCGCCGCCCGCGAGGAGGTGATCTTCTGCTCCTTCGGCGACATGCTGCGGGTGCCCGGCTCGAAGAAGAACCTGTTCACCGTCAAGTCGGAAGGGGGCGACGTGCGGGTGGTCTATTCGCCGTTGGACGCGATCAGGCTCGCGCGAGAGCATCCCGATCGGCAGGTCGTCTTCTTTGCCGTGGGGTTCGAGACGACGGCCCCGGCCAACGCCATGGCCGCGATCCAGGCGACCCGACTCGGACTGGAGAACTTCTCGATGCTGGTCTCCCACGTGTTGGTGCCGCCGGCGATCCGCGCGGTGCTCGATTCGCCCTCGAACCGCGTGCAGGGTTTCCTGGCCGCCGGACACGTCTGCACGGTCACCGGCCTGGACGACTACCGGCCGCTGGCCGCCGAGTATCGCGTGCCGATCGTGGTCACCGGGTTCGAGCCGCTGGACATCCTCCAGGGAGTGCTGATGTGCGTCGAGCAGCTCGAAAGCGGCCGGGCGGAAGTCGAGAACCAGTACACCCGCAGCGTTCGACCCGAGGGAAACCTTGCGGCACTAGAGCGAATCCACGAGGTCTTCCAGGTCGTGCCGAGGAAGTGGCG
>DATLAN010000388.1:0-30927 GCA_035527455.1 Thermoguttaceae bacterium
TTGCATGATGCTCGCCGGCTCGGTCTCCAGCTTGCCGCGATCGACCCAGATCTTGCCCTCGGTGCCGCGGAAGATCACGCCCGCCCCGCCTTCGCCGCCGTGGGTGACCTCCACGCCGTTGGCGTAGACGTAGGTCAGGAACGGCACGTCCTTGCCGTCGGGCGGGATGATCTCGACCGGGCCGGTGTCGTCGGCGTCCAGGGCCCATTGGGCGATGTCGAAATGGTGGTGGCCCCAGTCGGTCATGCCGCCGCCGGAATAGTCGCGATACGCCCGCCAACCCTTGAGAATCCGCTCGTTGTACGGTCGCCACGGGGCCGGGCCGAGCCACATGTCCCAGTCGACGCCCGGCGGGATCGGCTGGGCCGGCTCGTAGCAGTCCTGAGAAGGTCCGCCCACGTTGACCACGATGCTCTTCAGTTCGCCGATCCGCCCGCTACGGACCATCTCGCAGGCGAAGCGGAACTTGCCGTCGTATTCGGACCGCTGCTGGGAGCCCGTCTGGAAGACCCGCCCGTAACGCCGCACCGCGTTGACCATCGCCCGGGCTTCGCGGATGGTCAGCGACATGGGCTTCTCGCAGTAGATGTCCTTGCCCGCCTTGGCCGCGGCGATCGCCGGAAGGCAGTGCCAGTGGTCGGGCGTGCCGATGAAGACCACGTCGATGTCGTCGCGGGTGAGCAGTTCGCGGAAGTCGGAGTAGACGGTGACGCTCTTGTCTTCGCGATAGCGGGCGAGCTTGTCCTCGCGGACGTCGCAGACGGCGATTTTCCGCGCACCCCCGCCACCCCCGCCGGCCGGGCCGCCCAGCCCGATGATGCCCGCGGTGATCTCGTCGTTGGCACCGAAGGCAGAAGCGTCGATCACCAGCGGGGCGGCGATCGCAGCGGACGCCCCTTTCACGAAAGTCCGTCGGGTCATCGGTCGGGTTTGGGCCATGGGGAGGTCTCCTGGGAGTTTGAGGGGCTGGGAGTTCGGGGCCGGGGGTTGGGGGTTGGGGGTTGGGGATTGGGGGTTCGGGGTTCGAGGTTCAATGTGGGACAGCGGCAACCAAACGGCGGGCAAGCCCGCCCGCTAAACGGTGTTTCCACAACTTGTTATGTCAAACATGCGCGCATCATGCGCAGAAACCGTGACGTACGACCCCAGTCCCCAGTCCCCAATCCCCAATCCCCAATCCCCAATCCCCAATCCCTAATCCCCAGTCCCTAATCCCCGCCACTCACTCCGCGGCCAGCTTCTTCATCAGCCACGCCATATTCGCGGCCAGCGTCTTGACCGTTTCGATCCCTTCGGCATCGCCAGTCACTTCGCCCTTTTGGCGGCCGAAGGCGATGTTCCAGTAGGTCGAGCCGGGCACGATCATCTCGCTGATGAGGAAGAAGTAGTTGAGCTGGGCGAAGGTGAAGTTCTGTCCGGCACGCCGGGCCACCACGATCGCCGCCCCCACCTTCCGCCGCAAGACGCTGTTCTTGTTGCACCGGGACACGTAGCCCACGCGGTCGAGCAGGGCCATCGTCTCGGGCGTGGCCGAGCCGAAGTAGACGGGCGAACCGACCAGCACCCCGTCGGCCGCGATGAATCGCTCGATCACTCCCTCGAACGCCGGGTCTTCCTGGACGCAACGGATCTCCTCGGCCTTGGCACAGCCGCCGCACGCGATGCACCCTTTGACCCGACGCCCGGCCAGGGAGAGGAAGTCGGTCTCGATGCCTTCGGTCGCCAGGACGTCCAGGGCCGTGGTGACCAGGATTTCCGTATTGCCCCCTTCACGGGGACTGCCTGAGATGCCGAGTACTCTCATCGAGAACCTCCGTCGGTCGGGTTGTGCTGAACGGGAACCGTTATACCACGTCCGACGGCGATTTGGTACTGCCGGGGCCTCCGGTGTGTTTGGCCTCGGCGGTAAGGTTTACGGCTGTCCCACGGCAGAGGTCAGGAACGCAGCCCGCCCAGGGTGGCCGAGGGCTCCAGAGAAGTCAGCCAGCGCCCGTAGGCCGGCAGCTTGCCGGTGACGGCCCGCCGGTAGAGATCGGCGATGCGGCGGGTAACCGGGCCGGTATGTCCGTCGCCAACGGGCCGCTCGTCGTAGTGGACCACCGGCTCGATCTCGGTGAAGGTTGCGGTGAGGAAGATTTCATCCGCATCTTGCAGGTCTTCGACGGAAACCGTGGTTTCGCCGGTCGGGATGTCGACATCAGCCGCCAGTCGCAGGACGCTGTCCCGCGTGACTCCTTTCACGAGGCACCCGGCTTCGGGGGTGAAGAGGTGCTTGTCCTTGACGTAGAAGAGATTGGCGGCGGACGTTTCAGCGACGTTGCCGTGGACATCGAGCATGACGGCCTCGTCGAGCCCGCGTTTTCTGGCCCAAAGGTGGTTGTAGTAGGCATTGGCGTAGTGGC
The DNA here is from genome assembly GCA_035527455.1 of Thermoguttaceae bacterium. GTDB lineage: Bacteria > Planctomycetota > Planctomycetia > Pirellulales > Thermoguttaceae > DATLAN01. The sequence goes on from DATLAN010000388.1 coordinate 2,403, forward strand.
CGGTCACCAGGGCCTCGATGTGGGCGGCATGGGGCGAAAGCCTTTCGATTCCGGAGGTCGCCAAGGACAGCTCTCTCACGCCCCCGTCTTCCCGCAAGGGCCGGAACATGACGGTCGCGTCAACCACCGAAGTGGCATGCAGCGAAAGCTCGGACAGCCCGAACTGGACCTGAACTCTCAAACCGCCGGCGGCGACCTGCGAATCCTTGGCCACGTCGATACACGCCTGGCGGAGTTCGTCCATCGAAGAGGGAAGTTCCATCTCGAGGGCAAGGAGCGACTCGGCCAATCGCTCCAGATGCGCGTCGAGACGGAAGAGGGCCGGGCCGTCGACCGTCTCGTAGAAACGCATCTCTTCGAATACGGCCGATCCGAAGTTGACTGCGTGGGTGCCGATGTGAATCAGTGCGTCTTCCCAAGCCACCAGACGGCCGTTATGCCAGACGGGCGTCTTGGTGCTCTCCTCGATGATGCCGAGGTCCTGAATCGGGCGCGAAAGCGTTAAGGAAGTAAGACTCATGGGTCGCCTCTGGTTTCTGGGAACTTGGACGAGAGGACACTCTTGCCGGGCTGTAGGTCGGCGCGCTTGCGGGCAAGCCGATTCGGCGGTTGGTCGGTTGCACCTGAGGCCGCCGTTGAAAACTCAAGTTATAACAAAATAATTCTTACATGTCTGTATGCCCCGGCAAGAGATCGATCTCGATGCCCATAAACCCGATGGACTAGGGGCGATGAGAAGCGTGGGAAAGAAGGCTAATCGGGGATAAGTCTGCGCCCGATTAGTGCGTTAGGGCGGTGCATTAGGACACTGTAACGCTTTCCGAGTCACTTGGGCGGAAGGCAGGGCCCCACTCTCCCGTGCGTCTATCATCAGTCCAGAATTACCGAGGCAGCCGCCCACAGCGTCTGTTGCAGCTCAGTCCATCACCCCCACCAACGGGTTGCACGCCAAGAAAGCGCCGCAACGCCCAAAACTCTCGCTTGCCCTGCGGCCGATTCCTGATAAACTGATATGTTTGCCCGTAACAACGCAACGCGGTCGGTGTGGAGCCGGGCGTTGCAGGGGAACGATAGTCCGTGGGAAATCTCTTATGGTAAGGCGTATGCAGTTGAAGAAGCCCAGCCGAAGGCGGGCGAAGACGAAGGTCAAGGGCAAGAAGAAAGATCCGATCTATGTGGATGGCCAGCGTCCGCGGCCGATGTACGTCGACTACAAGGACCTCGATCTGCTGAAGAAGCTCACCAACCGCCAGGGGAAGATCATCGGGCGTCGGAAGAGCGGTTGCTCGGCCGCCAGCCAGCACGCCGTGACCAGGGCCATCAAGCGGGCCCGATTCATGGCCCTGTTGCCCTACACGGGCGAGTAGCGCTGGTGAACTAAGCGGTCTTGTGTTTTGGCTGGGGCAGCGGGAAGAGTTGCTGGCGATCGTAAACGATGTCGTCGGTGATCACGTACTTCTTGCCCGCTCCCTCGTCGGGCAACTCGAACATGATGTCGAGCATCACTTCTTCGACGATCGACCGCAGTGCCCGGGCGCCCATCTCCTTTTCCTGAGCGCGCTCGGCAATCGCCCGAAGGGCCGCCGGCGTGAATTCCAATTCGGCGTTCTCCATGGCGAACAGCGATTGGTACTGCTTGATCAAGGCGTTCTTCGGTTGGGTCAGCACCTGGAGCAGGGTTTCGGTATCCAGCGGGGTCAAGGCGGAGACGACCGGCAGCCGGCCGACGAGTTCGGGAATGAGGCCGAACTGGAGAATGTCTTCGCTGGTGACTTGCGGCAACAGCTCCCCCAATTCGTAACTATCGTGTACGGCCCGCTCCGTGCCGAAACCGATGGAGCGCTGTCCCAGGCGTCTGCCGATGATATCGTCGATCCCGACGAAGGTTCCCCCGCAGATGAAGAGGATGTTGCTCGTATCCATCTGGATATATTGCTGTTCGGGATGCTTCCGCCCGCCCTGCGGCGGGACGTTGGCGATCGTCCCTTCGAGCATTTTCAGCAGCGCCTGCTGGACCCCTTCGCCGGAGACGTCGCGCGTGATGGAGACGTTCTGGCTGGTTTTTCCGATCTTGTCGATTTCGTCGATGTAGAGCACGCCCCGCTGGGCCGAATCCAGGTCGAAGTCGGCCGCGTGGAGCAGTTTCAAGAGGAGGTTTTCGACGTCTTCGCCCACGTAGCCGGCCTCGGTCAGCGTGGTCGCGTCGCCGATGGCGAAGGGCACGTCGAGGATGCGTGCGAGCGTCTGGGCCAACAGCGTCTTGCCGGACCCGGTAGGGCCGAGCAGGAGAATGTTCGACTTGTCGATTTCGACTTCCGAGCCGGTCGTACCGTGCATCAGACGTCGGTAATGGCTGTGGACCGCGACGGCGAGGACTTTCTTGGCCTTCTCCTGGCCGATCACGTAGTCGTCGAGCTGTGCGACGATCTGCCGGGGAGTGGGGACCCTGGTGAAGAGTTGCTTGCTGGTTCCCCGGCGTCGGCGTTCCTGTTCGAGGATCGATTGGCACAGATCGATGCACTCGCCGCAGATATAGACGTCGCCGGGGCCTTCCACCAATGGGCCCACGTCGCGGTAACTTTTCCGGCAGAAGGAGCAGAAGGCGTTTTTCTTGGTTGTCCCGCCGCCCCGGCGTCCCGAGTTGAAGTCGCGTCCTGGGGACATACGTGATTCCTTTTTTCGTATACCGCTTTGATGTCGAGCAGGATGTTTGTTTCTACGCCGGGCCCGCAACGAGGGTTTTCACGCCGTCACGCCCAAAAATCGGCCGGAGCGTTAGAACCGCACGAACCGATGACTCAGAGAGGTTTGCACTATTCGTCGCAACCCTTTTCCCCGTCACCCTTTAACTCCTCCTGGAACTGCACCGCTAGCGTAGTCTTAATTGTTCGGAATTCTTCGTCGCTCAGCCCACCCCAGGAGTGCAATTCGCGGAAATTTGACAGCAATTCACCGGCTGTCGGTTCCTGTTGTGCCGGCTCCGCGCGTAGTTTGCCGATCACGTAAACCAGTGTGACGACCAAAACGGCGAGAAGGGCACCCCAGAGAAGGAGCTTCTCGGGTTGTGCCTCCATTAATCGGTCCATGAAGTCTTTGGCCAATGCTCGAAGAGCGAACCTAGATAAGGCGATCGAGCAACCTAACGGTTATTATGCACATTGCCCCCATTGAAGTCCAGCAAAAAGGCGATTACTTTCAAAATTCATGCGTGATTGGGAAGAGACGGACGTCTTGTGCCTATTTGCGAGAACGTTACAGCCGAGCCCGCAATCCCCGGTCCCCAACTGATCGAACCGCCAGTATTGACTCCAATCGCGTCCCCACGCCAACTGTCACAGTGGCGCCCCGGAAATCCAAAAAAATCCTTCCTCCCCCGATTAGTCTATCCCGGCAAGGACGGCCTCGGCAACCCCACATTCCTGCGTCCCGACTTTGGAGGGGTAACAGTCATCTCTTGAAGCTTCGATGTTCTAAAACACGACACCCGCTCGTTGACAGAGGGTAGCCCCCGCGCTAACTTGGCAGCAGCCGTATCCGTTATCCCTTCCCAAGGCGGGGGAGAATTGTCGGTTTATCAGCCAATATTCCGCAGGATGTAAACAAGATGTCAAGCGACAGAACAGTCTCGCGAATCGTGGCTTCCGGTGTCGTCGCCGTGCTCCGAGCCCCCAGCGGCGAGATGCTCGCCGACGTGGCCGAAGCCTTGCTGGCCGGAGGCGTCGAAGCCATCGAGGTGACCTTCACCGTTCCCGGGGCACATCGGGTGCTCGAACAGGTGGCCGATCGGCTGGGCGACAAGATACTTTTGGGCGCCGGTACCGTGTTGGACCCCGAGACGGCACGCACCGCTTTGCTGGCCGGGGCGGAGTTCGTGGTTGCCCCGACCGTCAACCTGGAGGTGATCCGGCTGTGCCGCCGATACGATAAGGCGGTGATGCCCGGCGCGCTGACGCCGACCGAAGTGCTCGCCGCCTGGGAAGCGGGCGCCGACGTGGTCAAGGTTTTCCCCTCCGACTTTACCGGACCGAAATACCTCAAGGCGTTGCACGGTCCGCTGCCGCAAGTCCGCCTGATGCCGACCGGGGGCGTGAACCTCCAAACGGCCGCCGACTTCCTCCGCGCTGGGGCCTGTGCCTTGGGTATCGGTGGCTCGCTGGTCGAGTCCAAGGCGGTGGCCGCCGGCGACATGGCACGGATCGAGTCGCTGGCTCGCCAATACATTGAAATCATCAAGAACACCCGGAGTGAAATGGAGTCATGAAAACAAAGCTTTGCCTGGTTCTCCTCATCCTGACCCCTTTCTGGATCTCTTTTGCCAGAGCACTGCCGCTGAAGACATGGACCGACAACACCGGCAACTTTCGCGTTCAGGCGGAGTTGGTCGACTTCGATGATCAGGTCGCCCGGCTAAAGCGAGCCGGCGACGGCAAAATGCTGCGGGTGCCCATTGACAGGCTCAGCGAGGCCGATCGTCAGCACCTCCAGTCCTTGGGCACGCCGGACGATTACCGGGTGATCGGCGAGTTGTGCCAGGAGATCCGCCGCACGTGGCTGAAGGAGCCGTCGGTCGACACGGCCTGGGTGGGCCATTTCATACTCCATTTCGTTGATCCGGTCTCCGGTGAACCCAAATCGCTGGGATGGGACGAACTGGTTCGCGGCGTGTCGACTCTCCAGCAAGCGGTCCCCAGTTCCGATCCGCCGCAATGGCAAGTCCGTGGAGCGGTCGCCCTGGTGCATCTGAAGCTCGGCCAATTACAGACGAAGGACGGGTGGATCGATGCGGACAGCCTCCTGGTCGCGGTGCGGCGTCAGGGGAAATGGCGGATAACGGCCGGCGTGCTGGGAGATTGGCGGTTGGGGCCCGGCAACGCCTACGATCCCGGCAATCAGGGCCATATTGCCATCCGAGCCGTCTACGACCAGGTCGACCGCGGGAGGGTCCAGAAGGATCTGGACTTGCTGGCAGGCATGCTGCATCCTTCCCATTGCCACGTCACGTCGGACCCCACAGACCCCGAAAAGGCCCGCGTGATCGATCGGCAGCAAATCGTTCAGGTTTACCAAGCCTGGTTGCAGAACATGACCCCCAAACCCTTCGAGGTCAAGATTCGACACGTCAAGATCCAGGGGCCGCTCGCTCTGGCGATCGGCGAGGTCCAGCCGGTTTCCGAGGATGGAGACCTCCGACATGCCGCCGCCACCGACCTCTTCTGCCGCACGGCCGAGGGCTGGAAGTTCTGCCTCGGCGTCAGCGGCGATTGGGAGAAACTCCTGCTGGGTGACCGCGCCGGTGAAACCGGTCCCCCGGAGTCGCCTCCCGTCGATCCGACGACCTCCGACTGGCAAGAGCCCGACTGGCGGACGTCGGGCGAAGAACAAGTCTCGCTGAAGTTCGAGTTCGCCCCCGACGAGAGAATTCACTATCGCCAAGCAACGACTCAGCAACAGGCAATGACGTCGGCCGTCACAACGCTGCAGGTCGAGTCGCTCTCCGAAGACGGCAAAGTGCGCGTGCATGTAGAGAACCGCGGACAGACGCTGAACATGGGCGGAAAGGACCTTCGTCATCAGGTTCCGAGCTGGGGCCGATTCACGATCGACAACCGCGGGAAAATGGAGAACTGTCAGGGCCTGGTAGGCCTGCGGTCGTTGCCCGCGTTTCCAGGCGACTCCGTGAAACTCGGCCAGGCGTGGAGCGCTCCGGCCGTGTTGGGCAACGATGTCGGTCCCTCCGCTCCCAAGATCCCGGCGGATGTGAACTACAAGCTGACCGGACTGGCGGAAGTGAAGGGGCACAGTTGGGCGCGGATCGAATTCGATAGCGCCCTCGAACTGCCTGAGGGACCGTACACCGTAAAACGCATCGGCACAAGCGTTGTCACCGTGGCACATCGGCTCAACCGGTTCGTCGTTGTCATTGGAGTGCTGCCCGGCTCGGCCGCGGAAGAGGCCGGAATGCTCGACGGCGACGTTTTCGTCGAACTGGCGGCAGTGCCGATTCGAACCTACGGGGACCTGATCTGTGCCCTTCACGCGCCGGCGGCCGACCCGGCGATGAACGTTGTGGTGCTGCGAGACGGCAAGCGAAAGGAACTCGCCATGACGCCTCACGCCACCGAGTCCGGAAACCTGGGAATCCGGGGACAACTGCGCGGGACCCTCGTATTCGACGCCACGGCCGGAAAGCTCATTCGCCTGACGGCCCAGGTCGATATGCGAGTGGCCATGGATCGCGATGGCCAAAGGCTGGAACAAGAGGGCACCGCGTCGATATGGATCCAACGTATCGAGCCGACCGCTGCCGACGTGCCCCTGGACGTCGGGGTCGGCGAAATCGAAGCCATCGTCGACAAGATCAACCGGGCGTGGGCGGTGGAAGACGGCACGGCATTGTTCGGCGAGATCCTTTCCGACCGGGCGTTCGCCGTTCCGTTCGTCTCGCCCCGCCAACCTGTCGAAGTCGTCGTGCTGGACAAGGAAGCGTTCCTGAGCAACCAGATCAAGGTGCGACAAGGACCCGATTACCGAGGGCATCGGCACCGGGCCGACTTCATCACCGTGGTCGGTCCGCTGGCGTATGAACTGGGCACCAGTAGGCACAGCACGGCCGACGGCGCGGAGAATGCGACGAAGTTGATGAACTTCTACGCCCGCGACACCCGCGATGCGTCCGGCTGGAGACTGATCTCCTCGCTGCCGGCGGAGTTGCTCGTCAACGCCTTTGCCGCTCCGGAGAATGCTGCGGTGCCAACCGATCCGCAAGCGGTCGCCGCGATCCGGCAGGGGATCGAGCAGTTCAACGCCGCTTGGCAGGCCGACGGCGGGATGGAGCCGTTGGGCGAGCTTCTTTCCGGCTCGGCCTTCGTGTGGGTGGACTCCGCCTCCGACGGCACTCAAGTGCTCGACCGGGAAGCCACGCTCGCACTGTTCCGGCAGATCGTGGCCGAGGGCGGCAAACTGCACTATCGCCTCGAGAAGCTCGTCGCCGCAGGGCCGCTGGCCTGCGCGATCGGTTCCGCCGAGCGCCGATCGGCCGACGGGCAGCCGGGAGAATCCGTGGAGACGATGCTCGTTTTCGCCCGGGGGCCGGCCGGCTGGAAGGCCGTTTTCGTAACGCCGTGCCAGTCGATCCGATGGGCGCTGCCGGGGCCCGAAGATCGCCCGGCCCCCAGCGATCCGCCCGAGGTCCGCACCGATCGCGAGGCCATCGAGCAACTATGCCAACGTGTCCGCCGGATCTGGCAGCAGCGGCAATACCCGGACCCGATCGACACGCTTTGGCCGGAGAGTTTCGTCTTATTCGGCTCTCAACCGCAGTCTCCATATGCCATGGTCGTTCCGTGGAAAACGGAAGGCGAAAACGAGAACCTCGCTTGGAAACTGGCCGATGAAATCGTGGCGGTCGACGATTCGCCGGTGATCCAAATCCAGGGGCCGCTGGCGATCATGCGATCCCGGACCGCCCGATGCCGCGTCGCCCAGCAGTGGGTGCCCATCGAAGGGCTGGAGTTTCTCATCCGTCGCGACGGGCACTGGAGGACGGCGGCGGCCGTCGCCGGCGACTGGGAGTTCGACGCCGACGATCGCTTCGACGCCGACAACAAAGACCATCAGGAGATCCGCACGTTGCTCGATCAGGGCGTCCGGGCGACCACCGAGGGCGACTGGAAGCAGTTCCGAGACCTCTTGCATCCGCACATGCGAGCCATGGGCCCCGATCCTGCCAACCCGCAAAACGCCGTGGCACTGAACGTCGACCAGGCCTTGGCGGAAGCTGCCGGCGCCGCCCCGAGCACGCCACCCGGCGTTGCCCGACCGCAGCCGACTCGCAAGATCGTCTGCCTCAAAGTCAACGGGCCGATCGCCGTGGCGATCATCGAACTGGAGATGGTCGTCGGCGGCACGCCTCGCACGGGCGGTACGATGTTGGGCGTTTTACTCCGCACGGCCGAAGGTTGGCGCGTCGGCTTGCGCGTGCCCGGCGACTGGCGGGAGGTGTTGTTGGGCGGCGACGGGGCGTAATCCGCCCGGGGCGATTCTTACCCGGTTCGGCGGCCGAAACGCAACAATTCCCGTCTGGCTTCGCTCCAGGACGTTTCGCAAGTCGTTGCGGATCGGATGGTTACGTCCACAAGCGCCGATCCCGCACCGGCCGTGAAACCGATTGTTCCCCGCCCCCAGCCTCGATGCCCCGCGCTGAGGGGCCGGCCGACGTCTTCATAACCCCTTCGCTTGTAATAGGTTAGGTCATTCGCCTGCCCCTTGACATCGGCCGCTCGATCAGGTCGCATGGCTGGGTTGTTTCCTTGGTGTAAGGCGAGTCGCAGTTTGAACTTACGGCATTGTTTTCCGGTTTTCGTGAATTTCGCTTTTTCGGAGAAAACAATCGGCGACCTGCCGCGTCCTGGTCCGATCGCGCTACCGGCTGGCCGAAGCGGAAGGAGAAAACCGTCCCATATCGGCACGTGTACGAATGTGCCATATCCCGAAAGCGAATGCAATCCCAAGAAGTGAGCCACCGCCGCGCAGGCGACCAAGCACACATTCTTCGTGTCCTTGGTGCCCTTCGTGGATCCCCCGAGACCCGAAGCCTACGAATCCAGTTTGACCCTCTGCGGTGACGGCCCTTCAGGAAGTTGGTGGGCGGTGCTCACCCTACGGACTCGACCGGTGGAATAGGAATGCGGCGGGCAGGGGCACCATCTGGAGTTCGCTGGCGGGTGCTTGCGGATCCCGGCTGAACCCTACTGTAAACTTCAATGCGCCCCGCCGCCTCCCTGGCGATAGTGGACCCTGAGATGGTACGGTTTTGCGTTTTCAAGGGTGAAGGTCGCCTGAGAATGGCCATACTATGGGTCCATGACCAGTTTGCCGTCGAGCCAGACTCGATGCCCGTCGTTGCTGTTCAGGTCGAACGTGTAGGTGCCCGTCTCAGGCACTACCAGCCAGCCGGTCCGTCGGGCCGACATGTTCGTTTTGGGAATGGGAGAATCCTCGTCGCGAGCCCATTTCAGATCGACCGTTGGCTCAATTCGGGTCGCCAGAAGCTCCTCGAAGTTCGTGCCTTTGAAGTATTCAGCTACCAAACCCGGAACGAGCGAACCGGGAGCGGGCGGCGCGACGGCTCCGCTGGAGGTCGTGCCCGGCGGTCGCACCCAGGTGGCCTTGCCGGAAAGGAGACGGAAGCGGACGGTGTGGAAGGTGACGGCCGCCTCATAAGCGGTCAGCGCCGGCCGGCTCTTGTCCGGCGTGCGCCAATCCCTGTAAGCCTCCAAGGAAGCCTGTTTTCCGACCCAACCAATGTAGGGTTGGCCGTCCAGCAGGACTTCAGCCCGTACGTCCTCGCCCGACAGTTGCACACGCACCAGCACGCTGTATCGACGACCGTTCTGCAGGGTCCCCGGCTTTCTGGTTGAGGCGTTCATGTGGCCTTCCCGGCCATCGATGTGGGCAATGCCGCTGCCTTCGCCGCCACGTAAGCTCAGCGCGAGGCAACAATCGGTGGACCCGACCGGCAATTTGGCGCCCACGACATTCTCACCCGAGTGTCGCGTAAACTCGAACGCCAGTTCATAACTCCCATCGACGCGTACGGGCAGCATCAAGCGGCAAAACTTGTCGGGCGCGACGGCAACGCCCTCACCGTCTCGCGTCCACTTGCCGGCCACTTGATCGGCGTCAATATCCACCGGTGCGAGCAAGTCCACCCACTGGCCTTGAGGAACGTCCGGTGTGGCCGGCACCGGCGGCAGCGTGACGGGCCCCGGCACTTGTGGCGCGACGACATAGCCCGGCCCGGGCTGGCTCGGCGGCAGGGCCGTGGCCTTGCCGCCGAGCAGCCGGAAGCGGACGCGGTGGAACTCGACGGCCGATTTGTTGGCGCCGAGGCCCGCGCGGTTGGGGCGCAGCAGGCTCCACTCGTTCGGCAGCGAAAGCACCGAGACGTCGCCGGCCGAGGAGAGGATCAGCTTGCCGTTGAGGGCCGCCTGGATCGCCACGTTCCGGCCCACCGAGCGGACCGCGATCATCAACGTGTGCTTCCGGCCGTTGGGCAACGCGCCGAGGCCGAAGTACAGCGGGTTCTGCGGGTCGGCGGCCCCGCGGCCTTGAACGTGGGCCACGCCGTGGCGGGCATCTCCCTTGCCGTCGAGCACGCTCAACAGCATCGCGCATTGCGTCGGTCCGATGGGCAGAATGACGGCCACCGCGTCGTCGCCTTCGTGCCGGGTGAACTCCACCTCGAGGTCGTAGCTGCCGGCCACCTCGATCGGCAGCATGATCCGCGAGAAATCGCCCGCGGGCACCGTCAACACGTCGCCGGCCAGTTGCCAGGTGCCCAGGACGCGGTTCCGCGGCACCTCGACGCCGCCGAGCAGATCGACCCATTCGTTGAGCTTCAACTCGCCGGCCACCGCCGGGCGGATGACCGACGGCGACGTGTCGGGCAACTCGGGCGCGGCACCGCCCAGCGCGGCGATCTCGGCCAGCCGTCTTTCGATCTTCACCTTCTCCAGGCCGCCGGGAAAACTCGGCTGGGCCTGCCGGTACCACGCGCCCGCGCGGCGCATCGCACCGGTCTTCTCCTGCCCGCCTTCTCGCGTCTGGGCCAGGTCCCACCAGGCGTCGGCCAGGGCGACCTGATCGGCCGGCTCGTTGGGCCCTTCGTCCGTCTCCCGCCGGGCGACCGCGGCCAGCCCCGCGTCGCTGCCCTTGGCCAGATGCCCCAGCCCGACCATCCAATCGTCCTGGCTGAAGCAGTACCATCGGCCGAGGAACAGGTGGGCCTCGCCGTCGGCCGGGTTGGCCTCCACCCGGGCGAGCATCTCTTCGAGCTTCTGCCGGGCGGCGCAAAGCTCTTCGATCTCCCGGCGGCGGTCGAGCGTTTCCTTACGGAAGTCGCGCCCGGCCACGTTCTGGCAGACACGGAAGGCCAGCGTGGCCGCCTCCAGCGCCACGTCGTACCGCTCGGCGGCCACCGCCTCGTCGATCAACGCCCGGGAACCCGCGACCAGCGACGCGATCCGCTCGGCATCCAGGGGACCGTCGGCGAGTTTGGCGAAAACGTTCCGCTTCACGTCGATGGGGTTCACGTCGAAATCGGCCGCGATGGTGTCGACCGCCTGGAACATCAACATCGCGTCGCCCGCGTCGCCGGCCACCTCCATCGCCTTGCGGAGCACGCCGAACCGCTCGTCCATGTCGTGCGTGGTCCGTTTGCTCAACGCGAAGAGGTCCCGGGCCAGCTTGAGCTTCTCGGCCGCCGTCCGCTGCTTGTCCAGATCGTAGACCTCCTGAAGCTGCTGGAACACGATAACCTGGGCGTCGGCCGCAGGCACCGGCAGCTTCGTCGCCACCGGGGGCGGTTCCGGCGGCGTCACGGCCACGGACGGATCGTTCGGGTCGGTGCCCGGATCGGTCACGGCGACGGACGGATCGGTCACCGTGGTACCCGGGTCGGTCGTCGCGGTCGCCGGGTCGTCGGGAGGCACCGGATTATCCACGGCGGGAACCGGGTCGTCCACGTTGGGCGGGGTCGGCGGTTCGACCGCGGCGATCTCATCGGGCTTGGGCGTCGGGGGCACCGCATGCCAAACCGGCTCGACGACCTGGCGTCCGCCCTTGGCGAGCGTGACGGTCTGCTCGAAGGGTTGGAAGCCCGGCCGCGTGAGCACCACGCGGTGTTCGCCCGGCTCGCAACGCAGTTCCACCGGGCCGTACGGATCGACCGCGACCGGCTGCCCGTCGATCTGTAGCGTGGCGGCGCCGCGATTCGTTTCCGGCCAGTCCACGGCCAGCACGGTTTCCTCGGAGGACGGGAGGATCGAGAAGATCAACAGCACGATCAGCAGCAGCCCGACGACGGACCCGCCGAGGATCGCCAGCGTCTTCATCGGCAGGGCGGTCGGCTCGGACGGTTCGGGCTGGGGCGACGGCGTGGCCGCGAGCGGGATCGCCTTGGGAATTGCCGCCTTCTTCGCCGCGAGTTCCTTTTGCAGCTTGTCGTCGTAGGCGGGCTTTTTCTCCGGATGGAGCAGGCACACCTTGGCGGCGGCCACTTCATTGAGCAGCTTCTGCGAGAGTTCGCCATGCTTGCCGGTCTGGTAGGTGCGAAGATGGGCCATCTGCCGATCACCGGCGGCCTCGATCACGTCCGGATCGCTCTCGAACGTCTTGACGCCCAGGAGCCGGTAGCAGTCGGCCGGCTGCTCCTCCGGCGGAATCCCCAGCCAACGGTGGTACGGATCGAAGGTTTCCGGCATGCTACTCTCCCCTTACCCCAGAGACACGCATCCACACTCCCCGGAGTATAGCGAGCACGGGCGGAAACTCAAGTGCTTGTCGCCGGCCGTCGCGTTACCGCTGGACCTTGGTGAAGATCAGCGCATCGCGCACGGCCAGCTTCTTCCCGGCTCGGAACACGGCCGCACGGACCGGTGTGGTTTCCGTCAGCGTGATCGGGCCGGTGTAAAGCGGAGACCGGCCGAAGAAACACGCCCCATCGGCAACCACTACACTGCAAGCCCAAATCCGGAGCGTGCGGCGTCGCGGCGGTACCGTGGCCAGTCTTCAGCAGCAATCGCAGATACCGAGCCGAGCAGACAAACGAAAACCACCGATGCATTTGCCAAGCGAATCATGAATGAAAACCTCCAAGTCGTCATCGGGAAAAAAGAGGGGGTCGGGAGTCTCCGTACGAGGACTCGCCGCCGATCGAGTGGGGAGTCAAGGGGATCGCCCGTTTCCTATTTCCAATTCAGTTTCGCGGTCTTCGTGGACACGTCCACCCGCACGTCGAGGTGTTCGAAAGATCGAGTGTAAATCCACCCGTCTCTGACGGCGTCTGCCTTGGGGGGCCCCAAAGGCATCTGGAGTTCGGGGTATTCCGAAAGGCTGCCGTGTTGCTCCCGGTAGCCCCAGGAATAGCAGAAATACGAGTTGGGTTGGGCCGCCACAAGGAAACAGGCGAGAGGAAATGCGATGTTCTTTCGGGCCCTGGCAAGAAGTTCTTCACGGGGCACATTTTCGAGTCCTCGATCAAGCCAGTTGAAGCCCGGCCATCCTTTCATGATCACAATCTTCCCTTTTTTTCCCGCTTCGATCATGTTTTCGATATCGCGAACGACGTTCTCCTTGTCACGGCTCTGGAACTGGTCGAAGTGCTCTATTATTGCGGCATCGGTCAATTCAAGATACTTCATCCCGAAATGCAGACTGTTCGTATTGCGGATGCCGTTGAACATGAGAATGCAGTCCACGCCGACCTTTTCTCGTGTCAGCTCGATCGTGCTCACCAGCCCTTCCTGGATGGCATCGTGTTTTTCATTTCCCCACAGCCGTCGATTGGCCGGTGTCGTTATCTGCGGAAAGGCATCCATCAAGACCCCGTCGCAGGAACCATCGACGACGGCTTTCTTCACTTCATCGGCCCACCATTCTTGGACCTCGGCATTGGATAGATCATACCGTTTGAGGCGGCCGTTCTTCGTGTCCAATGAGCCGTCGAGGGTCTTCAGCCACCACTCCGGATGATTCTGATACACGTGGTGAGCGTCGTACATCGAATAGTCGAGAAAAGTGTTCCAATAGTAGATGACTTTCATCTTCGGATTGACTTTCTTGAGTCTGGCCGCGTCATGTTCGATTCCCTTTTCAGTCGATCCATGGGTCGACGCTCCATGCCCCTTCTCGAGACATACGAAATTCGAGTGAGTGGCCACAAAGTCGATCTCTTCATCCGTAAAGCCGCCGTTCTTGCCGACGTGAATGTAGACGGGAACAGTGTCCCACGAAAACTCGGGCCGGCCGCCATTCTCAGCGGCGGCCGCATGGCCGCAGGCCATGAAAACGAGGAACAAGCAAACCGTTCGTTGAAACATCCGTCACCTCCTGAATGGTATCCCAATCTTTCACGGCCATTGGACGCGCAACGCCCAACTTCTTCTTCCACGCAGCAAGCGACGGCAGACATTCTTTCGCGTCGGCCGCCGCTGTCTCATCGGTTGAACTTCGCCGCGTACTCACGGGGCAGCATGAAGGTCCATCCCTCGGATTTCAAGAAGCCGACGATCTTGCCGAACTCGGCCATCTGTTGCTCGACTTTCGATGAACTCCATTTGGCGCCGCCGTATCCCGGCGCACGCGGCGCCAATTCGACGGCAAACACCGGATAGGCTTTCCCGTTATTGTCGTACCAGGTCCTGAATTCGTCCAGGGAGATAGTCTGGCCGCTCTTGTCGTATTGACCGTGGTACACGGTCGGGATGACCGCGGCGGTCTGGAACGACTCCCAGAGCGGAAAGTCGTCCGGGGCCAACACCACGCGGTAATGGGGCATCCCGTTGACGTCCCCAATAGACGGCTCCTCGATCTCCGACGTGGTCAAGGCGAGGCTCGAGAAGGAGAAAGCGGCCAGCCGGTTCTTCGTGGATTGGCTGAATCGTCCACGAGGCCTTTTTTCCCGGACGTGACCGACGCTCGCCGCGCAGGAACCCCCCCTATGTGCGGGGAAGACGGCAGCTCTTGGAGAAAATTCCCGGGAACAAACCGGCCGCTCGGTTCGTCCTATGTTGGTGTGGCCCCATTGAGGTTGGCCACGTCGGCCCTGGAAAACGGAGTTTATGCCATGAAAGCGAAGTGGATCTCGATGATGGTGGGCGTTGCCCTGTTGATCGGTTCGACGTGGTGGAGCCACGCGGCGGACCCGGTGCCGGTGGTCGATGGTCCGGCCGAACAAGCGCCGGCCCCGCAGGTTTTTCAGATGCAGACCGCCAACGGCCCCAATGCCCGAGGTGAGGGGCAGTTGGTGAAGTTGCCCGTGCCCGAGGCGGCGGCTTTCAAGACCGAGGAGGGACGGACCGGCTGGAAGGTGACGATCCCCGGCGGCCGGCCGCTAACCACGCCGGCGGTGGTCGACGGCGTGCTCTACGTGGGCGGCGGGTTCGGCAGCTACGAGTTCTACGCCCTGGACGCGAAGACCGGCAAGCCCCGCTGGACCTTCAAGTGCGGCGACGACGGCCCGACCGCGGCCGTGGTGGCCGACGGTTGCGTGGCCTACAACACGGAAAGCTGCACGATCTACATCCAGGATTCGACCAACGGCAAGGTGCTCTGGCACCGTTGGCTGGGCGACCCGCTGATGAGCCAGCCGGCCATCGGCGGCGGGAAGGTGCTGATGGCCTATCCGGGCAAGGGCGGGCACCGTCTGGCGGCCTTTGCCCTTCGGACCGGCAAGGTCGCCTGGGACAAGCCGATCGCCGCCGAGATCATCTCGGCCCCGGTCATGGCCGGCGATTTCGTCGTCGCGGCCACCGTCGACGGCACGCTCTACAAGTTCAACCTCGCCTCGGGCGAAGTGGTCTGGCAGAAGAAGCACCAGGTGACCAGCGCCCCGCGCGTGTTGGGCCGGCAGATCTTCATCAGCCAGCGCACCGAGAAAGAAATCAAGCTGAAGGACGGCGACGGGAAAGAAACCTCGTCGACCGTCACGCTCGAAGGGCTGAACCTCGTTTCGCTGGACGACGGTACTCTGACCCACGAGAAGCCCCTGGCCGCCGTCAAGGCGTCGTTCCTGCTGGCGTTGGGGGCCCAACAACAACTCTACGCCGGCAACGCGGCCGTGCACTTCAGCGGACAGGGCGCCTATCGGATGGACCTCAACGCCGGCAGCGTGCTGTTGAACGACGTCAGCGGTGCGCTGGGCGGGCAGGCCAAGTCGCTGACCGAGCGGATCGATAAGTTCGCCGTACGAGAACCTTCCCCTGAGTCGACCGCCGGCGAGAAAGACGCCACCGAGGCATTGCAGCTTGCCCGGGATATCGAGAAACTGGCCAACGCCCTGCCGGACGACGGCACGAACAACAACGCCGGGGAACAACTCAAGACGATTGCACGCGACGTGCTGCAAACGGCCGAGAAGACCAAGGACGCGGCCGAGGCCGCCGCCCAGGCCGAGCAGACGATGGCCGCCACGAAGGTCCAGCAGGCGGAAGACCAGCAGCACGACGCCTCGGTCGGCTTCTCCAGCGCCCCGGAAGCCGCCAAGCTCTCGATGGCCGCCGGCAACATCGGCCAGAGCAACGTCAAGGCCGTTTGGGCCTATCAGGGCTCGCGGCCGTGTCTGCACAAGGGCACCAGCATCATGATCCACGGCCCCAAGATGCAGGCGGTGGACGTGAAGACCGGCAAGGTCGTTTGGGAGCACGCCTTCGATTTCGAGGCCGAGGCCACCCGACCGGTTACACCTCCCGCGCTGGCCGGCGGCAAGCTGTACGTCGGCACGGTCGATGGCCGCATCCTCTGCCTGGACGCCGATTCGGGCAAGACCCTTTGGCAGGCGACCATCGGCGGGCGGATCCTCTTCGAGCCGTCCGTCGCCGCCGGAGCCGTCTACGCCGCCACGGCCGACGGCACGTTGATCTGTCTGAACACGAGCGATCCCACCGCCGACGGCTGGCACATGTGGGGCGGCTCGGCCAAGCACAACGGACAGGAATAATCAGTAATGAAGACAGCCGTTTTCAGCACGAAGTCCTACGACCGGCAGTCCTTCGAGGACGCCAACCGCCAGGCCGACCATGAACTGGTCTTCTTCGAGCCGCGGCTGACGTATCAGACCTCCCGGCTGGCCGACGGGTTCCCAGCGGTGTGCGCGTTCGTCAACGACCAGCTCGACGCCCGCGTGCTGCTAACACTGGCCAAGAGCGGCACCCGGCTGATCGCCCCGGATCCGCTGCGCCGGTTCCCCGGCGCCGAGGCGGCCGACCTGGTCAAGGAGGGCGCCGCCAGCTTCCACCGCCAATTGATCAAGGGCGACCTGGCCAGCGAATACGACAACGAGATCCGCCTCTGGCTGGAAGAGCTGGAGGAGTTGAAGTAGTAAGGAGTTTTTCAATGTCCTCAGACGACGCAGCGCAACCCCCCGAACACAGCCCGCAGGAACTCAAGGCGGCGATGAAGGCCTTTCGCAAACGATTGAAACTGACTTGTCTGGACGACCAATCGCGAATCGGTGTGGGACCGTTGAGCGGCGGACGCCAGTCGGGGATCGTCGGCATCACTCCGCCGGACCGCTTCCCGCGAGAAGTTTGGGACGAACTGGTGCGGCAGGGTAAGCTCAAGAAGGCCGGCGGTGGGCAGTACGAGTTGGTCTGACCGTAGCATGGTGTCCCCCGACGTAAATGGACGTAAATGGGGACAGTCACCTATTTCTAGTCTTCAAAATAGGTGACTGTCCCCATTTTAGTCGTTCATGGCCAACAACTGCACGGTCGCCCGCCCGACGGCGGACGAGGGACCGTAGGGCGTCGTCCATCACGATGGTCTGCGGAGAAGGGACCGGGCCTTGGCCTGCAATACGGCGATCACGTCGATGGCGTGCAGATAACCGGCGTACTCTTCCCGTTCCTGATCGGTCAACCGCCCTTCGTTGGATCGCTCGGCCAGATAGTCGATACGTTCTTGCGTCGCGGCGTCCGCCCGAAGATCGGCAATCTTCGCAGCAACGTCGGCCGTGAGACAACCGGCCAGCGGTTCCAACAAACGGTCAAGATGAATGGCGGCAATGCTCATACCGGGCTCCACGGGAACGCCGGCCGTTGGACCATGCTGACCGAAAACTACATGGTCTGCCCGAGCCGGACAATGTGTTTCCAAGGCTCCTCTCTTCACCATCCTACCAGAAACTCTGGGGGCAGTCCAGTCGCCTGTGGGACCAGAAGAAGGGGGTCACAGCCAGTTGTCGTCCCTCGCCCGCTCGGGCAATGTCGTGCAGGAGTTGACTGAATCGTCGGCGAGGTCTCTTGCTCAACGCGGCTGACGCTCGCCGCGAGAATCCCCCATGCGAGGGAAAGACGGCAATCTCTGCCGAGAATCCCCGGGAACAAACCGGCCGCTCGGTTCGTCCTATGTTTGTATGGCCCCATTGAGGTTGGCCGCGTCGGCCCGGAAAACGGTGCCTGCGGTCAGAGGCTCGGCCAAGCACAACGGGCAGGAATAACGAATAGTGAAGACGGCCGTTTTCAGCACGAAGTCCTACGACCGGCAGTCCTTCGAGGACGCCAATCGCCAAGTCGGCCACGAGCTGGTCTTCTTCGAGCCGCGGCTGACGTATCAGACCTCTCGGCTGGCCGACGGCTTCCCGGCGGTGTGTGCGTTCGTCAACGACGAACTCGACGCCCGCGTGCTGCTGGCACTGGCCAAGAGCGGCACGCGGCTGATCGCCATGCGTTGCGCGGGCTTCAACAACGTCGATTTGCGGTCGGCGGAAGAGTTGGAGCTGACCGTCGTCCGGGTGCCCGCCTATTCGCCCCGCGCGGTGGCCGAGCATACGCTGGGACTGATCCTGTCGCTGGCCCGAAAGCTCCACAAAGCCTACAACCGCGTCCGGGAAGGCAACTTCGCGCTGGAGGGGCTGTTGGGCATCGAGCTGAACGGTCGCACGGCCGGCGTGATCGGCACCGGCAGGATCGGCGCGGCGGTCGCCCGGCTGCTGATCGGCTTCGGCTGTCGCGTGTTGGCCTACGACGTGACCGAGAACAAGGAGCTTCAAGGCGCAGGCGTGCAGTACATGGCGCTCGATGAACTGTTCGGCGAGTCCGACCTGGTCACGCTGCACTGCCCGTTGATCCCGGCCACCTTTCATATGATCGACGACGAAGCGTTGGCCCGGATGAAGCCCGGCGTGATGCTCATCAACACCAGCCGCGGCAAGCTGATCGACACCGAGGCGGCGGTTCGGGCGCTGAAGTCGGGCAAGATCGGCTCGCTGGGGCTGGACGTTTACGAGGAAGAAGCGGATCTGTTCTTCGAAGACCTTTCCGACCGCGTCATCCAGGACGACGTCTTCGCACGCATGCTCACCTTCCCCAACGTGATCATCACCGGCCATCAGGCATTCTTCACCGGCAACGCGCTGGAGGCCATCGCCGAAGAGACGCTGGCCAACATCACGGCCTTCGAGCGAGGCCAGCGGCCGCCGGGCCTGGTCACCGCCGAGACCGCCTGGGCGTGACGGGAGCCGTTGGTAGTGACCGCATTCGTGCGGTCCGCCGGTTGCTTGCACATTCCACGCCGGTGTGAGATACTGAGGTACATTCCAAGCGGGGGGCGGGAACGCTTGCACGCGCAAGTCGTGGGGCACGTTTTCAACGTGCCAACAACCGAAAAGGCACGTTGAAAACGTGCCCCACGTGCGATTTGAAACCGGAGGAAGATCCGATGTGGCCGTTCCGCAACAGAGAAGCTGCCGTGGCCGTGTCCGATCGGGCCTGTTCGGCGGATCGTTCCAACCGGCGAGAATGGCTCGGCAGCGTGGGCACGCTGCCCGTGCTGGGGATCGTCTCGGCCGCCTCGTCCGGCGCGGAATCCGACGAGAAGGTCGACGCCGTCACGCAGCCCACGTTCGTCACCCGCTCGGACAAGGACGAATACGCCCGGCTCAGGAACCTGGACCTGCGCGATCCGAAGGCCGTGGCCAGGCAGCAGCAGATGCCCGTGGGAAAGATCGGCGGCTTGACGCTCGGCCGGCTGATCAGCGGCAGCAATCTGATCAGCATGAACATGCACGCGCGTGACTTGGATTACGTCGGCGCGTTGGCCGCCCACTACAACACCGAAGAACGCATCTTCATGACCATGAAGAAATGCGAAGAACTCGGCGCCGACAGCATCGTGCTGAAGAACCACAACTTCAAGCGTTTCCGACTGTCGAAATACTGGGACGAGTGGGGCGGCCGGATGAAGTGGATCGCCGACGTGATCACCACCGACATCGAAAAGTACGAGCGCGTGCTGGTCGAGCATCTCGAACTGGGCGCCTCGGCCGTTTATCTCTGGGGCGGCGCCAGCGACACCTGGTACTATCAGAACAAACAGGCCCACATCGTCCGGGCGCTGGAGATCATGAGGAAGTACGACGTTCCGGCGGGCATCGGCGCGCACCGGCTCGAGCCGATCGCCTTCTGCGAGCGCGAAGGACTCGTGCCCGACTTCTACATCAAGACGTTGCACCACGACCGCTACTGGTCGGCCCATCCGCCGGAGAACCGGCGGTTCATGGAGATGTTCGAGCAGGATTCGCCCGATCACGCGCAGTACCACGACAACATGTTCTGCCACAAGCCCGAAGAGACGGTGGCGTTCATGCAGGACGTCAAGGTCCCCTGGATCGCCTTCAAGGTCCTGGCCGCCGGGGCCATCCCGCCCGAGGACGGACTGCGGTATGCCTTCGATAGCGGCGCCGATTTCGTTTGTTTGGGCATGTTCGACTTCCAGGTCGCGGAGGACGCCGAGCTGGTCAAGAAGACGGTCGCCGCCGCCAAGGGGCGCAAGCGTCCTTGGGTGTGAGACGTGTAGGCCGGAACAAGCGCAGCGCAGTTCCGGCATTTGATTTGGAAACGTCGAATGAAGCCAAGTGCCGGAACTGCGCTGCGCTTGTTCCGGCCTACTGCTACTGCTTTTTCCTACTGCTCCCGGTTGAAATGAAGGGAAACGAGTCACATGAATCGATTCAGCAAATGGTTGCTTTCGCACTTCCGGCGGCGCGGGTCTCTCGGCCGGTCCGTCGGCATGGTCCTCTGCGCAACGTGGATTTCGGCACTCTCGCAGATTCTCGTCGATCCGTGTCCGGCGAGCGAACGCGTCCAGCCCAACCTCGTGTTCATCATGGCGGACGACATGGGCTACGGCGACGTCGGGGCGCTGAATCCGAACTCCAAGATCCCCACGCCGAACCTGGATCGCCTGGCGGCGGAAGGGATGACGTTCACCAACGCCCATACGCCTTCGGCCGTGTGTACGCCGACGCGCTACGGCGTGGTCACCGGGCGGTATTGCTGGCGGAGCCGCTTGAAGAGCGGGGTGCTCAACGGATACGGAACGCCGTTGATCGAGGCGGATCGTCCCACGGTCGCCTCGTTCTTGACGGCCTGCGGCTACACGTGCGGGGTGGTCGGGAAATGGCACCTCGGGCTGGAATTCGGGCGGACGGCCGACGGCAAGTCGTTCGATTTCGCTCAGCCGGTCCGCGGCGGGCCGAAAGAGTTGGGGTTTGAATTCTCCTACATCATTCCGGCTTCGCTCGATTTCCCGCCGTATACTTTCATCCACAACGGCCGCTGCACGGAACTTCCCACGCTCGTTCAGCAAGCCCAGAGTTTTCCGGCCTATCTGCGTCGGGGTGAACGCTCGCCGGACCTGGTGATGGAGAATTGCCTGGACGATTTGCTGAAACAGGCCACCGCGTACATCGAACGCGAGGCGGGATCCGAAAAGCCGTTCTTCCTGTACTTCCCGCTGACGGCCCCCCACAAGCCGGTCCTCCCCCATCCGCGCTTCCGGGGCAAGACGCAACTGGGACCGTACGGCGATTTCATCGTGCAAGTGGACTGGACCGTGGGCGAGGTCTTGAAGACCATCGACCGGAACGAAATCAAGGACAACACCTTGGTGTTCTTCACCAGCGACAACGGGTCGTTCATGTATCGCCGCGACGAACCGGACGCGGCGGACCACGTCGAAGACGAAACGGTCCAGGCCTACAGGTCCTCCAATCACACGGCCAACTACGTGTTCCGCGGCACGAAGGCGGATATCTGGGAAGGCGGGCACCGGGTTCCCTTCTTCGCCCGGTGGCCCGACCGGATCGAGCCGGGCAGTCGCTGCGAGGAGACCATCTGTTTGACCGATCTGTTCGCCACGGCGGCCGACGTTGTGGGGGCCCGGGTTCCCGAAGGTGCCGCACCGGACAGCTTCAGCCTGTTGCCGCTCTTGGAAGGCAAGCCTCGGGAAACGGTCCGGCCGCCGGTGATCCACCATTCGATTGCCGGGATGTTCGCCATTCGAGACGGCAAATGGAAGCTGGTGCTCGGCAACGGTTCCGGAGGCCGCGAGCCGCCGCCCGGCCGCCCGTTCCAAGAACCCTACAACCTGTTCGATCTTTCCCAAGACGTTTCTGAACGGGTGAATCTGGTTGAAGAATGCCCCGACGTCGCCGCGAGGCTGGAGAAGGCGTGCGAGAGTATTCGTGCTCGGGAAAAGTAGCGGGTAGCACCGGCGATTTTGCGAATGAGTCGAACGACATGGTAGGATCGCTTCCGCAAGATCGACGGTGCCACCCGCCACCCGCCGGAACTGCGCTGCGCTTGTTCCGGCCTACTGCTATTGCTCCCGTCACCCCTGAGTTCCAGCGTCGTCGGGCATCCAATCGTCGAACGGGTCGCCCCCGCCGTCTTCTGTTTCCGGCGCCTCTTGCTCCCCTTCGCGCGTTCGGGAATCGACGACCGCCGACGGCGATACTCCGGGCGGAAGCACCCTGATCGCGTCCATCGGCGAACAGGCCAACACGCACGCCCCGCAACCGGGACACTTCTGGGCGTGAACGATCGGATAGATCAAGCCGTCCTCCCACGACCATTCCCTCATGGTGATCGCCTCGTAAGGGCACTCCTTCACGCACCGCTCGTGGCAATCGAGATTCTGCGTCAAGCGACATCGGTTCAAGTCGACGTGCGCCAGGCCGATCGGGCGCTGGTGCTTCGCCGCCGCGTTGCCGGGGATGATCGCGCCGGAAGGACAGACCTGCGTGCAAGCACAGCAGTCTTCGCGGCAATAGTCGTTCTCGATCGACACGACCGGCGTCAGCCAGTCGCCGATCGTCTCGGACTGCCGGGCGGCGCGAATGATGCCGGCCGGGCACGCCCGCACGCAGTTGCCGCAACGCAGGCAAAGCTGCGGAAACTGCCACGGGGGCGCCGCCCCGGGCGGACGAAGCACCGACGAGAGCCGTTCCTGACCTTGCGCACGGCCGACCAGCCCGAACCGCGCCCCCACCCCGGCACATACGGCCCCCAACGCCATGGCCAACACCGAACGTCGCGGCAGCCATGGCCGGTTTCGCTCGTCGCCGTCGCCCTGTTGGGCAGACGCCATTCTCCGGCGAGAAAACACTCGCCCCGGCATGGCCGCCAGTTCCTGCGTTGCGCCCAGCGGACATAACCTTCGGCACCAGACGCCGGGCAGGGCGAACGACAGCACGAGCAGCCCGGCCAGCGCCCCGGCGGCGATGCGGCCGGCCGACGGGAGCGGATCGTGCGCCAGCCCGAAGGCCGCGCTGAACAGCACCAACGGGTCGAGCCATAAGAGAAACGGGAAACCGAAACAAGCCCCAGCCAGGGAAAGCAGCACGACGGCCTTGCCGATCGGCGGCACCCGCCTGCATCGAGAAGCCGAGACCGGCGAAAGCCGGCCCGCGCACTCGGCCATCAATCCCACCGGACACAACCACCGACAGAACCACCGCCGCCGCACCAGCACGACGACCAGCACCGGCGCGGCGATCAGCGCGGCAACGCCGACCGACCGGGTGGCGATCGTCGCGGCCGTGGCGACGAACGGACTGGCGCCGGGCACGACCAGGACGGCTTCCGGCCACGGCAACAGCCCCAACGTCGCCACCACCGCCGCGGCCAGCGCGCAACAACGCACGAGCGTGCGCAGTGGGCGGCGGAGGGCATGGCGTCGGCGGATGCGGACCATCGTGTCTCGGGCCTATCCCAAATACGCCTCTTGTTCTCGCAGGAGCTTCTGCACCTTCGGCACCTCGACCTCGCGGACCAGGCAGCCGTCCTGCGCGGCGACGGCCGCCGCGGCGCCGGCGGCATGACCGGTGACGAAGCAATTCGGAATCACGCGGATCAGGTCCGACATCAGCCGGTCTCCCGAAATGCAGCGTCCGGCCGCCAGCACGTTGTCGACGTCCTTGGGCACCAGCGCCCCGTAGGGGATCTGCCACTCCGGATGGTCGCCGTTCCATGCGCCGCCGACGGCCACCACGTCGGGAAACCGTGTGCCGGCCTTCACGTCGTCGATCTTCAGCGTGTGCAAACCGGCGAGAACTCGCGTAATCCGCACGCCCACCTGCGGGGCCGTCTCCATCAGGTAGACCTGTTCGTACCCCGGCGTGGCGCGGATCTGCTGCACGTTTCTCCAAATCAACCGTCGGGCGTTCAATTCGATCTGCGTCAGTTCGCGGACGTCGAGTCCGTCGGCGTCGGGGCCGTGCATGTTGACCCAGCGGACGCCCGGGATGGGAGTCACGGCGCCCAGGTTCCTCGGCGTGCGGTCGCCGGCGGTGGCGCGATCGACCTTGTCGAGGTTGCCGATTCGGGAGACGAGGCCGATGTGGTACTTGCGGCGTTCGTGCGTGGCCCCGGCGGCCCCGAAAACGTCGCCGTCGCCGGTCGCGTCGACCACGTTCTTGGCCAGGATCGCCTGCCGTCCCGACTTGCTCTCGAACACGGCCCCGCACACCTTGTTGCCGTCCATGATCGCGTCGACGCCCCAGCAATGGAGGAACACGTCCAATTCGGCCTCCATGACCATCTCGACCATGACGTACTTCAGCGCCTCGGCGTCGACCGTGGGGTTCGTGCCCGGGCGGCGGTTGACGATCCCGCCGTCGAGCCGCTCCAACCGCCGCATCATCTCCTCGCCGATGCCTTGGCAGACCTGCTTACGGCCGGTGACGATGTGTCCGAGCACCAGCAGCACCAGCCCGCCGGTCCAGAGTCCGCCGAAATGGCCGTACCGTTCGACCAGCGTGACCTTGACTCCTGCCCGTCGGGCGGCCAGAGCGGCCACCACGCCGGCCGGCCCGCCCCCGACGACCAGCACATCGGTGGTGTGCAACAAGGGCAGTTGTCGCTGCGGCTGGATCACCTTGCCGTCGACCAGCGTGGTGGGCGGATAGTCGGTTCCCACAACCGGGACGCCCGCCGGGGCATCCTTGCGTGAAGCGATATCGGCCCACGCCCGGCGGGAGGTCGTCGCGGTTCCCAATCCGGCGGCAACTCCCGCGCCGCCGAGCAAACGCATCAAGTCTCTACGCGTCAGTCGTTGAGGGTCCATTTTCTTCTCCTCTGAAACCGTAAGTACTGGAGCCCGAAAATGGGGACTGGCTCCATCGTGACGTCGGCTTGCTGTGATATTTCGCGCCGCCGACGGTGCCGGTCCCGTTTTTCGACTCACCGCTAACAATTCGAGATCTTACCCCGGTCCGTTCTCCACGTCAAACGCACGGGATAATTCACCGATGACCGAACGACGCATCTACGACGACGAATTTCACGCACAGTTCGCGACCTTTTCACGCTACCGGAGACGGCGGCTGTTGGATCACCTCTTGTTGCCCGGCAACACCGGCGATCTTGCGAATGAGTCAAGCGATATGGCAAAATCTCTCCGCAGAATCGACAGTGCCACCCGGCGGCTTTTCCACGCCAAATGCCGGAACTGCGCTGCGCTGGTTCCGGCCTACTTGACGGCTCCCAGGCGGCGGCCAGACAAGCTTGACATGGTCCACGACCTCGGCGTATGATGGGCGCTGGATGTGCGCCCGCTTCCTTTCCCGCCTGATACGACTTCCCACCTCCAGTACCAAAGGAGCACGTCATGCCGAGCACGCGGCTCGTCGCGGTCATCGTTGCGATCACTCTTGCTTTCGCGTATGGGTCGGCTCCCGCAGGTCCTCCGCCCGTCGCGGTGCGGGTGCATGTGGACAGCGAAGCGGACGGGGACAAGGGTATTTACGCCATGGACGGCGACCCGGACGCTCTACCCGTCGCGGAAAGGCCCCGCCGCACCGGAACCGTCTATGCGAAAGTGACGGTCGACAGCCAGGCACTGGGCACCGAAGGCTTCCGGGCGATGGACGGCGACCGCGGCACCATCTGGCGGACCGCGTGGCAGCCCGACCGACGCCGCCATCCCCACGAAATCACGCTCGACCTGGGCGAGAGTTCCGAGATCGCCGGGTTCACCTACCAGCCTTGCGTCGGCGGCGGCAACGGCACGATCAAGGACTACGAGTTCTTCGTCAGCGACGACGAACGGAACTTCGGCTCGCCGGCGGCCAAGGGGACGTTCGAGAACAACGACGCCGAGAAGCGGGTCGAGCTGCCCGAGAAGCCGTGGGGACGCTACGTGAAGTTGCGGGCGCTATCCGAGGTCAACGGTCAGCCTTGGGCGTCGATCGCCGAACTGCGGATACTGTCAGAAGGCGTGGAATTCAAAGCGGCGCCGCCCGATGCGCAGGAGACGGCCGCCCTGGAAGAACTGGCCCAGCGCGGGCAACGTCCGCCCGACGGGTCGTTGCAGGACGTTTTGGACCTCGCGCTGAGGACGCTGGCTTTCGTCGAGCGCCGCTCGCCGCAGGGAGGCCTGGCGGGCGAGTTGCGATCGCTGGAAAGGCAGATCGGCCAAGGCGGCGACCAGAACGCCCTGCGCGAGCGGTTGTCCCAGTTGCGGCGGCGGATCATCCTGGCCCATCCGGATCTCGACTTCCGGCAGTTGCTCGTCAACAAGCGTCCTCCGCCCGGCTACAGCCACATGTGCGACCAGTATCTCGGCCGGCACAGTCGCCCCGGGCCGGGCCTGGTGGTGGTGGACGATTGGAAGAACAGTCCACGTCCGCGAGTCATCCTCGAGGGCAAGTTGCCGGAAGGTTCGGTCCTGCACCCCGATCTGTCTTTCGACGGGCGCCGCGTGCTCTTCTCGTTCTGCGACCACACGGTCACAGACACCAAGCAGCGGCGTTTCCTGATCTACGAAGCGACGATCGACGGCCGGGAGGTGCGGCAGATCACCGGCACGCCGAGCGATCCGATGCACGGCTGGTGCGGCCGGCAGACCGTGTTGATCGAGGACTTCGACCCGTGCTACCTGCCCGACGGCGGCTTCGCGTTCATCACCACCCGCAGCCAGAGCTTCGGCCGATGTCACGGCGGGCGCTACGTGCCCACGTATATGCTCTTCCGCGCCGAGTTGGACGGCAGCCGTCTCCGGCAGCTTTCCTACGGCGAGGCCAACGAGTGGGACCCCAGCGTGATGCACAACGGGCGGATCATCTACACGCGTTGGGATTACATCAACCGGCACGACGTGCGATTCCAGAGCCTGTGGACGATTGCGCCGGACGGCACGGGCACGGCCCACTTCTACGGCAACTATTCCCCGTCGCCGTGCATGACGGCCGAGGCCCGCGCGGTTCCCGGCTCGCACCAGGTCATTTGCACGGCCACGGACCACCACGGCTACACGTCCGGGTCGGCCATCCTGGTCGATCCGCACAAGGGCCAGGACGGCCTGGAGCCGCTCTCGCGGGTCACGCCCGAGTTCCGCTTTCCCGAGGCCGGCGACCCGTACGCCGGCGGGATCGACGGGGCCAGCGTAACGCCGTGGCCGATCAACGAGGACATGTACCTGATGGCCGCCATGTACGGCCGACTGGTCGGACAGGGCAGCGTGCAGGACACCGGCGCGTACGCCATCTACCTGGTCGACAGGCTCGGCGGGCGGGAGCTGATCTATCGCGACGGCGAGATGTCGTGCTTCGCGCCGATCCCCGTCCGGCCGCGCCTGATGCCGCCGGCGATCCCCTCGCACGTCGCCGGCCGCGAGCAAGAGGAGACCGGCACCTTCTTCGTGCAGAACGTCTACCAGAGCACGCAGCCGATCGAGCCGGGCACGATCAGGTCGCTACGGATCAACCGGATCTACGGCCAGCCGAACAACGGCAAGCCGCCGCTGAGCCTGGCCAACAACGAGATCATCAAGAGCATCGTCGGCACGGTGCCCGTCAACGCCGACGGCTCGACGGCCTTCCGCGCGCCGGCCGGCACGCCGCTGCAGTTGCAGTTGCTCGACGAGAACGGCATGGCCGTGATGACGATGCGGACGGTGATCTACCTCCAGCCGGGCGAAACGGCGACGTGCGTGGGATGCCACGAGCCGCGCGGCGCCACGCCCACGCTCGGGGCCATGCCCCGCAGCGTGCCGGTCTACGAGCCCGCGCCGCCGCCCGGGCCGCAATACGCCGGCGGGTTCAGCTTCCTCCGCAGCGTGCAGCCCGTGCTCGACCGCTACTGCATCGAGTGCCACGGCCTGAAGCGGAAGGACGCCAACCTCGACCTGCTGGGAACGCGGCAGGGCAGCTACAACGTGGCGCACGATTCGTTGACCGGACTGGACGGCTTCGTCAAGATCGCCTACCGCAACGGGGAAACGACATACAGCGTACCGAAGGATTACTTCGCCCACGCCGGGCGGCTGGCGGAATACCTGCGCGTGGACCATCAGGATCGCGTGAAGCTCGATCGCGAGAGTTTCCGGCAGATCGTCGATTGGCTCGATCTGAACGCGCAGTTCTACGGCGACTATTCCCACAATCGGCTCGAGGATCGAAGCATTTCCGGCGAGGGGGAAAAGGCGCTTCGCGAACAGATCGAGAAGGCGTTCGGTTCGGACCTGGCCGGGCAACCGTTGGCGGCGCTGATCAACGTGGCGATGCCCGGCGAGAGCCGGATCCTCAAGGCGCCGCTGGCGACCGGGGCCGGTGGCTGGGGGCAGATCACCTCCGGCGGATGGCGAAGCACCAACGACGCCGGTTATCAGCAGATGCGGCGGCTGGTCGAGGCCACGATCGTTCCGCTGGACGCCCACGACATCGGCGGCACGTGCGGACGCGACG
>DATLAN010000389.1:0-16632 GCA_035527455.1 Thermoguttaceae bacterium
GCTCGCGCAGAAACGCGGCGATGTTCTCGGCTTCTTCGGCGTGCCAGCGGCGGCGCTTCTCGAGGAATTGAGTATAGCGAGGGATCTTGTCCTCGGGCATGGCCTCGGTGTAATCGCCGACGTAAGGCACCAAGAGATCGATCCAGACGATGAAGCGATCGAGTTCCTCCTTGGATAGCTTCACGCCGTTATGTCCTTCTTCCAACATGCGGATCAACTTGCTCTGCGATGCCCCGGCGTGATAGGGCGGGAGCATGGGCGGGGCCGACTGGACGTTGATCCAATTGGCCACCCGGCGGTCGGCCAAGGCCCGGTAGGAATCGCTCCACATCCGCAGGGCCTTGCCGTCGAGGGTCTGCGTGCCCTTGAGACTGAACGCCGGCTTGACATCCTCGGGCGGTTGGGGCGGCCCGGGCGGTGCCATGGCCACGGCCTGTTCGCCCGGTTTCGTTTCCACGATCCCCACGTCGACGAACTGCCCGCCGGCCGTCTGGCGGCAGTGGACGGCCAGCGTGTTGGCGCCGGGCCGCAGCGTTGCCGCCGCCTTGGCGTTGATCGGCATCAGGCCGTAACTCGCAACGTGCCCGACGGCACTGGCCGCCGGCACGCCGTTCAAGTAGATTTCCACGTCCTCGTCGTGATGGACCAGAAGATTCGGGGCGGCGAGTTTCACGTCCTGGGGCAGTTCGAAGCTGCGGCGGATCCAGATCTCCGAGGTCCGCCACTCCGTGCCGACCACGGCCCCCGGCGTGCCTCCGGTGCCGAAACCGCCCGGGCCGTACGCCCAGTTGGAATCGTCGAATTTCGGATCGGACCACTCGTTGCCGGGGGCGTCGAACGTGTATCGCCACGTCGCGCCCTTGCAGGGCACGAGTGTTTGCACCTTGCCCGGATCGTATCCGGTGGCAGCTTCCGCCACGGTCACGGCCGCGTACTTCGGCGATTCGTCGAGATGGTGGCACTTGATACAGTGGCTGTCGAGAATCGGCTGGATCTCCTTGACGAAGCTGAATCCTCGCGGCGGGCCGTAGAACGGATCAAGTCTCTGCGGCCCGGTCGAAAGCGCCCGACTGGCCATCGTGACCGGCG
This sequence comes from Thermoguttaceae bacterium, assembly GCA_035527455.1. Classification (GTDB taxonomy): domain Bacteria; phylum Planctomycetota; class Planctomycetia; order Pirellulales; family Thermoguttaceae; genus DATLAN01. The sequence goes on from DATLAN010000389.1 coordinate 1,090, forward strand.
GGGCCGCGTTCTTGCTCTCGTGGCAGCCGACGCACGAAACCGACTCGCCCGGCTGAAGCGTCATCCAACTCCGCATCGACTGGACCATCTGGCCCTTTGCGTCGAGTGCCTGGAAGTACATCGGCGTGCGAGCGGGCACGGTGAAGCAGGCCGAGCCGTCTTCGTGGACCGCGGCCGTGCCGAGCACCGTCTTCACGTCCCACGCGCCCTGGATGGAAATCGGCGTGCTGACCAGCGCGCCGCCGGCCGGGCCGTTGTTGCCGTTGCTGCCGACGCCCGCCGCCCGAAACTCCAACGCCACGACCCGCAGCGACTTGATCGCGCCCCGCTCGACCCCTTCCAGACCGGGACCGTCGTAAACGTTGTGGAGGTAGACCGTGCCCGTGTCTTTGCGATAGTCGACCGGGTCCGGCTGCACCATCGGCACCGGTCGAGCGCACAACGGAACCGGCTGGTTGCAGGGCAGCTTCGGATCGGAAACCAGCAACTCCCGCTTGCCGTCGATCGTCATGTAGTAGATGGCGAAGCGCGGCGTCTCTTTCCACTTGTAGGCGACCACGTATTCCGTCTCGCTCAGCGGATAAGGATACTGGAATTGTTGCTCGTCGTTGCGGGCATAGGAGTCCACGTGTACCGCCGGCGTGTCGCGCACCGGGGCGATCAACTGGGCCCCTTCGTTCTCCTGGCGGCCCTTGCGCGGATCGAGGATTCCCAGCAGGCCGTACTGCCGGGTGTGATGGCCGCTGAATACGCACAGCACCTTGCTGGTGCCGGGGATCGCCCGGGCGTGCATCACCGTGGTGGGGAAGTACGAATTGTTCCCGTAAAGCTCCGTCTGCCCGATGCCGTGCTGCCTCGTCTGGAAAAGGCCCTGCGGATAGATCTGCCCGCGGTCGTTGTAGTCCCAGCGGGTGTAGATGATGCGACCGTCGTGCGTGACCGTGGGGTAGTTGGAGTGGACCTGGTCGAAGCTGATCTGCCGCAGGTACTTCCCGTCGGCGTCGCAGGTGAACAGGTTGCTGACTTCCGTCCACCAGCAATCGACGATCTGCACGCAGCGGGTGGAGTTGAAGATGATGTTTCCGTCGGGCAGATAGGCCCCTTCGTAGTCGGCGAATCCGAGGCCGAAGGTAAGCTGCCGGACCTCGCCGTCGGCCACGTCGTAGTCGTAGAGATGATAGTCGTCTTCGTTGAGCGACTTCTTCCACGCGAAGAGGATCCGCTTCGCGTCGAACGGGACGTCGGGATCGCGGATCACGCCGTCGGGGTCCTCGATCAGCGTGCGAACCTCGCCGTAAATGCCGTCCATTTCCAGCACGCACAGTGCCGTCCCGCCCTGGAAATGCCGTTCGGCCTGGGCGTCCGATTGACCTTCCGTGTAGGCGTAGTGCGAGCCGCCCATGTCGTAGTGCTTGGTGAAGACGATCCGGCCGAGCCGTTCGCGATACGGCTGGAAGCGGGCCGCACGTCGGGCCTCGCACGCGGCCAGATACAGCTCGGCCCATCGCGAATCGTCGGCGGGGACATTCGATGCGACCAGCGCGTCGAACTGCGAACACAATTTCCCGGCGGATACACCCAGGTCGTCCAGCACGCGGCCGACCGCTTCGCTCAACGGGCCGTCGCCGGGGTTGTCCTGGGCGAGCCAATCGGAGACGATCTCCAGTTTCTGTCGGTCGTCGGGGAAATCCTTCGAGGTGCGAGCCACGGCATCCGCCGGCCCGGCGGCCAGATTGGCAACCAGCGTCGCGTGCCAGGTATCTCTCTTGACGTAGTTCTCCGCGGCCGGAAGATTCCCGGCACAGCACACGATCGACAACCCGACGAGCCAGGAAACTTGGACGTTCTTCCGCATCGTATTCGACTCCTCGACAACGTTCAGGCAGAGCAACGTGCCGGACACGTTCCGGCGGAAAGGACCGTTGCTCGATCGCACCGGCTGACATTGTAACCCAACACGGCCGGGGAAGTCAAAGCCGGTTGGAGAAAGGCGGGGCGGCCCGATCGGACGCTCGCGTATCGCCGCGTGGAGCAGAAATCGCCCGGTTGGCGGACTTGCCGAATGTGAAGCGGCTTGATATAGCTGGAGGTGGTGCGGTCGCACCCTGTTTCTCCATGCCGGAATCAGGCCGGTGCCGAAAGGGAACACCAGATGTCGACGAAGTTGGAAAGGCTGGCCCTCGAACTCCTCGGCCTGCCGGCATCATCTCGCGCGCAGTTGGCCAAGCAATTGATCGCCAGCCTCGACGAATCCGAGTCTCCCGATGCCGAAGAGTTGTGGTTGGAGGAAGCACGTGCTCTCCCGCGTTTTCTGCTTCGACTTGCCGTTGCAGTGATAGTAGCCGTCTCGCTCCGCGAGACGTGGCTCCATCTCGCGGAGCGAGACGGCTACACTTCCGGCCAAGCCCTGGCTCGCTACTTGCCAGCGGGAACGCGTTGGATCTTCGCAATCTGCTCCACCGGGATCTCGACGTCGCCCAGCAGTGTTTTCAGCGGCAGCCTGGCGGGCCGGATGCGGCCGACGAGCACGTCGTTGCTTCGCAGCGCGACCTTGGCCGTCGCGTCGCCTGCAACGAACGTCATGCCTTCGATCTGGTCGACCTCGACGGTCATCTCGCCGAGGGCTTCCGAAGTGAGCGTGACGTTGGAAATCGACAGTTGGCCCAGCAAGTGGGAGCCGTCGCGCAGATCGGTGACGAATCGGGGCGTCTCGGTCGCGGGCTCGACCTCGGCCGGGGCGTCGGTCGGCAGACGCGGCGGAAACTCCGTCAGCGCGCGGTTCCAGATTCTCAGCTCGTCGTAGACCATCGTGCCGGGAAACACGTTCCGGTTGCGGTGGAAGAGCAGGTACTTCGAATCGCCCCTCTGCATGAAAGGCCCGGAGTATCGCCGGTTCGACACGTAGATTCCGTGTGGTTTGCCGTTGATCAGCAGGGCCAGCCTGGCGTCGTTGAATTCTTCGATGCCGTCGTTGTTCCAGACGATCGCGTAGTGGTTCCACTGCTCCGGCTCGCCCAGCAGGTCCGTGCTCGCGGTGGTGGAAGGGAACTGGGTGTAGACGAAGTATCCGGACCCGTGCAGCGAGAACTTGCCGTGCTGGTATCCATCATCGGAACTGTAGAGCAGTTGGGCGGGACCGTCGAGGAAATCGTAGAAGGGGCCGCTCCCGGTGCCGACGGTCGGCGGCTTGCGGACGACCTTCATCCAGAAGTCGATCGTGCCCTGCTTCGCGTCCGCGACCAACTCGACCGGCACGCGGAACCCCCAAACGTGATTGTCGGCCAGTTGGGCACCGTATCCGACCTTGCCCGGCACGAACTTGTCGAGGTTGAGGAACTCCACCTGGGGACCGACGACCGAAGGGCTCTCGTCCAGGCGGTTCCAGAGGATCAACTCCGGCGGCACCCCGGAGGGAACGACGGTCAGGCGAGTGACCTGCGGCATAGGGACGGTCACTTTGCCGAAGACCGTTTGCAGCGTCAACGCCTTCCATCCGACCGCACCGCGGACGAGATCGCCCTGCCGCAGAATGACTTCGGCCGTTTCGCGGTCGTCGCGGAAGACGATGGTTTCCACCAGTTTCAGAGAGATCGTGGTGCTGCCGAAGGCGGCATCCAGCGGGACCTCCGTCGCTTCCGGCAGGCCCCGGACCCGGCTGCCGTCGCGGAGTTGCGCGATCACCGCGTCCGGAGGCGGTGGACCCGCGGAGGCCGACTCCGCGGGCAAGAAAGAACCGACGAACGCGGACACGATCACTGCCGAAAAAATGGGCCGTTTCATCTCTCTCCTCCCGATTCAGTCTCGTACTTCCTTGGAGTTAAGACGATCGGGCAGGCGAGTTCGTTCCGATATATCCCCAGCTTTTCGGTCGCGTGGCAGGGTGTCGTAGATGCGGGTGGCCTGCCACCACTAGTTAGGGGCCATTGGACATTCTGCAGCGAGCCGCGGGGTTTATCCCCGCGCGTCCCCCCGCGCATCGTTCCCCGGAGTGTAACCCCGGCACGCGCGCGGGGATCAACCCCGCGGCTCGGCAGAGCGCGGGGATCAACCCCGCGGCTCACCCGGCCGGCTCCTTCGGCGACGTTAATGCGGTACCGGTTCGCCGATGACCGGCAGGAGGACCTCGCGGGCGAAGTCGACCAGTTCGGTCGAGGTCCGGGTCTCCGCGGTAATCGGCTGGATGTACGTCAGCATGCCCGTCTCGATCGCGTCGTACAGTTCCAGCATCAGATCGACGGCGTTGTCGCTCATGCCGGTTTCCATCATGGTCTGCCGGGCCTGATCGCGATCGATCTTCACGTGGCGGATCTCACGGTGCATGCCTTCGGACAGTTCAGCGGCCGCCTCGTCGAAGCTCAACTCCTTAGGTCCGTGCAACTCGCGAACCACATGACCGGTCCATTTGGCGTTCAACAGCCAGTCGGCGGCGACCCGGGCGACGTCGCGGGTGGCGAGCATGGGGTAACGGGTCGAACCCGAGACGGGCATGAACACGCTTCCCATCTTCCGGATTCCGTCCAAGAACCAGAAGTAGTTCTCGTAGAAGAAGCCCGGGCGAAGCTGCAGAATGTTCTCGGCCGTCTCGTCGAGAAGTTGTTCCACGTCGTGCAAGCCGCCGATCGGCCCCACTCCCTCGAAGTTTTGTGCGCCGATGGAGGAGATGTTCACGACGCGCGGAATCCGATTGATGCGGATCGCCTCGGCGGCCACTTTGCCCAGGCGAGTCTGGAACGCCCGCACGTCGTCGGAACCGTAGCCGGGCGGGGTTACCCACAACAGGGCGTCGACGCCCTGCGTGGAACGATTGACGAAATCCTGATCGTCCTGGGGACCTCGCAGGATTTCGGCTCCGCGGTCGGCGAACTCCTTGAGTTTTTCCGGCCGGCGGGTCAACAATCGCACATTCGCTCCTGCATTGAGCAGGAAGAAACCGACGGCCCCACCGACGTGTCCCGTAGGGGTGGTGACTGCGATCTTCATGAATCTTTCCTTTCAGTCGGTTCGATGAGAATCAACGACGTGCAGGCCGCGGGAGCACGCCCATGCCCCCGGGGCCTTGCACGTCGCAGCGACAGGTTTGGAAACGGATCACGCGCCGACCAGTTCGGGGACAGCGGGGAAGTCGACCTCGGGCTGAGTGACCTGGCTGAAGTAGTCGCCGAAGATGCACAGGGCCATCCAGCCGATCATTTCCGTGATTTCTTCGTCGTTGTAACCCGCTTCGCGCACGCGAATCAGGTCTTCGTCGGCCACCCACCCCCGTTTCTCGACGACGGTTCGGGCGAACTGCAAGGCAACCCTCACTTTGCGGTCGGACGACAGGCCGCGGCGGGCGTCCATGATCTCCTCGTTGCTGCAGCCGACCGTCTTGCCGATCGCCGTATGGCCCCGCAGACAGTAGTCGGAATGGTCGCACTGGGAGACGCTCAACGCGATTTCTTCGCGGAGCTTTTCGGGCAAGACTCCTCCTTCGAGCGACTCGCGGAGGCAGACGAAGCCCTCCAATACCGCGGGAGAGTTGGCCAGGGTACGAAAGATGTTGGGCAGCATGCCCATCTTCGACTCGACACGATCCAACAATTCCTTCGTCTTTCCCTCGGAACTCTCGTAGTCGATAGGTCTGAGTCTAGGCATCGCACTTCTCCTTTCCACTGGGAAGTTTTTGTTCACGGCAGACACAGTCTCACGACAACGCTGATTCTATTGAGCAGCGCCCGTGCCAAACTCGAAGTTCCTGCAAGTCCTTGATCCGCCGGACGTTCTGCACTTCGGCAGCTTCGCCGCCGGGCCACGAAATCTCGCGTTTCACGGTATTTGGTTGCCCGATCACGACATTTCGTAAGAATTCATGGTGGTGGAAGTGATAGCCGTGCACGAATCCCGACTGGAATCGCTGAAAGACCTCCTGCCGGATCTTGGCGGAGAAACGTCCGCCGAAGCGCTCCTGGAGATCATCGCCGACCGGTTGGCTTCCCGGCCGGGCCTCGCCCGGACGCAGGAAGAAATCAAGCGGCTCGAGTTGGAGCGCGATTACCTCCGCGAGGCGGTCCACGAAGCCCACTGCTTCGGCGAAATCGTCGGTCAAAGTGCCGCGATGGCCGCCCTGGTGGCGCAGATCGAACTGGTGGCCCCCACCGATGCCAACGTGCTGATCCTGGGCGAATCGGGGACGGGCAAAGAGTTGGTCGCGCGGGAAATCCACCGCAGAAGCCGCCGCCGCGACCATCCGATGATCAAGGTCAATTGCGCCTCGGTACCCAGGGAATTGTACGAGAGCGAGTTCTTCGGTCACGTCCGCGGCGCGTTCACCGGCGCGCTGCGGGACCGCGCCGGCCGATTCGAGTTGGCCGACCGAGGCACCCTCTTTCTCGACGAAGTGGGCGAGATCCCCGTCGAGTTGCAGGGCAAGTTGTTGCGCGTCCTGCAGGAGGAGGAATTCGAGCGGGTGGGAGAAGAACGCACGCGGCGGGTCGACGTGCGAATCGTCGCCGCCAGCAACCGCGACCTGAAGCGAGATGTGGAAGCCGGGCGGTTCCGCCAGGATCTTTACTATCGGCTGAACGTGTTTCCCATCGAAGTCACTCCGTTAAGACAACGCAAAGAGGACGTTCCCCTTCTGGCCGCACGGTTCGTCGAGTTGGCGGCCCGGCGGTTGAATTGCCCCCAGCCCCGACTGACCCACGCCGATATTCTCCGGTTGCAGCAGTACGACTGGCCGGGGAACGTGCGGGAGTTGCAGAACGTGATCGAGCGGGCGCTGATCACCGCGCGGGTAGGCCCGCTGCACTTCGATCTGCCTCGCGCGGAAATCGCCCCCGGCGGCACGGCGCCCACTGCGGCGGCAACGCACCGCTCGGAAATCGCCCCCGACGCCGAGATGAAACGCCGCGAGCGCGAAAACATCCTCGCCGCTCTGCGCCGCACCGGCTGGAAAGTCTACGGACGCGGAGGAGCCGCCGAACTGCTGCGGATCAAGCCGACCACGCTGGCCTCGCGCATGAAGAAGATGAGAATCGTGAGACCGCGCTAAGAATCTCTGAGGATTCCGCAAGCTGTCCGGTTTTCCCGAAAAGTGCAAGATTGCCGGGCTTAAACGGACGAACTGATTTTATGAAAAGGGGGCAGGTTCTGCGGCTTCTCGAACACGGGGCAGTCGGCATCTCCTGTCGCAATTCGTGCGGGACTCGCACGAATTCCACATTCTATCATCTTCCCACGGAGGTACGAAAATGAGGGTCGCTTTGCGCGCGCTAGCGATTGTTTCGGCGGCGGTATTGGGCATGGGCGGCGCGCCCCTTGCCGCACAGGACGTGCAATCGCCGTCGATCATCAAGAGCCACGAAAACGTGCAACTGCCGTCGATCATCAAGAGCCACGAAAGCGTGCAACTGCCGACGATGGCCAAGAGCCAGGAATACGTGCAACCGCCGTCGTCGATGGCCGAAAGGCTCGAAAAGCTGGAATCGGAAATCAGGCAAATGGACTCCCTGCAGGCCGAATTGGCGGCCTTCCGAAAGGCCGCCGAAAACGGAGACGCAGTCTATTATCAGTGCGGTGATGCGTACGGTGATGCGTGCGGTGATGCGTGCGGAAACGGCAAGCAAGGCCGCTGCCGTTCGCGCGGCGGCATTATTGCCGGGGCGGATCTGACCGTGTTGGAACCGCACATCGGCACGCTCGGGCTTTCCATAGGAGATTGGGGATCCTTCAGCGTGTCGCCGGACTTCGACGCGGAAACCGCTCCGCGGATATGGCTCGGCTATCAAGGCCCCGGCGGGCTCATCGGCCGCATGCGGTACTGGCAGTTCGATCACAACGCCACCGGCGAGAACATCGTCAGCCTGCTCACGCAGGGAGAGGGCAATCTGACCTTGGGTCTGGAAGCCCACGCCTTGGACTTCGAACTGGCCCAAGAGGGCTGCTTCAGGAACTGGGCCTTCGAGATCGCCGGCGGTGTTCGCTACGGCAAGATGGAGTTCGGATTGGGCGTGAGCGACATGCCCGACATTCCCCAGTTGGACATGTGGGACATCCCGGACTTCGGCGTGGCCGCGACTTTCGAGGGCGTGGGGCCCACCGTGGCATTGGCGGCCCGGCGGCCCATCGGTTCTCGCGGATTGGCCTTCGTCGTGGGCGCCCGCGGCTCCTTCCTGTTCGGCGATACCGACGTTTCGGGCAGCGGAGCCCTTTCGATCGTCAACAATCTGGGGATCGAACTCGAAGAACACCTCATGCAAGTCTGGGAGTTCCAGGTCGGCGGCGAATGGTCCCGGACGACCGAAAGCGGCAACCGCCTGTTTGCCCGGGCGGTGTATGAAGCCCAGGTGTGGGAATGGGCACCCGCACTCGGACTGCTCGGCAGCGACATCGGATTCGTCGGCCCGTCGTTCTCCCTCGGCGTCGCACGATAGCTCGAAAACACTTCGACACACCAGAGGAAGCGCCCGATTCCTTTGTAGGGGGAAGCGAGCGCGGGTTTCCATCGAGCCCGCGCTCGCACTTTTTCTTGGGAGAAGAAAGAAGCTCCTCGGCAAAATTTGTGGGTCGATTTCGTGGCGTGACAGCACAACCCTCGCCATAGCAAGCCTTTACATCCCAGGTGGCGTGTCGTCTTTTGAGGTAGAGAAACCAAGTACCGGTGCCTCTTCTCTGTTCCGCGGCTACTTTGATCGATTGGCCTTGAAAGACGGGACCAGAGAAGAGGCACCGGTACTCCGCTATTGCATGTCGGACGTGAATCCGCCCACGAATTCTGCCGAGGAGCCAAGAAAGAAGGCGCCCCCCAAAGATCGATCGACGTATCGAGGGCTTCTTATCGGCTGCCCAGTTCATGTACGGCGTCGACCAGTGCGATCGCGTTTTCGACCGGGGTTTGCGGCAGCACGCCGTGGCCGAGGTTGAAGATGTGGCCCGGCCGGCCGGCCGCCTGGTCGAGGATCTCTTGGGCACGGCGGCGGATTTGGGCCGGGTCGCTCAGGAGCACCACGGGATCGAGGTTGCCTTGAATGGCCTTGTCGTGGCCGATCGCGTCCCACGCGTCGTCCAGACGGACGCGCCAATCGACGCCGATCACCGCCCCACCCGCCTCGCTTTGCAGCGGCAACAGCGCCGGGTTGCCCGTGCCGAAGTTGATCACCGGCACGCCGGGTCGGATCGACTCGATGATCCGCCGCAGGTGCGGCAGCACGTAACGCCGATAGTCGTCGACCCCCAGACAGCCGACCCAACTGTCGAAGATCTGCACCACCTGGGCCCCGGCGTCGATTTGGGCGTTCAGATAGAGGACGATCGCCCGGCTCAGTCGGCCCATCAAGGCGTCCCACGCACCGGCGTCGCGGTACATCAGCGACTTGACGTGTCGGTAGTTGCGGCTGGCCCCCCCTTCCACGGCGTACGCGGCCAGGGTGAACGGGGCTCCGGAAAACCCGATCACGGGCAGATCGTCCGGCAGTCCGGCCCGGGTCTTGCGAACCGTCTCCATCACGAAGTCGAGCGCGTCGAGACTTTCCAACTCGGCCAGGCGGTCGACGTCTCGAGGCTCGCGGATCGGATTGGACAACACGGGCCCCTCATTGGAGGAGTACTCCAAGTGAAGGCCCAGCGGCTCGAGGATCAACAGCAGGTCGGAGAAGATGATCGCCGCATCGACCCCCAACCGCTCGACGGTCATCAGCATGATCTCGGCGCAGAGGTCGGGATTCTTGCACAGCTCGAGGAAGGTCGTCTTTTCGCGGATCTCTCGATACTCGGCCATGTAACGGCCGGCCTGCCGCATCAGCCAGATCGGCACCCGATCGGCCGGCTCGCACGCGGCGGCTTTCATCAGGGGGCTATTCTCAAAGGGCATGGACTGCGTTTCCCGGGTCTCCCCTCTCGGACGTAAAAACTCGCTCCGTAGGATTTTAGTGGGAATCGCTCACAAAAAAAAGGTCTGCCCGGGAAGTCCCGGGCAGACCTGCAACAATGGACTATCGAACGATCGCGTGCGGATCAACTAACTTCGGTGTCTACTGCTATCTACGGACGACACTGGCCTGGTAGATGACTCTCGGCCGCTGGATCGAGGCGTCCGCGGCGGGAGGCTTCGGCAGCGGCGCCGCTTCCTCGATTCCGCCGGGGGCCTCGGTCGGACCGATGAACTCGCCACCGCCGCAACCGCAGCTCACTTCCTCGCCGCAGCTCGCCTTGCCGCAACCACCCTTGCAACTCTTGCAGGAAAACAGGTCGTCGATCAGGTCCAACAGCGGACGGCTGCAACGCTTCTTGCCACAGGGGTCACAAGCATCGCACGCATCGCATGCCGGCTCCTCGCCGCAGGCCGGCTTGCAACTCTTCGACAGCAGGCGGAGCTTCGGCTTGCAGGCGGGCTCGCAAGCCGGTTCGCAAGCAGCAAAAGCCGGTTCGCAAGCGTCGCAAGCCGGTTCGCAAGCACCACAGCCCGATTTGCCGCAGCGATTGCACTCGAACAACCCCTTCAGGCCGGCGAAGAGATCGCACACGGGTTTGCACGACCCGCAGGCAGGCTCGCAAGCCGGCTCGCAAGCGGGTTCGTAAGCCGGTTCGCAAGCGGCCGGCTTCTGGAAACACGCAGGTTCGGGGCAACATGCTTTTGCTGCCGGTTCACAGCAGGTGACTTCGGCACACGGATTGCATGCGCCGCAATCACCGCCCTTGAGCCCGAGCAGTCGATCCAGAAGCTCGATACCGAACCCCTGACTGCATAGGGCTGCGCTCATCAGGAGCGCTCCTATTAGGGTCTTCACTTTCATTGAGCAACAACTCCTTTACAAGGAACTGAGAGTACTCGTACCCCGGTTTTGCGACCACGCGCCGAAGCGCTCCAAGGATCCAAAGGGCTCAGCATCACTCCCAGCCGTGCGTGGGTTCTCCCATGGGCAAGAACCGACTCAGGCGAGGTCTCCAGTCGTGGTCAGGGGAAGGTGGGTTAGCACCCGCAGTTCGCGCGGTGTCGTGCGTCAGGGCCGTCGAGCCAGTCCTTGACTCGCAAAAATCCAGGTCCGGTTGCCTGACGTGCCCTCGGAGCGTACCACGTAAGCACGCAGAATTCGCTAAGGGTCAGATACCGTATCGGCCCCCGTGCGAATCGCCCTTGAGCGTACGGAAAGCATTTTCAGCAAAAGGTTTACCGCTCGTGATGCGCAAAGATTGCCGTGCGCGCAAGGGGGTGAAGTTTTGACGGTTGTGCGGCTCGTTTTCCCCCAATATCCGCAGGAAGTTCTTCGTTAACCGACAAATTCTCCTGAGATTCACTCGTTTACCTGCCAACCCACCGCACGCCGGCCTGCCTCACCCGGCTCAAAGCGCCCCGGCGTGGCACCAGGTCGAATGGTCTGGTAAAATGTAGCGGTTAGCAAAAAGATCGTCGTTACACGCGCTCCGGAGGCCTCGGATGAACAATGCCGGAAAACGATATCGGATCGTCGACTTCGACAACATCCCGGGCGTGGAGTGCCCTTGCGGGATCGCGCGGCGGGCGCTGGTCGACGTGCCCGAGTTTCCCGGCACCATCCACCGGACCGAAATTACCGCCGACGCGAAGCTGCACTACCACCGCCGGCTGACCGAGACTTACTACGTGCTCGAGTGTGCCCCGGACGCCAAAATGCAGCTCGACGACGACCTGGTGCCGATCCGCCCTGGCACGTGCATCCTCATTCCGCCCGGCGTCCGTCATCGGGCGGTAGGACGCATGACCGTGTTGATCGTGGTGGTGCCGAAGTTCGACCCCCAAGATGAGTATTCTCGTGAGGACCTCCATGCCGAGCTGTAAAACCGTTTCGTCGTGTCTTCTGGCATCCGTTTTCCTGGCCGGTACGCTCTCGGCCGCCGACTGGCCGCAGTGGGGCGGTTCGCCGCAACGCAACAACGCGCCGGACGCCAAGAATATCCCGCACCAATGGAACGTCGGAAAGTTCGATCGCAAGACCGGCGACTGGCTCAACGAGTCGGCCGAGAACATCCTCTTCGTCGCCAGGCTCGGCTCCCAAAGCTACGGCACCCCGGTCCTCTCCGGCGGCAAGGTCTACTGCGCAACCAACAACGGAGCGGGATACCTCGAGCGCTATCCGGCCGAAGTGGACCTCGGCTGCCTGCTCTGCTTCGCACAGAGCGATGGACGATTCCTCTGGCAACTTTCCCGCGAGAAACTCGCCTCGGGCGAAGAAGCCGACCGGGACTTCGACTGGCCGCTGCAGGGGATCTGCTCCGTGCCGCTGGTCGAAGGCGACCGATTGTGGATCGTGACCAACCGCGGCGAGGTCGCCTGCGTCGATACCGAAGGATTCGCCGACGACGAGAACGACGGGCCCTATCGCTCGGAAACGAGCACCGCGGCGGGCGAAGCCGACGTGGTCTGGTACTTCGACATGATGGCCAGGCTGGGCATCCGGCAGCACAACATGTGCAGTTGCTCGGTCACTGCGGCCGGCGACCTGCTGCTGGTCAACACGGGCAACGCGGTGGACGCCTCCGAGGAAAAAGTCCCCGCCCCGCAGGCCCCCAGCTTCATCGCCCTGGACAAACACACGGGCGAACTCCTCTGGGCCGACAACTCGCCGGGGGAGAACATCCTTCACGGGCAATGGTCCTCGCCGGCGTTCGCCGTCCTCGGCGGGGTGCCGCAGGCCATCTTTCCCGGGGCCGACGGCTGGATCTACAGCTTCCTCGCCGAGAAGACCGAGGACGGCAAGCCCAAGCTCTTGTGGAAATTCGACTGCAATCCCAAGCGGTCCGTGTGGGAAGGCGGCGGAATGGGCGAGCGCAGCAACATCATCGCCACGCCGGTCGTCCACGACGGGCTCGTGTACATCGCCACCGGCCAGGACCCCGAGCACGGCGAAGGGCAAGGGCACCTCTGGTGCATCGACCCGACCCGGCGCGGCGACGTCAGCCCGGAGCTGGTCTTGGACCAAGACGGCAAGCCGGTCCCGCCGCGCCGCACGGAAGCCATCGACGAGTCGGCCGGGGAAGTGCTCCAGGCCAACCCCAACTCGGCCGCCGTGTGGCACTACACCGGCCACGACGCCAACGAAGACGGCCGGTTCGATTTCGAAGAGACCATGCACCGCACCATAGGCATGGTCGCCGTCAAGGACGGCCTGCTGGTGATCGCCGACATGTCGGGCCTGGTCCACTGTCTGGACGCCAAGACGGGCCGCCTCCACTGGACCTACGACACGCTGGCCGCCGTCTGGGGCTCGCCGCTTGTGGTAGACGGCAAGATCTTCATCGGCGACGAGGACGGCGAGATGTGCGTCTTCGAGCTTTCCCCCGAGCAAAACCTCCTGGCCGAGAACTACATGGGCGCCTCCATTTACAGCTCGGCCGTCGCCGTCGATAATGTCCTCTACGTCGCCACCCGAACTCATTTGATCGCGATCGCGGCAAAGAAAGATCGTTGAGGATCGGCACGGCAGTTTCCATCAAGGTGTGGAAATCAGATTCGCTTTACACGTCTTTGCTTCGACCGAATGCTGTCGGCACAGATCCAAGAACGGTTCGATGACCAATGGCGCGGCAACACTTGTGGGCAACCGCCAGGATCCTCCCCGACAGACGAGCGGCTGCTCTGGCGCGAGATACTCGTAGACCCGCTTCATCTTCTTCATGACTGATGGCAGCGCACCAAACCGTGGTCGCGTGATTTTCGCAACGGAATAGACCAGATGGCCAGCCCCCACATCTCGCGCGAACCGGACAAGACTGTCCAGGTCGACCGTAGGTTGGACATCCGGCAAGTCGAAATCAGCCATAGCCTTTCCGGCTGGTAGCGGGTCGCGTGGAAACAACGGGTCAATCCGAATGTATACGGGGATGCTCTCTTGTCTCAAGAGCCGAACCCCTTCCATCCGACTTTCAATACTGGGGGCAGCCGGATCGAGCAACTCTCGCGACTCATCGTGAAGGAATGCCAATGAGCATTCGACCCGCAACGGCGGATTTCCACTCTCCCGGAACCACGCGGCACATGGATGCTCGCCCGACAATTGATTCAAGCGGTGCAGTGTGCGGATATAGCTTCGGCCCGTCAATATGGACGGATTCTTGGTCAGCACCGTGACCGTCGTAAAACGATGTCGTCGCTCTGCCAGTTTTTCAAGCGCATAAAGCGAATGCCCATGTTCCTTCTCCAACGGTTGCAGCGGGTCGGTGCTGTTGGACATGTGAACGGGCGCCGGCCGGACGTCGAAGGCGTCCAGAGCGTCCAAGTCCTTAACCAGATCTTCTCGAAAGGTGTGCTTGCATCCAGCTTCTCTCGATGCGTATCCCACGGCATAGCAGTATTGACATTCGTGCTCGCAGCCCGTATAGACATTGATGCAATATCGATGACCGGACGGGAAGATGCGCTGATCAGCGAACGGGCAATACCACTTGATCACGCGAGGGCGGGTGACCTCCAAGACGTCTTTCTTGGAACGATGTGGCAAGAAGTAAGACGCCAAGGCCGCACGATCCCGCACCGAGAGCGCGTCGAATACGGGTCGGTATTTGCGATGCACGCGCGAGGCCAATGAAAGGCCCCGCTCCACGTCGCTGTCCGTACCGAAAAGGTCCATCTTCGTGTCAATCATTCCTATGCACAAGGATCATGGACGCTCCTCGCATCCGTTGTCTGTTGGTCAAGTCGGCTGCCGGGAAGGAAGTGGACAGATGTTTTGTACAACAGGCCGGTAGTTGTTTTCAAGAGGAATTCTCGATCCACCCTCGGGCGGGGGGTGGAAAAACTCGGCGCGACCGATGAAGAATACGGTCGTACGTTCTGGTATAATCCAAGTTGACGCCAATATATGGTGCTTTCGCGGCAGAATGAAATGAGAGGAAACGGAGGCAACCAAGGAGGATTCGAGTGCGAGTCAGCCGACATTTGATGGCCGTGTTCGCGGGTTGGACTGTGCTTGCCGCGGCGGGCTTCGTGTGGGCCGAAGAACCGTCCACGGCCGACCGGCCGGTTTGCTTCTGGGATTTCGACGGAACGCTCGACGATCGAGCCGGCAAGACCGCCGACGCGCTTGCCGCCCGGGAAGGGCAAACGCGATTCGTGGACGCCTCGCAACTGCCGGGCGTGATCGGCAAAGCCGTCGCCCTGGGCGTGCAAACGGGCGACGCCGAGTACCTCGTGGCTTCGCTCTCCAAGGAAGTTGCCCCGGGGCCCAACTACACGATCGAAGCGTGGGTTTATCCCACCGAGCTGTCCGCCTGGAACCGCCTGGCACTCCGATGGGCAGCGGCCCCGAACTACGCGTATCACCTCGCCCTGCACCAAGGCGTGGTGAGCCTCTGCCACAACCAGTCCGACGGCCAATACGTGTTTGCCGAAGGCGGGCGCGTCGCCGCGAAGCGGTGGCACCATCTGGCCGCCGTTGCCCGACGAAACGACCGGCAGCCGTCCGAGAGCGTGTTGACCGTCTATCTCGACGGCCGCGTGGCGGGCACGGCACCGTTCGACGGCACGATCAAGGACCAGGCCACCGAGGACTTGGGAATCGGCGACTCGGCCGGTGCCCCGTCGGCCGCGAGCCG
>DATLAN010000390.1:0-5278 GCA_035527455.1 Thermoguttaceae bacterium
TCAACATGCCGCGCGATACGACGCCGGCCGACGTCTCCCTTGCCTATTCCGAAGGTTGGCGATTGGGACTCAAGGCGCTGGCCATCTATCGAGACGGCTCGAAGGAGAGCCAGCCGCTGTCGACCAGTACCGAAGCGGACAAGGCGGAGGCGAAACGCACGGCCGTACCGCGTCGCGAACGGTTACCCGACACGCGACAGAGCCTCACCCACAAATTCAGTGTGGCGGGGCACGAGGGCTACATCACCGTCGGACTGTACAAGGACGGCCGGCCTGGAGAATTGTTCATCACCATGGCCAAGGAGGGGAGCACGATCGGCGGGCTGATGGACTGCTTCGGCACGGCGGTCTCGATGAGCCTGCAATACGGCGTGCCGCTGGAGGTCTACGTCAACAAGTTCTCGCACACCCGCTTCGAGCCGATGGGCTATACGAAGAACCCCGACATCCGCATCGCCAAGAGCATCGTGGATTACATCTTCCGCTGGATGGGCATCACGTTCATGCCGGAGCAGCAGACGGCGAACAAGGAGGCCCCGCCCGCGGCCGCCGGCACGGTCCCGGAGGACTCCGACGACAGTGAAGCGGAGCCTCGGCCCGCCGCCAAGACGGCCGGCGGGCCGAAATCCGGGCAAGGATCCGCCGGCAGCAACGGTTCGCGCGGGCCGGGCAAATCGCCCAGCGGCAACGGCGTAAAACGACGCGGCGCCGCCACGGCCACGTTGGAGTACCCCGCCGCGGCCGCGCTCCTGGAGACCGCCTCGCCGCTGGGCCGCAGCGAACAGTTTGCCATGTTCCAGGCCGACGCCCCCAGTTGCGACAATTGCGGCGCCATCACCGTCCGCTGCGGCAACTGCTACCTCTGCTACAACTGCGGACAGAGCATGGGGTGTTCGTAGGGAAGGATGAATGCGGAAGGATGAACGATGAATCCGGCCTATTGCAGACTGCGGATTTGATGTCCCGTATCCCTTCATAAGAGGGGCATAGGTATGGGGGTACAGGGAAGGCGAGCAAGGCGTTTCTCAGTAAATGGCCCTCACCCTAGCCCTCTCCCAGAGGGAGAGGGGACTCATCTGCAGAAATCCAGATGAATCATCCGTAGGGCGGCCTTGCACGTCGAGGTCGCCTTTTTTACCGAGCATTTTCTCGATCGGCCCGATTCTATTCTCTTCTGTTCCGCTCGCCCTCTTTCCGCAGTACCCGGCACGCGCCAATGAGGTCCGCCAGGGTATTGAACTTCCATCCTTTCTTCTGGTATGATCTCGCTGGACGTTGGATACCGGAGGTTGGGCCACAGTCCGCTGGCTCGCCGCAAGACTTTGCACGGGGGAGGGCGTGATGCCGATCAAGTTTGCTTGTGTGGAGTGCAATCGGTTGCTGCAAGTCAAGGACGAATTTGCAGGCAGGCAGGTTACCTGCCCCAAGTGTGGCACCGTGATGGCCGTTCCCATGCCGGGAACCGAATCTGCGGGCGAACATTCATTCGGGCCGGCCCCACCGGCCGGTTTCGAAGACCGAAGTGCTTACGGCTTCGCCCGGGATGAGCCGGCCCATCGCGAGCCACCCCGCGCCGCGTCGCAGCAAGCCGGCGGATTCGCGGGCATCCGGAGCGAGACGGGCGGTTACGCGCCGCGCGACGTGCCCAATTACCTCGTGCAAGCGATCCTCTGCACGATCTTCTGCTGTCAACCGTTCGGCATTGTCGCCATCGTCTATGCGGCACAAGTCAACGGCCAACTGGCAACCGGCAACTACCGCGCGGCCCAGGCGTCCTCCAATAGCGCCCGCACGTGGTGTTGGGCTGCTTTCTTGTGCGGACTGGCGTTGATGCTCGTGTGGATGCTTGCCTTCGTGATGCTGCCGGCCCTGAGCAGGATGTGATACGGACTCGCTCCTCGATTCGTGCGCCAAGACGAAGGAACTGCAACGGCTTCTCGAACGGTTCCACGGGTGGGATATGAACGACGTCGAAGCCAAGACGGTTTCCCGATTCCTCGTCTCGCATCGCGCCGGATCTGCGGGCGTCGTGATGGCGTCCCTGCTCGGGGCTTTGATCCTGTTTGCCCACGATCCGGCGAACTCCTCGCTTTTTCCCGCGTGCCCTTTTCGCGCCCTCACCGGCCTCCACTGTCCCGGTTGCGGAACATTGCGAGCGCTGCACCAGTTGCTGCACGGCAATCTCGCCGCATCGTTCTCGTTGAATCCGCTGATGGTGGTGTGTCTTCCCGTCGTCGCGTACTGGCTTGTCTCTTGCTTCCTGCGGGCAGTCAACGGACGAGGCTTGCCGAGTGTCCTGGTTTCCGCTATTTGGATTTACGTGCTTCTGGGAGTGATCGTCCTGTTTTGGGTTCTCAGAAACGTCCCCCACTATCCGTTTTCCCTCCTGGCCCAGTGAGGCAATGCGCCGAGACGGTCTCGCGCCCATCGTTTTCCGGACATGACGCACTCGACTTACGAGGAACGCTGCCGTGAATACCCCTTCGCTTTCTCGCCGACGTTTTCTTCGCCATGCCGGGATCGGCACGCTGGCCCTGGCGGGAGGGCCATGGGGGCGGCCGGTCGTCGGTGCGGATGACGACGCGCCGGCGCAATCGGCCGTAACGCCCGAACCGCCGAGTCTCTCCCGGTTGACCGAACACCTGGCCGTTTACCGCGGGCCGATCAACGTGGGCATCTTGCACCATGCGGGCAAGGCGCTGCTGTTCGACTGCGGCGACGGGAGCGTGGCCGCGGCGTTGGCGGAGCTGGACGGGGCGTCGATCGACCGGATCCTCTTCACCCACCATCATCGCGACCAGGCGTGCGGCGCCTTCGCCCTGGCCGCCGGCGGCGCACGGATCGTCGTGCCGGCCGACGAACGCGAGCACTTCGACAACGTGGCCGCCTATTGGGCCAATCCCAAGAGCCGCTGGCACATCTACAACCAGCACCCGCACCACCTGATGCTCGCCGAGCCGGTCCGCGTCGACGCCACCATGGCCGACGGCGATCAACTCGCGTGGGGACCGGCCAAGATCCGGGCGATGGCGACGCCGGGCCATACCGACGGCTCGCTCAGCTATCTGGTCGAAATCGACGGCAAGCGGATCGTCTTCTGCGGCGACGCGATCTACGACCAGCAGGGCCGCGTGTGGGAAATCCACAGCCTCCAGAAGGGCACGCAGACGACCGACTACCACGGGTTCCTCGGCGCCAGGCCGGAACTGGTCGAAAGCCTCCGCCGCATTGAAGAGACCCGGCCGGATCTGTTGATTCCGTCGCACGGCACGATCATCGCCGATCCGTCGCAGGCCGTCGAGCGGCTGGTCGCCCGATTGGACCGCTGTTACGACCGGTACGTGGCCATCTCGGCGCTGCGGCATTACTTCCCCAAGCTGTTCACCCAGTACGCCGGCCGCAAGGATCACATGCCGATCCGTCCGGGCAAGCCGGCACCCGATTGCCTGCGGCATATCGGCACGAGCTGGATCCTGGTGTCGAAAGACAAGGCGGCCTTCGTGATGGACTGCGGCAATCGGCGCGTGATCGAGGGGATCGAGCAATTCATCGAGCAGGACGAGGTCCGCCGCGTGGAAGGGCTTTGGGTCACCCACTATCACGACGACCACGTCGACGCCATCCCCGATTTTCAGAAGGCGTTCGACTGCCCCTGCATCACCGACCGCTCCGTGGCCGAGGTGATCGGCGACCCGCTGGCGTGGCGGCTGCCGTGCATCTCGCCGAGCCGGGCCCGGGTGGATCGGGCGACCCGAGACGGCGAGTCCTGGACATGGCACGAGTTCCGGCTGACCGCCTATCATTTCCCCGGCCAGACGCTCTATCACTCCGGGCTGTTCGTCGAGGGGGAAGGGCTGCGGATGCTCTTCGTGGGCGATTCGTTCACGATGGCCGGCATCGACGACTACTGTGCGCCGAATCGCAACTGGCTGGGCGCCGGCGTCGGCTTCGACCGCTGCATCGCGCTGATCGAGAAGCTGCGGCCGACGCACGTCTTCAACTGCCACGTGGCCGAGGCGTTCGACTTCACGGCGGAGCAATGCCGCCAAATGCGGGCGAACCTGGCCGAGCGCGAGGGGCTTTTCGGGCAGTTGGTCCCCTGGCCGCACGCCAACTTCGGCATGGACGAGCCCTGGGTCCGCTGCCATCCGTACGAACAACGGGCCGAGCCGGGCGCGAAGGCGGCTTTCCGCGTGGTGGCGACGAACCATGCCGAGACCACCGCCCGGCTGGCTTGCCGCGCCGTGCTTCCCCGGACGTTTGGCGGCGCGACGGCCGCACGCAACCGAGCGACGCGGTGGTCAAGCGTCCCCATTCCCTCGAAGACCGACGGCGAGGTGCCGCTTTCCTTCTCGATTCCTTCCGACACACCGCCCGGCCGCTACGTGGTCGCGGTAGACGTCCGTCTCGACGACCGCTCGCTGCCGCAGTTCACCGAGGCGGTGGTGGTGGTGTGAGTGCTCAACCACCCTCATCCGGCCGATACTCGCGAATGCGATGCCTCTGAACGATCCAAAGCCTCCCACGGATGTCCGCCCGAGAAAGACCCTTGATCAGAACCTCCAGAGTCCTGAAGAGGTCGTCCGCGGTTGGGTTCGAGGGCAGCCGCACGACGGCGACACCGGCAGAGTCCGTGGGGTCGAAGAAGAATGGATTGCTGAAGTCAAGATCCAGGGTCACCAAACACCGGTTTTCCTTGCCGCAAACGTCGAACAGGGTTGCGTCAGACGCCGAAGCGAGTTCTTGCTGAAAAACGGTCGCCACGTCGAAACCCGCGCTGCGAAACAGCGCAGCCCCGCGGGAGCCGAGGTTCTCGTCCAATTTGACTCTGACGGTTTCACTCACGTCGGAATCTCGACGAATCTCTGTCTGGACATTTCCGCCCCGTACGCGATGCAGGCCAGCACGTCGGCTTCTTCCAGGCCGGGATATTCCTCCAGCACTTTCTCTACCGTCCAGCCGTCGGCAAGCAAGTCGAGTATCAGCGAGACCCAGATTCTGTGTCCGCGGATACAGGGCTTGCCGAAGCAGATGTTCGGATCGATCGAGATTCTCGCCAACAGGTCGGACTTGTTCATGGGCGTTCCCTCCACACCTCCAGTCTAAGCGGCCCTATCGCTCGCTGCAAGGTCGGTTTACAGTCGGGTGTCAACTGGCTGTTTACACGTTTCTCGTCGGAAACCTGCGGTTGGCGGTGGAGGCATCGGCGGGGCGGCACGCTCGCTTCGGTGTCTTGGCCGAGCGTTTCTCTCGGCGACGGCGGGACTTGCGCAGCGGA
>DATLAN010000391.1:0-2780 GCA_035527455.1 Thermoguttaceae bacterium
CGCCCAGCGGATCTGCCAGATCCACATGAAAGAGAACGGCTGCCTGCTGGGCAAGGGCAAGGTCGATTTCCCCAAGATCAAGGAGGCCGTCGACGAAATCGGCTACCGCGGCTGGTTCATCCTCGAAGGGGCCACCGAAAAAGGCCGCACCCTCGAGGATTGCTACGTCGAGAACCGCAAGTTCCTCGACGAGATGTTTTCGGGCGGTTGAGGCCCGTTTGTCGTCCCGGGCGCAACACCGATCCACATTCGGTCGGCACCGCACGGGCAGCTTGTTTGCTACCCCCCGCAGTAGTTGTCCGAAAGTTCCCCGTCTATCCGATTGAATAATACTGGCAGCGGCGACCGACTCCCTGTACACTGGAGGGGTGTGTTTGCGTAAGGTGCCGTGCGAGTCCTCGGGGGCCGGCCGATGGCGGTTGAGTGGTTCTGCAAAATCTCGGGAAAGAAGTTCGGTCCGCTGTCGTCGAAGCAGCTCAAGACGATGGTGCAAAAGGGCCGACTGCTGCCCGAGCACGAGGTCACCCAGGGCACCGGCGGCCCTTGGGTCCCGGCCGATCGTGTGAAGGGGCTGTTCGCCGACGACGGTTCGCCGGCTGAGGATGAAGAACCGGACGACGTGCCGGTGGCCGAGTTGGTGCGTAAACCGGCGAAGAAACCGGCCGTGAAGCTCGCCGCCAGAGAGAAGCCCGGCCGTCGGCGCGCCACCCCCTCGACGAGCTTGCCGGTGGCCCAAGCGGCTCCCCAACCACCCGCCGCGCCGGCCGTGCGTCGGGCCAAGGCCGCACCTTCGCTCGGTTCTCAGCCGGCCGTGGCGCAGCCGGTGGCCGCCCAACCGCTGGGCGCCAACCCGCTGGGCATCGTAACCGGCGACCACACACCCACCGCCAAAGCCACGGGCCGAACGCGGGCCGCCAGCCTGAGCCCGGAAGGAAGGAAGAAGCAGAACCTGACCGCCGTCGTCTTGTTGGCGTTGGTGGTCGTCGCTTTGGCAGGGGCCGGCATCTGGTTGATGGTCCGGGACAAGAACCCCGACGATTCGGCGAAGAAGGACGAACAGACGGCCGAGGAAGCCGACGAGAAAGGCCGCACCGAACCCAAGCAGCCCGGCAAGAGCGAGACCCCGCCGGCCGCCGAGCCGGACGAGAGCAAGACGTGGCGCGACGCCTCCCAGGAGTCGATCCTCCGCGGCGACGTCCGGGTCAAGATCCTCTCGGCCAAAGTGGGAGTGCCGCTGTTCATCGGGAATTCGGGCAACCCGGCCCGGCCGAAAGATCCCAAACCCTATCTCTTGATTCAGGTTCAACTCCGCAACACGCACCCGAACAAGAAGCTGGATTACACCAGTTGGAGCGTCAGCCGGACGGACCTGGAACCGGAAGACGATTTCGGAAACACGTACAAGCCGAAGCGCTTTGCCGGCGGAGCGCCGATGGGCCAGCTCACCGCCGAATCGATCTATCCCGACGCGACGATCGAGGACCTGCTGGTGTTCGAGCCGCCGATCGACAAGATCAAGTATCTGAGACTCGAGTTGCCGGCCGAGGCCTTCGGCGAGTCGGGCACGCTGCGATTCGAGATCCCCAAGCCGTGGATCGGCGTGGCCAACGAGATGCCGGAATTTCCCGAAACCGAGCCGCCAATCGGGCCGCCCACCGAGCCGGTCGATACGCCTGACCCGCTGCCCGACGAGATTCCCATCGACCCGCCGCCGGACCCCGGCCCCGTCGTCGATCCCGGGCCTGACAAGCGCAAGCCCAAGGACGACTTCCCCGACCTCTTCGGCGAGGAGCCCGCGGAGTCCGAGAAACCCGATCCGTTTGGTGCGTTCAAGGAATAAGCCTTCAAGGAATAACAGGCTCGATGGGGTGGCACGCCCTGAGGAACGTAGGGCGTGATGATCCGGCCCAACACGCCCTTCGTTCCTCAGCGCGTGCCACCCACATATTCCCTGGGACCCGATTCGTGAACGCCCTGGTCACCGGGGCCGGGGGTTTCCTCGGCCTGTATATCGTCGAACAACTCGTCGCCCGAGGCGATCGGGTCCGCGCCTTCTGCCGGGGAGATTATCCGCAGCTACGCGCGCTGGGCGTGGAGATCGTCCGGGCCGATCTTCGCGACCGCCGGGCCGTGCTGGACGCCTGCCGGGAGATCGACTGTGTGTTCCACGCGGCCGGCGTGGCCGGCATCGGCTTCGACTGGAAGCACTTCTACGGCATCAATACCCTCGGTACGCAACACGTCGTCGAGGGCTGCCATCGACACGGTGTGCCGCGGCTGATCTACACGAGCAGCCCCAGCGTCACCTTCGACGGCACCGATCAGAACGGCGTCGACGAATCGGTGCCGTATCCGACCAGGTGGCTCTGCCACTATCCGCACACCAAGGCCCTGGCCGAACAACACGTGCTCGCCGCCGACCACACCGACGGGCTGCTGACCTGTGCGTTGCGGCCGCACTTGATCTGGGGACCGCGCGACCGGCACCTGATCCCGCGGCTTCTCGCCCGAGCACGCAGCGGCCGGCTGCGACGGGTGGGCGACGGCCGGAACCTGATCGACATGGTTTACGTCGAGAACGCGGCCGCGGCCCACCTACAGGCGGCCGACGCCCTGAAGGCCGATTCGCTCGTGGCCGGCCGAACCTATTTCATCACGCAGGGCGAGCCGGTCAACTGCTGGGACTGGATCAACGAGATCTTGGCCCTGGCCGGTCTGCCGCCGGTCGAGAAGTCGATCTCGTTTTCGGCCGCCTGGCGAATCGGCGCGGTTTTCGAGAC
>DATLAN010000392.1:0-11883 GCA_035527455.1 Thermoguttaceae bacterium
CACTGGATCCAGGCCCAGCCGAATCCGCTGGAAGGCGCGCAGATCGGCTGGTCGAGGCCCCTGGAGACGCAGGAAGGCGGCCGCGCCGTGCTCTACAGCATGCAGGCCCCCAACCCCCGGCCGCACGTGCCCATCGAGACGTTCGACGCCGTCCGCACTGACGACTGGCGGGCCCCGGTCGTGGTGGCCATCTCGTTGGGCGAAATCCTCACAAGACCGTAAAATGACATTCCTAACGCCCCTGGATTGCACTCCGGGGGGCCTCCCCGCCGACGCAGTCGGCGAACGTTTCTATGAGATTTATCAAAGGAGAACGTCATGGCCACACAGCACCGCCGCCCAACGCTTCTGGCCCTATCGGCACTTGCCGCCGTGATCGGGTTTTTCCCCGCAACCAACGCCTTGGCCCAACCGCCCAACCTCCTCACGCAACCCTATCTCCTCGACACGGGCCTGGTCTCGCGCTCGATCTCCTTCGAAAACCCCACCGGTGCTCCGGGCGAAGGCGGCAAAGCGGCCAGCCGTTTGGGCGCGGGACGCAAAGGCTCGCCCATGCGGGACGTCAAGCCGGGTGAAACCGTGCCGCTTTGCGACGTCGAAGGGCCGGGCACGATCCGCCACATCTGGCTGACCACCCGGGGCGAGCCGGACAACCTGCGAAGCTGCGTGATTCGCGCCTGGTGGGAAGGCCAGGAACACCCCAGCATCGAATCTCCCTTGGGCGATTTCTTCGGCTTCGCCCACGGCAAGGTCATGCCGTATCAATCGGCCGTGCATTCGGTCGGCGAACGGGCCGGCATGAGCATCTGGCTGCCGATGCCGTTCGTCAAACGGGCGAAATTCACGCTGACCAACGAGGGCGAAAAGGCCGTGCCCATCTACTACCAGATCGATTACACGATCCAGGACAAGCATCCCGACGACGTGGGACGGCTGCACGTGCTCTTCCGGCGGGAAAACCCGACCAAAGAAACGCAGGATTTCGAACTGCTGCCGCTACGAAAGAACAAGGGACGCTTCATCGGCTCGGTGATCGGCATTCGCAACGCGCATCCGGATCAATGGTGGGGCGAAGGCGAAATCAAGGTCTATTTCGACGGCGACAAGGAGTTTCCCACCATCTGCGGCACCGGCAGCGAGGACTACGTCGGCCTGTCCTGGGGCATCCAGCAGACGCCCTTTCTTTACAACGGGTGCAGTCTGAACGAGAAGAACTTCATCTCGATGTACCGCTGGCACCTGCCCGACCCGGTCGCCTGGCGAGAGGAGTGCCGGATCACAATCCAGCAGATCGCCTGGAAGAACGGCCTGGCCGAGACGGAAGACGACTGGTCCTGCGCCACGTTCTGGTACGAGCCGGTACCCAGCGCCCCGCTGCCGAAGCTCCCGGACGTCAAGGCCCGCACGGAGGAGATCTGGAAGCAGGAATAACGAAGAAGGTGTCAGAACTGTCTTTGTTCAATTGGCAAGTGAAGTAGGTCAGGCTGTGCCTGACACGACTCACGAAGCGTCAGGCACAGTCTGACCTACCCGGCTGAAAACCAAATAAAGGAGAATGAAATCATGGAAATGTCATTCAGAAAATACATTGTCATTCCGAGCTGTTTTCCTGGTGGTCATCGTGGTGATCTGCATGGAAAAGGTGCCGTGGCTCGACTTCGTCCCCGCCTGCTTCCTCGGTGCCGGTGTATTCTTTGGCCTGATGACTTACCTGGAGCAACCGAAAGGTGCCGAAATGGGTAAGTACGCATGGTACGGCACGGTTGCGGCAGCCGAAATGGTTGCCTGTGCCGTGGGCCTGATATATGGCGCAATAACGGTTGTTGTCCGTGGCTGGCATGAGGGCAAATTCGGCGAAAAGATCCGAGAAGCCGCCGAAGAACAAGTCGAAGTCGCGGTTCAATAAGGCGCCGGGTGCCCTTGGTTGTCGGAGATCGACCGTTGGCTCGAAACGGGCCGCTCGGTCTTCCAGGAAGAACTCGCCGAGCTTCACCATGCGACCGGACCTCCATGCGCCGTAACTCCTTCGCTCCGATGGCGTTAGTCTCACTCCCCGCGCAGCCCACTTGACATCTCTCTACACCTCACGCGAAAATAGGTGGGTACTTGGCGTCTCGCCAGTGCTTTTATGCCGTCGCTTGTAGCCGGACGCCACCAACGAACATTGTGCGAGTTGACTGCCATGAAGCAATATCCGTTTCGACGCCTGATGTTTGAGCCGACTCTCGCCCCGGCGTTTCTTGGTCGTGCGGAGAACAATCTCCGGTCGAAGAGGCACTGGCGGAATGTCCGTGGCACCCGGCGCGCATGTCGTTCAATCGTTGCCCTAACGATTCTCCTGCTGATGACCTCGACCGTTCGCGGGCAGACGACTCGCGAGATCGTTGACGATCAACTCTTAATCAACGGCAAGCCGTTCCCGATTCGTGGTGCTTGCGGTACCGATTTTATGGAAACAGCGGCCGCGGCCGGGGCGAATGCCGTGCGGACCTGGTCGACCGGGAATGCTCTTGCGGTGCTCGACAAGGCCGACTCGCTCGGCTTGAAGGTCATGCTCGGCATCTGGCTGCCCAACGGTAATACCTCCTACGCGGATCCCGAGCGATTCGAGCGGCGTGTGGCCGGCGTCACTGAAGTGGTGCGGCAGTGCAAGGATCATCCGGCTCTGTTGATGTGGGGAATCGGCAACGAACTGAATGACGGAAACGACGGGCCCGACCTATGGCGATGCGTCGGTGCCATTTCGAAGGCGATTCACCAGATCGGGCCGAACCAGTTGACCACGACCGTCTTGATCAACGCGCCCCCGGAGACGATCGTCCAGGTTAAGCAATTTGCCCCGGACCTGGATCTGCTCTGTGCCAATACCTATCACGGGGCGATCGGATCGAGCATCCGAAACCTCGATGAACACTGGGGAAAGCCGTTTTTGTTCTCCGAATGGGGCACCGCAGGTCCCTGGTCGGTTCCGCGCACGTCGTGGGACGCTCGCATCGAGCCGATGCCCACGGCCAAGGTGAAGGGTCTGCGATCAGACTACCTTGAAATGCAGGCCGCCGAAAAGTGTCTCGGCTCCTTCGTCTTCACTTGGGACGTGTTTCAGAACGTGACGCACACCTGGCACAGCATCGTTCTCGACTCGGGCCAACTGACACCACAGGCCGACGTGATGCAGTCGCTATGGACCGGCACCTTTCCAGACAATCGGGCACCCATGATCGGCTCGCTGAAAATCAACAACCGAACCGATCCGAATTGCCGCATCAACGCCGGCGAGTCATTCATCGCCTCGGTCGACGTCAGCGACCCCGACGGCGATCCGATCACATGCCAATGGTTCCTTTACGACGGAAAAGCGAAAATCGCCGGCCCCTTCGAAGGCCAAACAAAGATCTCGCTGACGGCACCTGCCCGCCGAGGACTGGAATACCGAGTCTTCTGCTGCGCCTCCGACGGCAAAGGCCGGGCGTCGGCCGCGAACCGGCCCTTCATGACCGTCGTCGAAAACAGCCCGTTGGTCATCAACGGCGATTTCGAGACCGGCGACCGCAACGGTTGGAACGCATGGAACAACGAAATCGTCGCCTCGGACTCGAAAAGCGGCACCCACGCCATGAGGATCAAGGGTGGCGGCGGCTCGGCAAGACAGTTGATAACCGGCCTTTCACCCGACACGACCTATCGCGCCCAACTCTGGGCCAAGTACAACGCGACCGAGTACCCCTTGAATTTCTGCATCAAAGACTACGGCGGCGAAATCATCGAAAAGCAGATCGGTTCCCCCGAATACCGAATGGAAAGCCTGAAATTCAAAACCGGTCCCGACAGCGAGAATGCAACCATCTCGATCTGGAAGTACCGAGGACCGGCGGCCTACATCGACGACGTGACGTGCGTTGTGTGCCCGAAGGATGGAGGCGGAGAATGACGTTTTCGGCGGATGGCGTTCAAGATAACAAGATCGTTAGATGGCGGTAGTAAAGTAGGTCAGGCTGTGCCGGCACAGCCTGACCTACCGGCCTTTTTTTCGAGGAGAAATCACCATGAAGCGATTTTTCTTACGCATGATCGGAGCGGCCTTGGTGCTGATGATGTGTTTTGGCGTTGCCCGGGCCGAGAAACCGACCGATGAACGACTGCGAACGGTTTTTGCCAGGGAGTTGGGGATGGTCGAGGCGGATCGCGTCTCGGGCGTGGCCGTCGTCGAATTGAAGGTCACGCACGTGAAACAGGCACGGTACTGTCCGGGACGGACCGCCCGTTGTGGGTTGAATCCGACCTGCGGGCATCCGGGTATCAAGGTCGCGGTGGCCGGGTACTCGGTCGTCGATACGCCGATCCGCGAGGGCCAGGTCGACGTGCCCGAGACGTTTGCCGACCGCATGACCGGGTTTGGCGGCCCGGCGATGAAGCTGAAAGAGAACGACACGGTCTGGGCAGCCGTGATCGCTTACACGAACGGACGGAATAATCTGACCACGCCTCGCAAGCTCGGCGCCGACGCGGCTGCCAAGGACACGATCAAGCTCACCGGCAAGGTGGTCTTCAACGACTTCGAGGGCGGCTTCTACGGCATCGTCGCCGACGATGGAGGAAAGTACGACCCGACCAACCTGCCGGCCGAGTTTAAGAAGGCCGGCACGCGCGTCTCCGTCGTTGCCAGGAAGCGGCCCGGCATGATGAGCTTCCACCAGTGGGGCACGATCGTCGAGATCGTCGAAATCAAGTGAGGTAGTGGTGCGACTACCGATAAATGTCGGCCGCCGCACGGCGACGATGTAGCTCGTTTGAATATTCGCTGCCTGACATTAACCGACAGTCGCACCACTACTTGGCTTTCGGGACACCGGTACCTCCATGACGCCGAATATCCTACCAGTTAGTCGACTCGTGCGTCACCCTTCGGTTCTCTCGGAAATCCCATCCAACCACCCGAAAACGAGACGCGGGTCCTGCGGCGCGCATCGAGAACCCGTAGTCGAGAGAGGATGGAACGTTATAGCCGGCAACGACTTCGACAAAATCCGCCGGAAATCTCCATTTTTTCTAAACCTCTCAATTTGACAAGCCCCGATCGTGACATAGGTTTCACTGTAGAGGCACGGCAAGAAACGTCGGCCTCTGGAGGCGGCCGGAAAGCCGCCGAAACGCGGGAGCCTTTTCTACCGGATCAACGTTCGATGAGCTTTCTGCCCGGAAAAACTCCTGCGTGCGTGCGAGGCCTGTAGTCTCTTCATCCTCGACAAGGGCAAACCGGTCGCAAGGCCGGGGCGCAAAGCCAAGGGCCGGCAGGCGTTGAGTTGCCGGCAGCCTGGTTGCCGAAAGGGTGAAACGTTCGGCAGGCGATGAAGAAGAGGCTTGTTTTTCAAACTTGGGAATCCGGAGGGCATGTTCGCAGGCCAACGCCGGTCACCTGGATCGACGTAGTGTCCGAAGGGTCCCGGAAGTTTTTTGTTCCGGTCGGTCCCCACTGCCGGGGGCTGAGCCTGGAACGGAGGAATACTCATGAAGTTGCTTGCTAAGAAGATGCATCGGTTCCTCGTTTCAGAGGATGGACCCACCGCAGTCGAGTACGCGGTGATGCTGGCGCTGATCGTGATCGTCTGCTTGACGGCGATCAGTTCGATTGGAACGCGGGCCAGCACCACGTTCCAGAACGTCGCCAGTTCGCTGGGTGCCACCTGATGCAGCGCGGTTCGCGATGACCGGACCGGGACGACCGGGCCGGAACGTGACCGCTGCCAGACCGGACAACCCCCTCGGTGCCTAAGTTTTGGCGCCGAGGGGGCGTTTTTTGACCTATGGTTCAAGTAGGAGCCTTTTTGTTCAAGTAGGAGCCTTTCCTGCCCAAACCGTCCTTGACGGCGACCGGACTGCCAACAGCCGATAGGACCAGCCGGTGACGTCTGGACCGCCAAGAACACCGGTCGTCGTCAAAGACGTTTTCGGCGGACGCTGCCCGAGTCGAGTGAAGGGCCCTCGAGAAACCAGTCCGCCGTTTTGACATCCCAAGAATCAACCAGCAGAAGGAGCCGAGCCATGTATCCGGTGATGCCTGCTGAGATGGTCAGTGAAGCGCTGCAGTTGGCGATCTATTTCGTCGCTGTAGTCGGGGCATTCTTGAGTTTCCTGCTGACCGCGAGAGCCTGATTGGAACGCACCCCACGCGTGGGGATCGCAGAATCGACACCTCCCTGCTGAAGATGGAGAGTATTCTCATGTTCGGACTGAACCCCTTCTCCGGTGCTCCCGCGGAAACATGGCACGTTTGGCTGATCGCGGTCGTACTGGTCGTGGCGGCGGTGATCGACGGATGGCGGCTGAAGGTCCCCAACTGGATCACGTTCCCGCTGGCCATCAGCGGCTGGATTTTCAGTGCCGTCTATTTCGGCTGGCCCGGCCTGGGTTGGAGCCTGGTCGGCACGGCCGTCGGCTTGGGCCTGTTGATGCCGGCCTACGCGATCGGCGGCATGGGCGCCGGCGACGTGAAGCTGCTGGCCGGAGTAGGAGCCTGGATCTGGGGAACCAACACCTTCCTGGCCTTCTGTCTTTCGGCCGTCATCGGCGGGGTGATCGCCGTGGGCATGGTCTTGTACCGGCGGAAATGGCAGCACCACAAGGGCCAATTCCTGGCAATCCTTACCGAGATCATGGTCGTCCGCGACCCGAACCAACTCTCGACGCTGGCCGCCGAGCGCAAGAGTTCGATGTTGCTGCTGCCTTATGGAATTCCGTTAGCCCTGGGAACGATCACCTACTTCATCTGGACGGGAATGCTGCTATGAGACTGCCTAGATTGCCCAGCTTCGGGAGGTCGCACATTCTCTCTTGCCGGTCGCGGTTCTCGGGTGAGCAAAACACGCCTGAAAACGGAGATAAGCTGGAGAAAGTTTTTCGGTCGTGCCGAATAAACCGACGAGGGGCGGCTGCCGTCGAGTTCGCTATCGTTGCGCCCATCTTCTTCCTGATGATCATGGGAATGATCGAGTTTGGACGACTGGTGATGGTCCAGCAGATTTTGACCAATGCGGCGAGAGAAGGAGCACGGCTTGCGATACTCGACGACCCGAGGGAAGGCTCGGTGGTCACCGACTCGGTGGTCGGTGCCGTGGAGCAGTACTTGGAAGGCGGATCCATATCGGGTGCGACTGTAACGGTCACGCCAGATCCGCCCAATTCAGCCGGTTATGGCGAACCGGTGACCGTTTCCGTTGAAGTTCCTTTCGATCAAGTAAGTTGGTTGCCGGCGACGTTCTTTAGCAGAGACGGGAAGAAGTTGTCTGCCAGTACCGTGATGCGTCGAGAAACCGTGCAATAGGCCCCGTTCCGCCGCGCCGGACCCGATCCGGCCGGTTCCCGTTTTGAGCCAAGTAAGGGCCCCTGGGTAGATCCATGCGAGCGAAATCACTAGCCTTGCTTGTGTTGGCGCTGGGCTGCGGCCTGGTGGCCTCGATCGGCATCACGCAGGTGATGTCCAACAAAGACGATACGGTGGCACCCGCCGCGGACGAGCAGACCGTCTTCGTGACCAAGCAGCAGGTCCCGGCCGGGACGCCTCTGACGGCCGAAGTGCTCCGGCTGGAAAACTGGCCCGTGGACAAGGTCCCGGAAGGGGTTTTGACGAAAATCGAAGACATCGAGGGTCGGCTGACCAAGATGACGCTGGTGGCCGGGCTGCCGGTGGTCGATAGCAATCTCTTTGGCCAAGGGGAAGGGAGCACCCCGTTTATCGACATTCCCCCAGGATACCGCGCCCTGTCGGTTCGGGTCGACATCGTCACGGGCGGTGCGAACATGATCAAGCCGCACGACCGGGTCGACCTCTTCTGGCACGTGACGCGCAATCCGGCCAAGGGGATCCCCGACACCCGGATGGTGGCGCTGCTGCAGGGCGTGAAGGTCTTTGCCGTCAACGACGTGAGCGACGTCTCGACGGAGGACGACCGTCGGCCGTCGATCAAGGCGGCGACCGTTTCCTTGCTGGTCACGCCCGAACAGGCCATGAAAGTGGCGCTGGCTTCCGAGGAGGGCACACTGCGCTTGGTGCCGCGAAATCCCATCGACAAGGAGGCGGCCGAGTACGCCGCCATGTCGCTCGCCGACCTGTTGGGTGACGGCACCGAGGCGGCCGATCGCAACGCGGACACGCCGCAGGAAGAACCGCTGGTCGATGGAGGACTGCTCGACCTGATCAAACGACAAGCCCGGAAGGCCGTCGAGCCCGTGCTGGCCCAACCGAACATCGACATCACCGAACCCGAGCCGGCCAAAGAGACCTGGAAGATCCGGCTGGTGATGGGACCGACCATCCAGGACATGGAACTCGTGGCCGACGAAGCGGATCCGGGCGAGGGCGGCAAGTACTGGCGATTGAAGGAAGCCGGTTTCGACGCCGGTTTCGCCACGGCCAGCGACCCCGGTTCGAGCGTGACGAATCCTCTTGCTCCGCCGGAACCGGGAGCAGAACAGGGTCCTGAAGAGGAAGGGACGGAAGGAGAAGAAGGCTCAGAAGAGGAGATGGGTAGCGACAGCTAAGCCGAAAGTAGCCATCTCGCTCCGCGAGATGAAGCCTCGTCTCGCGGAGCGAGACGGCTACTATATAGTCTCGCGGAGCGAGACGGCTACTATGTAACGGCCGGGAGCGTTTGGGCCCCACAAGCGACTCCGGCCGACTCGACGCGGAACGTCGACGACACGGATGAACCTTTCCGGATGGGGAACGCCGGAAAACGTCGCAAGGAATTCAAGGATGTTCAAGCAAGCTCTACGGCCGTTCTGGCCGCCTGTGACCGTTGGGATTCTGGTCGTAACCGCCGCGTTTTCGGTCTCGGTACAGGCTCAGCAGTATCCCTACGTCCCGCCGGCCGCCCCCGCGGCGAGCGCGCGCCTCGCCCAGGTTCCGTTTCCTCGGGTGGCCCAGGCCCCGCAAGTATCGAGCCAGCCGGGGCTGAGCTTCAAGGTGGAGCGTCCCAGCGAGCGGCTGGAGATGACGGTCAATACCAGCCGCCGTCTGACCACCGAAGGCAACATCCGCGAAGCCCAGGTCAACAATCCCGATCTGTTGGACCTGCAACCGCTGGCGCCGAACCAGATCCAGGTGTCGGCCAAGACGCCCGGCGTGACCCAGATCCACCTGTTCGGCGTGGATGGGACGATCAACACGATCGACGTGATCGTCTATGCCGACGCCCAGGAGTTGCAGGCCGTGCTGCGCGCCCAGTTCCCCAACGCATCGCTGAAGATCTTGCCCGTGGCCAGCGGCGTGATCGTCTCCGGCTACGTCGACGAGCCGGAGGATATCGACCTGATCGTCCGCACGGCGGAGGAGTTTTACCCCAAGGTGATCAACAAGATGCGGGTCAGCGGCGTGCAGCAGGTGGTGTTGCAGGTGAAGGTGATCGAGGTCTCGCGAACGAAGCTGCGGGCGTTGGGGTTCGACTTCGCGAAGTTCACCAACGGGAACGCGTTCATCTCGACGGCCGCGGGCCTCATTACCAGCGCGGCCAGCGGCGGAGTCGGCACCACCGGAAAAGAGACGCTCGGATTCAGCATCTTCGACGGCGGCAACGCCTTCTTCGGCGTGCTGGAGGCGCTGCGCGAAGACAAGCTGGCCAAGATCCTCTCGGAACCGAATATCGTGGCCGAGAGCGGCCGGCCCGCCTTTTTCCACGTGGGCGGCGAATTCGGCTACGAAGTGGCCGGCGGAATTACCGGACCGGCCGTCGAGTGGAAACAGTTCGGCACCCGGGTCGACTTCGTGCCGATCGTGTTGGGCAACGGCCGGGTGCGTCTGGAGGTTCGTGCGATGGTCAGCGAACGCGACGACTCCAACGCGGTGCGGGGGATTCCGGCCGTGAAAACGCGCGAGGTGGAGACGGGCGTGGAACTCGGGGCGGGCCAAACGCTGGCCATCGCCGGATTGGTGCAGAGCCGGACCGAGTCGCAGAATCGCGGTCTCCCCTGGATCAGCGAGGTCCCCTACCTCGGCGCGATGTTCCGGCGCGTGGAGAACCAGACCAACGAAGTCGAGCTGCTGATCCTGGTGACGCCCGAGCTGGTCGAACCCATGGACACGCACGAAGTTCCTCAATGTCTGCCGGGCCAACGGACGACCGAGCCCGGCGACTGGGATCTGTACTGGAGGGGCCACCTGGAAGTGCCGAATTGCGGCCCGGCTGAGATGGTCGAGCCCAACGGGCAGTTTTTCCCGGGCGCGGGGCCGTATCCGGCCGCGATTCCCGACGAGGGCATGATGATCGACCCGACGCAGGAGATCCCGGAGTCGGAGCCCGACAACTCGGTTCGCTTCACGTCGCCGCCTTCCGCGCCCATGTTCCCAAGAGCCACGGCACCTCCGGCGGCACCGTCTGGGCAGCCGGCCGGACTCCGGTCGCCGCCTTCGAGGCCGCTCGAACTTCCGGTCGACCTCAACCAGGGCGTCTCCTACAACCGATACATCCCTTCCGCCCGGCAAGTTCCGCCGACGACCACCCGCCACGAGGCGCAGAATCCCGAGTCGGGACTGATCGGGCCGATCGGATACGATGTCGTGAAGTAGTATTGCTGTAGTGATTTTCTCCTTCAAGAGCGGCTGGGGGACTTTTCCCCACCGGCCCGCCTGAAGTCCAGAGTGCGGCTCCCCGAAGAACGACGACCATGAGCAACGTCCTCCGACTGGCAATCGTCGACCCCAACGACTCGAAGCGCGAAGCACTCAAGCGCATGTTGTTGGGCATGGACATGATTTGGCTGGAAGCCGAGTGTTCCCGTTACGAGTTCTTCGCCGACGTGGTGGCTCAGACCAACCCCGAGATCGGCCTGGTGGCCATCGATGAAGACCCGAAGAAGGGCCTGGAGCTGGTTGCCCGGCTGAACGAAACCTCGCCGAAGTGTTCCGTCTTGGTGGTCAGTTCCTCGAACGACGGGACGCTGATTCTGCAGGCGATGCGGGCCGGGGCCAAGGAGTTTCTCACCGAACCGGTACGCATCGAGGACCTGCTGGGGGCCTTGGGACGGATCAACGAACGCCACGGCGGACCTGGGGAGAAGAAATCGCGCCGATGCCAGACGATCGCGGTGGCCGGGGCCGTCGGCGGAGTCGGCACGACCAGCCTGGCGGTCAACATCGGTTGCATCCTGGCCCAAGACAAAGTCAACTCGGTCGGCCTGGTCGACCTCGATCTCTGCCTGGGCGACGCGGACGTCTTCCTCGACACCATTCCCGACTATACCCTGGTCGACGTGGCCCAGAACGTCAGCCGGCTCGACTTCTCGCTGCTGAAGCGGTCGTTGACCAAACATTCCTCGGGCCTCTATCTGCTGCCGCGGCCCGTGCAGTTGGAAGACATCGGTCTGGTAACGCCGCAGGATCTGCAGCGCGTGATCGGGCTGCTGAAGGCCACCTTCACGCACCTGGTGCTCGATCTGTCGAAAAGCTACAGCGCGATCGACCTGATCGCGCTGGAAACGGCCGACCACATCCTGTTGGTCACTCAGCTCGACCTGCCTTGTCTGCGAAACGTGGTTCGTCTGATGATGTCGTTCGGCGAAATGGACAACATGGCCGACAAGGTGAAGATCGTGGTGAATCGGGTGGGCCTGGAAAGCGGCCAGATCACGCTGAAGAAGTCCGAAGAGACGATCGGCAAAGAGGTCTTCTGGCAAGTGCCCAACGACTACCGGACCATGGTCGACGTACGCAACAACGGCGTACCCCTGATCGAGCAGGCCCCCAAAGCCGCTATCACCCAGTCGATCATGGCCTTGACCGAGGCGATCCTCAGCGACGGGTCCGTCGCTCCCGACGTATCGGCCAAGCGGCGCGGCTTCAGCCGTCTCTTCTCCGGCTGGGGGAGCAAGAGCGGGAAGTGAGCGGCGGCCGAA
>DATLAN010000393.1:0-15026 GCA_035527455.1 Thermoguttaceae bacterium
GAGGACGAGAGCGGCACCTACGCCCTGCACACGCTGGGCGAGAACGAAACCATCGCCCGGCTGGCCACCGGCATCAAGCGGTTCGAGCTGCCCGACGAGTTCAACTTCGTGAAGATCTATCAGGCCATCGCCGACGACGCCGAGACCGGCTACGGCCTGCAGTCGCTCGAGCAGTTGGCCGGGATCTTCGAGAACCGCCGGCAGTATCCCACGGCGGCCGACTACTGGCGGCGGTTACTGAAAGAGTATCCCGGAAACAATGCTCAACGGCAGAACTGGCAGCGACGGCTCGACCAGATCGTCAAGAACTGGGGCCGTTTCGAGCCCATCTCCAGCCAGCCGGCCGGCAAAGGGGCCACCGTCGAGTTCCGCTTCCGCAACGGGACCGAGGTCGACTTCACCGCCCACGAGATCAACGTCCGCAAGCTGCTGGACGACGTGAAGGCCTACCTGAAGTCCAACCCGGGCCAGCTCGACGGCCGCAAGGTCAACATCGGCAACATCGGCTATCTGCTGGTCCAGGAGAACCAAAAGCAGTACGTCGGCGACCAGGTGGCCGACTGGAAGCTGGAACTCGAGCCCCGCGAAAATCACTTCGACAAGCGGATCACGGTGACCACGGAGCTTCAGAAAGCGGGCGCCTACCTGCTGACGGCCAAGATGCCCGGCGGCAACACCAACTACATCATCATCTGGGTGAGCGACACGGCCATCGTCAAGAAGCGGCTTTCGGAAAAGAACTACTACTTCGTGGCCGACGCGATCGACGGCAAGCCGCTCGACGGGGCCAACGTCGAGTTCTTCGGCTTCAAGTCGAACTATCAGAACAGCCCCCGCAAGTACGAGGTGATTACCAAACAGTTCGCCGAACACACCGACCCGGACGGCCAGGTGATCCTCGACCCGCAGCAGCAGCCGAGAGATTTCCAGTGGCTGATCATCGCCACGACCGAGGAGGGCCGCATGGCCTATCTCGGCTTCACCAACGTCTGGTACTCGCAGCGCTACGACGCCGAGTACAACCAGGTGAAGTGTTTCGCCATCACCGACCGCCCGGTCTATCGGCCGGAGCAGACGGTCCACTACAAGTTCTGGGTCCGTCGCGCCCAGTACGACCAGGAGGACGTCTCGCAGTTCGCCGGGCGGACGTTCGGCCTGGAGATCCGCAATCCCAAGGGCGAGCGGATCGTCCAGAAGGAGATCAAGGCCGACGCCTACGGCGGCTTCGAGGGCGAGCTGGAACTGCCGGCCGACACGCCGCTGGGCGTCTACCAGATGGTCGTGGGCGAATTCAGAGAAACGGAGCCGCGTCCGGTTCCCGCCCCGGCCATGAATCGAGGCGCCCCCGGTGCCGCTCCGATCGTCCGCGGCGGACCGCTGGGGATCAACGAACCGGATGTCGGCAACCGCCGGCTGACTAACGTCTACGGCAGCGGCAATTTCCGCGTGGAAGAGTACAAGAAGCCCGAGTTCGAGGTGACCATCGACGCGCCCCAAGAGCCGGTCATGCTCGGCGAGACGATCACCGCCACGATCAACGCCAAGTACTATTTCGGCTCGCCGGTGACCCACGCCACGGTGAAGTACAAGGTCATGCGGACCAGCTTCTCGAAGCCCTGGTATCCGATCTGCCCCTGGGACTGGTTCTACGGGCCGGGCTATTGGTGGTTCGCGTACGACTACGACTGGTACCCGGGCTTCGCGGTCTGGGGCTGCCGGCGTCCCTTCCCGATCTGGTGGCCGCAGCGCGAGGGCCCGCCCGAGGTGGTCGCCGACCGTGAAGTCGAGATCGGGCCCGACGGCACGGTGAAGGTCGAGATCGACACCGGCGTGGCCAAGGCGATCCATCCCGATCAGGACCACAAGTACTCGATCACCGCCGAGGTGGTCGACCAGTCGCGGCGCACCATCGTGGGCACCGGCGACGTGCTGGTCGCCCGCAAGCCGTTCAAGGTCTATGCCTGGGTCGATCGGGGCTACTATCGCGTGGGCGACGTGATCCAGTCGCACTACAACGCCCGCACGCTCGACGGCAAGCCGGTCCAGGGCAAGGGCCGGGTCTCGATGCTGCAAATCACCTACAAGGACGGCGAACCGGTCGAAACCGAGATGGGCTTCCGGAATCTCGACACCAACGAAGAAGGCCGGGCCGATATCAAGCTGAAGGCCGTCGCCGCCGGGCAGTACCGCTTGCAGTACAAGCTGACCGACGCCAAGGACCACACCATCGAGGGCGGCTACCTGTTCACCGTCATGGGCGAAGGCTTCACCGGCTCGGACGTCCGCTACAACGCCATCGAACTCATCCCCGACAAGCGGGAATACGCCGACGGCGAAAAGGTCAAGCTCCAGATCAACACCGATCGCGCCGGCAGCACGGTCCTGTTGTTCAGCCGGCCGACCAACGGGGTGTACCTCGAACCGAAGGTGCTCCACCTGACCGGCAAGAGCACGGTCGAGGAGATCGCGGTGAGCAAGAAGGACATGCCCAACTTCTTCGTCGAGGCGGTCACCATCGCCGACGGGAAGGTCCACACCGAGAGCAAGGAGATCGTCGTCCCGCCGGAGAAACGGGTCTTGAGCGTCGACCTGGAGCCTTCCTCCGAGGCGTACAAGCCGGGCGAGAAGGCCAAGGTGCAGATCAAGCTCACGGACTTCTTCGGCGAGCCGTTCGTCGGCTCGACCGTGGTGGCCATCTACGACAAGTCGGTCGAGTACGTCTCCGGCGGCTCGAACGTGCAGGATATCAAGGAGTTTTTCTGGAAGTGGCGCCGCCACCATAACCCCCAGACCGAGAGCAGCCTGGCCCGCTTCTTCGGCAACCTCATCCCGCCGAACACGATCGGCATGGGCGACCTGGGCGTCTTCGGAGGCACCGTCGTCGATGATCTCAACGCGATGGATGAAGGTCCCGGCATGGAAGTCAATCGAGCCCGAGGCGGCGGGATGGGCGGCATGGGCGGCGGGGCGCCGGGCATGATGATGCAGCAGCGCGCCTTGAAGGGTATGGCCATGAACGGGGCCCCGATGGAAGCGGCCGGCGCACCCATGGCCGACATGGCCATGGCCGCAGCGCCATCGGCGGCTATGGCCAAAGGAGGCGAGGCCCCCGGAGGAGACGCCGGCGCCGTCGTCCAACCCACCGTCCGTACGCAGTTCGCCGACACGGCCCTCTGGGTCGGCGCGCTGGAAACCAAGAAAGACGGCACCGCCGAGGTCGAACTCGACATGCCCGAGAACCTGACCACCTGGCGGATCAAGGTCTGGGGCATGGGTCACGGCACCAAGGTCGGCGAAGGCGTGACCGACGTCGTCACCCGCAAGGACCTGATCGTGCGGTTGCAGGCGCCGCGGTTCTTCGTCGAGAAGGACGAGGTGGTGCTCTCGGCCAACGTGCACAACTACTTGAAGACGAAAAAGACAGTCAGGGTCGAGTTGGAATTGGAGGGCGACTGTCTGCAAGTGCTCGAGAAGGTCCAGGGGCCGAATCCTGAGGCGGGGGTAATCATCGAAGGCCGGGGAGGCCAGCCCGAGTTCTTGGAACTCGACTTCGAGACAACCAAGCCGCTTCCGCGCGCCGTCGAGATCGAGCCCGGCGGCGAAGCCCGCATCGATTGGCGGGTAAGCGTGGTCAAGGAAGGCCAGGCCGTCGTGCGGATGAAGGCCCTCACGGACGAGGAATCGGACGCCATGGAGATGACCTTCCCGTGCTACATCCACGGGATGCTCAAGATGGACTCCTACTCCGGCGCGATCCGCCCGCAGGACGACACGGGCAAGTTCACCGTCACGGTGCCGGCCGAGCGGCGGCCGGAGCAGTCGCGGCTGGAGGTCCGCTATTCGCCCACGTTGGCCGGGGCCATGGTCGACGCCCTGCCGTACATGGTCGATTACCCCTACGGCTGCACCGAGCAGACCTTGAACCGCTTCCTGCCCACCGTGATCACGCAGAAGATCCTCATCGACATGGGGCTGGACCTCGAAGCGATCCGGCAGAAGCGGACCAACCTCAACGCCCAGGAGATCGGCGACGACCGCGAGCGGGCCAAAGGCTGGCAGCGCTTCGACCGCAACCCGGTCTTCGATCAGGCCGAAGTGACCAAGATGGTCAAGGCGGGCGTCGAGCGGCTCACGGAGATGCAGCTTGGCGACGGCGGCTGGGGCTGGTTCTCGGGATGGGGCGAACACAGCTCGCCGCACACCACCGCCTACGTGGTCCACGGTCTGCAAATCGCCCGGCAGAACGACGTCGCGCTCGTGCCCGGCATGTTGGACAGGGGCGTCGCCTGGCTGAAACGCTACCAGGACGAGCAGGTCCGGATGCTCCAGAACGCGCTGGTCAAGCCCGAGCCCAAGAAGCCCTGGAAAACCGAGTGCGACAACCTCGACGCGTTCGTCTACATGGTGTTGGTCGACGCGGGCGAGAAGAACCAGCAGATGATGGACTTCCTCTATCGCGACCGCACCAGGCTGGCCGTCTACAGCAACGCCATGTTCGGCATCGCCCTGCAGGTGCAAGGCGAGCAGGAGAAACTGGACATGATCATGCAGAACGTCAGCCAGTTCCTCCAGCAGGACGACGAGAACCAGACGGCCTGGCTGAATCTGCCGGGCGGATACTGGTGGTACTGGTACGGCAGCGAGTACGAGGCCCACGCCTATTACCTGAAGCTGCTCTCGCGGACCGATCCCAAGGGCGAGGTGGCCCGGCGGCTGGTCAAGTACCTGCTGAACAACCGCAAACACGCCACCTACTGGAACTCCACCCGCGATACGTCGCTGTGCGTCGAGGCGATGGCCGAGTTCATCCGCGCCAGCGGCGAGGACAAGCCGGAGATGACCGTCCAGGTCCTCCTCGACGGCGAGCTGCAGAAGACGGTCGAGATCACCTCCGCGAACCTGTTCCTCTTCGACAACAAGTTCGTGCTCGCCGGCGAGAAGGTCGCCGCCGGCCCGCACGAGGTCGAGCTGAAGAAGCAGGGCACCGGGCCGCTCTACTACAACGGCTATCTGACCAACTTCACGCTGGAGGACTTCATCGCCAAGGCCGGCCTGGAGATCAAGGTCGATCGGAAGTACTACAAGCTCGTGAAGGTCGACAAGACGATCAAGGCGGCCGGCTCCCACGGTCAGGTCGTCGACCAGCGGGTGGAGAAGTACGAGCGGCAGGAGTTGGCCAATCTGGAGATGCTCAAAAGCGGCGACCTGTGCGAGATCGAACTGGAGATCGAGAGCAAGAACGACTACGAGTACCTGGTCTTCGAGGACATGAAGCCCGCCGGATTCGAGCCGGTCGACTTGCGCAGCGGCTACACGGGCAACGACCTGGGCGCCTACATGGAGTTCCGCGACAACCGCGTGGTCTTCTTCGTGCGGCGTCTGGCCCGGGGCCAGCACAGCGTGGCCTACCGCATGAGGGCCGAGATCCCCGGCAAGTTCAGCGCCCTGCCCACCAGGGCCTGGGCCATGTACGCCCCGGAACTGAAAGCCAACTCCGACGAGATCAAGCTGCAAGTCGAAGATTAGCCGCTCGCGGCTTCGCAATCGCCGCTCGCGGCTTCGCAATCATCGACTACCCGAAGGAGAAAACGATGCGCAGCAACCGTTGCCTTGGCTGGCTGGCGGCGGCCGTGTTGACCTGGACGGCAACCGCGACCATGGCACAGGAAGCGGAGCGGAGTTGGACGCTGCAACTCAGCGGGCTGTTCAAGGGCGGATCGAAACCCTTGTTCCTTTACGCTCGGGATCGCGGTGGAGAGTGGATCGCTGCGGTGGGCAGCTCGCGGGATCCGGATCGGGAGGGCGGCAAGACCTACAACCGAAGCTGGTACTGCGGCGACCTCTCCGGCATGCCCATCCGGGACGGAAAGATGAAAGGCCGGTTCACCCTGCACGTGACGCCCGACCTCTGGGTGCCGCGCGATCACAAGGGATACACGATCGTCTTCGACGTCGACGCCGCGCTCAAAGGCGCCGATAGCATGGAAGGTCAATACAAGGTCGTGGCGATCAACACCAAGGACGAATCGACCGCCGACTTCGGCCGAAGCGGCCGCGTGACGGGCACCGCGGCGCCGGGCAAGCCACCCGTCGTGCCCGAGCCGGTCACCTTCGAGTGCAAGCTGCAGGGCTCGCTCGTCGGCGGCGACCCGACCTACGGCGGCCGGTGCATGGTCCTCTGGCTCGGCCTGGAAAACGGAAAGCTGACCTCCACGATCCACGGCCTCTTGAGCCAGAAGTTCGAGACCTACTCGAAGACGGGCTTCACCCACGAGGGCAACACGGCCGCCGCCGATGGGGACCGGCTCACCGCGCACGTCGCCGTGCCCACCAAAACGCTCGACATGGAGCCCTGCCTCTATATCTTCGATATCGACGGCCGGTTGCTCGACGCGGTGTTGGTGGGCACCTACAAGCTGACGGTCAAGATCGACGGAAAGCCCGACGTCGCGATCGACGGCAGCTTCGACGGGAGCTGGTCCGAGGGCGTGATGCGCATGGAGTCGGACGAGCGACCGTGGTTCGCCGAGGTCAAAGGCTTCCAGCCGCCCGCCCCCGGCGAACACCCGCGGCTGTTGTTCCGCAGAAGCGACCTGGCGGCGTTGCGCACGAAGGCCGAAACCCCGGAAGGCCGGGCGATCCTCCAGCGGCTGCGATTCCTGCTCGACGGCAAAGACGGCCAGACCATGACCACGATCTTCAGCAAGGCCACCCACGCCTACATGGGCGGAGGGTTCAGCAACACCTCGGTCGACACGCCGGGCGTCTATACGCTGAGCCACGCGGCGGGCTACGGCCTGTTGTACCAACTCACCGGCGACAAGAAATACGCCGACTTCGGCAAGCAGTGCTTCGAGAAGGCCCTGGCCGGAGTTCGCGACCGCGACGACCGCTACAGTTTCCGCCAGCCCGGCGGCGCGCTTCGGGCCGGTCCGGTGCTCGGCTGGTACGCCGTCGGTTACGACCTCTGCTACGACGGCTGGGACGCCGCAATGCGGGAGAAGTTCGGCCGTGCCATCGCCGAGTTCGAAGAGGGCGACGAGGGCAAGACCTACGACCTCGAATCGCTCGCCCGGGGTACCATGCCGCCGGGAAGCAACCACTTCGGAATGCAGATCGGCGGGGCGTCGATGGCCCTGTTGGCCTTAAGCGGCGAGAAATGGGTCGATCAAAAGCGGATCGACACGCTGCTGGCCATCGCCCAACAGAGCGTGGTCCGCAACATCAGCGAGGGCTTCGGCGACGGCGGGTTCTTCGCCGAGGGCGACGGCACCGGCTCGATGGCCTCGCACATCGCCTACCTCAGCGCCCTGCAGGCCTGGAAGAACGCCGCCGGCAAGGATTTCGTCGACGTCCCGCGCCCCAACGCCCGAATGACGGCCCTGAAATGGATCTACCTGACGGTCGTACGCGACGGCCGGCCGGACTTCTGGCCGATTCGCGGCGCGTACGGGGGCAACGTCTGGTCCCGCGAGGGGCTCAGCGGCGGCGGATACTTCGCCATCGGGTTGGCCGGCGTCACGCCGTCGCAGCAGGCCGCCATGAAAGGGTACTACGACCGCTTCCTGCTCGAGCCGGACGCCCGGGCGGGCACGCCCTACGACACGGTCAGCCGCTATCCGCACGTGGCCG
This sequence comes from Thermoguttaceae bacterium, assembly GCA_035527455.1. GTDB lineage: Bacteria > Planctomycetota > Planctomycetia > Pirellulales > Thermoguttaceae > DATLAN01. Next base: position 7,633 of record DATLAN010000393.1, read on the forward strand.
TCTGCGCGCTGGTCAACTGGCCGGTGGACGTGAAAGAGCAGAACCCGGCCGACGTGCTGCCGCTATGCTATCGCGACTCGTCCTGCGGCTTCTACGCCTGGCGCAACCGCTGGCAGGACGCCGACGATACGGTGATCAGCGTGCTCTCCAACCGGACCGAAGGTTACATGGCCGCCAAGCCGGACAGCGGCCTGTGCATCAACAGCCGCGGCCGGCACTTCAAGTGGGGAACCGTCTCGAGTGGGCCGACCAAGTACTGGTGGTCTTCGCCGCGCGGCCAATCCAGCTCACTGACGCTGGCCGACGGCACCTGCTTCGCGGTCGACTTCACCGGCGCCAGCGGCGCGGACGTGATGCTGGTGACCACCGGCAAGGCGGAAGGCCAGACGGTAAAGCTCGGCGGCAAGACGCTCACCTTCTACTTCCCCACGGCGGACACCGCCCCGCAGGTAAAAGCCGCCGGAGACACGGCCGTCGTCGGCAAGCAGCGCGTCTCGCTCGACGACGGCAACCTCGTCCCAGCGGTCACCGGCAAGTAGGTCAGGGCTCGCCCTGACGAAACGATGTTTTGGAACGAAAAAGGGGGACGGTCCCGACGGAGGCCCTTTTTCTGGCCCGATCCCGCCGGAGTAGGCTATTCCCGCACGCTGGCTTTGTCGGCCGTGGGGAAATCGTCGGGCACTTTCTGGGTGACCTCGCCGGTGGCCGCCCATTCCACGCCGCGCTGGAAGGTGGCGATGAAGGCCACGCTCGCCAGTTCTACGGGCGTGTGTCCCAGCGCGTTCTGGAACACGCGGCCGTCGCCGTACTTCACGGTGAACAACAACGGCTCGTGCTCGCCGGCGCCGCCCAACTCCTTCGGCGCAAACGCGGTGGCCAACACGGTCAGGTTCTCGGCCGGTCCGCGGAGCCAGCCGTACAGCTCGTCGGGGACCTGCATGAAGGCCTCGGGCAGTCCTTTGGTGATGGGATGGTTCGGCTCGCGAATGACGATCTGGAACGGCTGCATCGGCCCGTGTCCGCCGCCGCGGCCGGGCGCCGTGTCGCGAACGATCTGTCCATCGCGCCAGCGGACGTACGGACCGGCCTGCTCGTTGCGGCCGCCCCAGCCGCCCAGGCCGATCATCTCGTTGTATTGCTTCCAGTTGGGAAACGCCGCACAGGCGAAGTGATGGATCACCAGCCCGCCGCCGCCCTTGACGTACTCGACCAGGGCGTCGTTCGTTTCTTCCGGCCATGAGTCGCCCTGGTAATTGCTGATCACCACGTCGTACGCGGCGAAGTTCGGCTTGAAACCGCTCATGTCTTCACCCTTCGCGGGCGAAGTGGCCACGTCGACCGTGAACAGCCCGGTTTCCTCCAACACCTTCTTCAGGACGGGCGAGGTCTCCGCCCATTTGTGACCGTTTTGACCGTCGACGATCAGGGCCTTGTGAGGCGGCGCCGCCACGGCGATCACGGTCATCACGGCCCAAACTCCCAACGCGTGCAGCCAGCTTTTTCTCAACATCGAATTGCTCCTACTGTAGTTAGACCAACATCCCAGGTTGACGCGACTGCGCTAGTGTAGCACGCGGAAAGGTCGAATTGAACCCGCGCCGGCCGAAGATTCCCCGTGAGGGGGGGCCGGCTCTGAAAATGGGGACTGACTCCGTCGACGACCGGTATGGCCGTGGTGATTCGTGTTGCCGACGGTGCCTGTCCCCATTTTCGGGCGGCGACACCGCGGCACCGTGGAAAAAGGGGACAGTTTGAGCTACGACACCAGTCGTTCGAGCCGGCAAACGGCCCGGTCGAGTTCTTCGACCAGGGGCGTGCGGTCCGTCTGATCGAGCACGTCGAGCACGGCCCGGTGGTACCACAACGTGCCTTCACGGCCGCCGCGGAAACGCTCCCAGATCGTCGGGCCGTGGAGGCGATAGTCGGCCGTCAGGCTGCGGACGTTGTGCAGCTTGTCGGCCCCACAGACCAGCCGCACGGAAGCGGATGCCCCGCGCAGACGCCGCAGATAGGCCTCCTTGCGCGGACGCCAAGGGGGCTTGGGCGTGGTGTCGGCATCGGTACACCCGTCGACGATCTCCACGACCTTGCGTCCGAACCGCCGGCGGATTTCCTCGCGCGTCGCCGCACCGCCCTGGTCCTCGATCGCGTCGTGCAACAGCGCCGCGATCGCCTCGTCCTCGTCCGCCCCGTACTCCAAGGCAATCGCGGCGACGCCCAGCAGGTGCGCCACGTAGGGCACGCCGGACACCTTGCGCCGCTGGTCGGCGTGCAACGCGGCCGCGCAGCAGAGGGCTTCGCGAAAACGGTCGGAGAGGTTCATGCCGATATGCTACTGCTCCCTCGGCTTGATCCAATGGCGGCCGTGGCAATCGGTACAGACGCCGGCGACCTCGATCGGGCGGCCCTTGATCGCCTCTTGGGCCTTTTGCCCTTCGGCCAAATGGGCCAAGCGCTTCTTCGTCGCCAAATCGGCGTGTTTTTTCCGATCGTGGCACTGGCCGCACATGGGGTCGATTTCCGCCTTCGGGTAGACGACGTCCGGCGGCGTGGCTCCGATGTACTCGTTCTCCGTATGCGGGACGCTCGGCCCGTGGCAGGTGCCGCACCAGACCTTCGCCTTGGCGTGCGCGGCGGCCAGCTTCTCCTGGAGGAACGGCATGTGGCAGACGTAGCAGGCGTCGTTCGACTTCACCTCGACCTGCGGCTCCGTCGTAGGCGGCAGTGCACCGGGAGTTTCGGCCGAACCAGGTGCCGTGTCGATGCGACAAGAGCCGCCGCCATTGCTGGTTCGGACTTTCTCCTGAGAAACGCCGCCTGAGCCGGCGAAGTGCCAGATCCCGACACCGGTCGCGATCGTCAGGAGCATGGCGATCGTCGCGCGCAAGTAGCCTTTCATCGGACTCCTTCTATACGTATTCCCACTTGCGCAACCACTGGTACTGCGGCGGAAGCCGATCGAAAAGCCCTCGCGTCCGGGCGGCCAGCTCTTGCAGGTCCTCTGCGGTCAAGGCCACGTCGCGGGTGTACGAGGCCCGGACGTTCTCCTCGATCTGCTCGACGTTCTTCACGCCCGGGATGGCGGCCGAGAGATGGGGCGTCGAGAGGACTTTCTTGAGATGCTTCACCGTGCCGCCTTCGGCCAGGAAGCCGGCCGAGAGCGGCTTGATGGCGACCACGCCCAGGTCCTGCCGCTTGCACGCGGCCAACGCGCCGCTCTCGGTCTCTTGGGTCATGGTGAAATAGGGAAACAGCACCATGCTGATCTTGCCGCTGGGGTGGGCCGCGATCTCTTGGATCTTCTCGGGGTTGTGGTTCGAGACGCCGAGGAAGCGGACCTTGCCTGCCTTGTGCATGACCTCGAAGGCCGCGACCATCTCGTCGAGCTGCGTGCAGCTTACCGGACGCCAGACGTCGAGATAGTCGGTGTGATAGTCGCGAAGCCGATTGTCGACGAGCCGGAGCCAGTGCTGCTGGAGCGATTCGCCCTCCTGGCGGCGTTCTTCGGGAAACCCGGTCGCCCAACTGTCGAAGCTGATGTGGAACTTCTCGCGGAGCTTCAGTTCCTTCAGCGCTTGTCCGTAGATTCGGCACTCCTTGGCCATGTCGGTATCGACGAAGTTGACGCCCAGTTCGTGTGCCCTGGCGAGGACCTCCCTGCGGTTGGCCACGATTTCGTCGGGATTGTCCAGGGCACTGGGGTTTTGAGGAATCTGGGGACAGTGGCCGCCGAGGCCGAGTTCCGAGATCCAGAGGTTCGTCTTGCCCAATCGCCGATAGCCCATCTTCGCGTTGTAGCCGAGGACCTGTTGGGGATCCAATTTCGGCTCGGGCGCGATCTCCGCCGCAACGGCCTTCCCGGCGGCCCCGGTCGCCGCGGCGGCCACCATCAGCGAACCGGCCTTGTGGAACTCGCGACGGGTGACCCTCTCTCGCTTCATCATGCCGACTCCTTTGCATTGTGCCCTTGGACTCGATCCAGGCTTCCAGGCTTCCAGCACCGGCTATCCTAACACGCCGCCGCTTCTCCGTCCACCATCGGGGCAGATCGTACGGCCCGACCTCTTGCAGCGCTTCGCCGCTAGAGCTATACTTCAATCGACGCGTGCGGCCGCACAACCTCGTTCGAAGCGACCGCCTCGTTCGTAGTGACCGCATTCATGCGGTCTTGCGCCTTGAGAAACCTACACTTCAGCGTGACGGGAGCATGACGACATGAGCGACCTCGATCAGCTCCGCCGGCAACTCGTCGACAGCCAGCTTATGACCGACGAGCAGACCGAAGAGCAGATCCGCCGATGGCAGGACGAAACCGGCGCCGCCGAAGACGCTCCCGGCGACGAACTGATCGGCTGGCTGGTCGAGCAGCAACTGCTCACGGAGTTCCAGGGCGACGCATTGCGGGCGGGTCATACCGGGCCGTTCCTGCTCGGGCCGTACAGGGTGTTCCAGCGGCTGGCCGCCGGCCGCCTGGGGAACATCTATCGGGCGGTCCACGAGGAACTCGACCAGCCGGTCAGCTTGAAGGTCTTTCCCAGCTCGCTGAAGGACGACCCCGAAAAGGTCGCCCGAATGCAGCGCGAGTGCCGCGCCAACGTCGAGTTGGAACACCCGAATCTGATGCGGACGTTCCAGATCGGCGTGGCCGGCGGCGTCTACTACCTGGCGTTCGAGGACCTCAAGGGCGAGACGCTCCGGGACCGCCTCGACCGCGAGGGCCCGCTGTCCTGCGAGGAGACGTGCCGGCTGATGCGCCAGGCCGCGTTGGGACTTGCCCACATCCACGAGAAAGGGCTCGTCCATCGCGACGTCTGCCCGAGTAACATGTGGATCACCGAAGGCGGAACGCTGAAGATCATGGAACTGGGCGCCGTCCGCGACGCGTTGGGACAGGTCTTCTTGCCGGAAGATCGGCAGGTCACGATCACCGACGCGGTGATCGGCACCTTCGACTACATGGCCCCGGAACAGGCCCAGGACGCCCACACGGCCGACCATCGCAGCGACATCTACTCGCTGGGTTGCACGACGTACGAATGCCTGACGGGCAAGCCGCCGTTCGTGGAGAAGAATCCCATCCGCATGGTGATGCGCCACGCGGCCGAGACGCCGGCCCCGTTGGCCGAGAAGGTCGAAGGCATTCCGCCGCAACTTGTCGAGACGGTCGAGTCCATGCTGGCGAAGTCGCCCTCCGAGCGGTTCCAGAACGCGGTCGACGTGGCCTGGTCGCTGGAGCCGCTGATGGACGCCGAGGCCGCCGAGCCGGAGGAAGAGGACGAGGTCCGCGAGGAGTTCCTCCAGTGGCTGGTCGAGGTCGAAGGGCCGACGGTGCCGAAGGTCCGCGAGAGCCGCTCACCCGAGTTGGCCGGTTTCCTCGACTGGCTGGCCGACGGACGGCCAACGGTCGAATGAGAGTTGTCAGTTGTCAGTTTTCAGTTGTCAGTTGTCAGTTTTGAGTTGTCAGTTGTCAGTTGTCAGTTGTCAGTGACGGGGGTGTTGACGGGGTTTGGCGAAGGGAACGCGAGAACGACGAAACAAACGCCCCCGGACTGCGTTCCGGGGGGTGAGACCCCGCCGACCGCAGTCGGCGGGCGTTCGGCTCCGATTGAAACCCTTCCGTTTCTCAGCAATCCTCCCCAACAAACGACCACCGAAAAATGATTACTGACAACTGAAAACTGACAACTGACAACTAATAACTGACAACTGAAAACCGCCCCACCACCGCCCGCCCAATGCCCGAGAAATTCAACCCTTACCACAAGTGGCTCGGCATTCCGCCGGAGGAACAGCCGCCGAACCATTATCGGCTGTTGGGTCTGAAGCTGTACGAAGGCGACGCCGACGTGATTTCCAACGCGTGCGACCAGCGGATGGCCCACGTGAAGTCGTTCGCCGCCGGCGCGCACGCCAAGGCGGCCGAGAAGATTCTCAATCGATTGGCGGCGGCCCGCGTCGGCTTGCTCGATCGCCAGAGCAAGAGGGCCTACGACGAAGCGTTGCGTTCGATGCTCGCCCGCCGGGCCGAAGCGAAGGCCGGTTCCTCGGAAAGTGCGGCGATGGGCAAAGGCGACCAGTCCACCTTCGGCGAGTACCAGTTGCTCGAACTGACCGGCGGCGGCGGCACCGGGGCCATCTGGAAGGCGAAGCACCTGCGGCTCAATAAGCTGGTCACGCTCAAGACGATGCCGCCGGGGGCTTCCGACTCTTCGGAACTGGTCAAGCGGTTCCGACGCGAAATCAAGATCACCGCCCGGCTGAACCATCCGAACGTCGTCTCGGCGATCGACGCCGGTCAGCAGCAGGGCGTCCACTTCCTGGTGACGCACTACGTCCACGGGACCGATCTGCTGACGTTGGTGCGAGAACGCGGCCCGTTGAGTCCCGAGCAGGCGATCGGCTACACGATCCAGGCGGCCCGTGGACTGAAATACCTGCACGAACAGGGGTTTTACCACCGGGACGTCAAGCCGGGCAACATCCTCCTGGACGAAGACGGCACGGTGAAAGTCTCGAACATGCTGCTGGCCCGGGCCGATGCGGCCGAGGACTCCCAGGACAGCCTTCACGACACGCTGACTCGCTCGGGCCAGACCATGGGCACGGCCGACTACCTGGCTCCGGAACAGGCCATCGACGCCCACAGTGCGGATCATCGTTCGGACATCTACGCGCTGGGCTGCACGATGTATCGCCTGATCACCGGCCACGTGCCGTATCCTTTCGGCTCGCTGGTGCAGAAGGTGATTGCCCACCGCGATCATCCCGTCCCCTCGATGCGCGACGTCCGCGCCGACGTGCCCGGGTCGATCGACCACGTTTTCCAGAAGATGGCCGCCAAGCTTCCGCAAGACCGCTACCAGTCGATGGACGAGGTGATCGCGGCGTTGGAAAGCCGTTCGGCCGGTTTCCCGCTCCCCTATCTGCTGATCGGCGGCGGCGTGGGATTGGTCCTGCTCGTCGTGCTGCTGATTCTGATCTTCTGAACGGGAACGTCGGGAAAACACGCCCTTCGTTCCTCAGGGCGTGCCACCCCAGAGTTTAGCAACATAGCCCGGGGCAACGCCCCGGGAACGAGATCGGCCAACCTTGCGGTCAGCCCCGAAGGGGCGCCATAGGACAGCCCGGGGCAACGCCCCGGGAAAGGAAGCAGCCACGAGAATCCAGCCCTGAAAGGGCGAGATTGGCCGTCCTGCAACAGCCAATGACGCCCTTTCAGGGCTGCGTCCATTCGGGCGACCCCTTACCCGGGGCGTTGCCCCGGGCTGCCACATTTTGCCCCTTCGGGGCTGAAAGAGCAGCTGCCACCGCCTTCAGTTCGAGTTGCCTTCGACGGCGTCGAGCATCGACCGTGCCGTCTGGTCCTCGTGCTCGGTGGCAAACGCGCGCAAGTA
>DATLAN010000394.1:0-4738 GCA_035527455.1 Thermoguttaceae bacterium
AACGTCGCCTCCAGCTTATCGCAAAGCGTTATTGAAAGGAAGGCGGTGGTTCCAACGAGTCTTCATGGGGAGCGATCTCGGGGGTGGTCGCCGTGGCCTCCGTCTGCAGCAACAACGCTGCACCGTACGTCACCGCGACCACCGCCACGGCGACCGCGATGGCGCCGCACGTCAAGCGGGCCCTGTGCCTCCCGGCGGTGGCAAGATCGATTTTCAACGAGGCGTACAGCACGCCCAACAGGGCCAGCACCGCGGCCAGACCCGTGCCGACGTACCCGAGCCGCCCGACGACGACCGCTTGATCGCACTCCTGCTCGATCAGCCCCTTGACCGTCGCGTCGAATTCCAGCCGTACGTGCAGCTCCGTCCACTGGCCGAACGAGGTGGCGACCGGCTCGGCCCATTGTTCTTTGATGAGTTGGCGAGCGTCGCTCCAGGGCAGTTCTGCTTCCCGGGCGATTTGCGCAGGCCGACCGAGTTTCGTCCGGGCGTACTCTTCGACGGCGGCGCCGATGAGGCCGGGCAGCTCGCTCTCGCATTCTTCCCGGGTCGCTCGTGGGTCGGTCTTGACGGCCACTTGATACACGTCGCCCACCTGCCGCGGCGCGATGCCGAGCCAGTCGGGGACAGTTGCCGGCGCGACGGTCTCGGCGGGAGTCGCCTCATCCATGGTTGTTGCCGCCGGGTCTTTCGGGCTTTCGACCAGGACTCGCTGTGTCTCCATCTGCTCCGCCCGGGCGTGCTGCCTCTCTGTCTGGGCGGTCTGTCTCGCCAAGAGTAAATAGACTGCCGGCGCGCCGACCACCAACACGGCCAGACCGACCGACAGGAGTATTGCCCCGAACATGCGAGTCTTCGGATAGGCCAGCAAAGCCACGATCGCCGCCACCAGCCCGGCAGCCAACGCGGCGATCAACGCCCACCCCAGGATACTCGTAGACATGTCAATCTCCCAAAGTTCCGCGCAGAAACGACTTGTCCAATTGGGTGGCACGCCCTGAGGAACGAAGGGCGTGGTTTGGCAGGTTTTCCACGCCCTTCGTTCCTCAGGGCGTGCCACCCTCGCTGAAAAATGTACAGGTTGTTTCTGCGCGGAGTCTAAGCCGTCTCCCGTCGATATCGCTTGCCGGGGTGAATCCACGGACTGGCCATTTGGACGGAAATGGAGATCGTCCCGGCGACCATGATCAGCCACGGTTGCGGGAAACTCCAGAGGCCGGCCACCACCCAGGCCGTCACCACGCTGACCAGCAACGACCAAAGGCTCAGCCGTACCCGACGCCGCGGATTGGCCTGGAGCCACCAGCGGAGCAACAGGAACAACGTGCCGAAGCAGGCCATGTAAGCCATCACCATCGGCCGGCCGTCGGTCGCGTAGAAACCCGAGGGCCACTGGTGACCGAAAAACGGGAATCTCGTATGCAGCGCGAGGTTGACGGGCAAATCGGTCATCAGCACGGCGGCCGTGCCGTAGGCCATCGCCCCCAGACCGAGTCCCACGACCATCATGAGGAAGCGGCGCAGCGTCGTTTCGCCTCCCGTGCCCTCCCAGAACTTCGACGGAATCAACACGGCCCAGGTCCCCATGATGCCCATCAACGCCAGCCAGGCACACTGTCCCGGCGTAGGTTCCGTGCCGAACGTATAGCCGAAAAACGTGTAGATCAAGACCATCACGACGCACACGGTCGCAACGATCGGGACGGTCACCAGCATCGAGCCGATCAGCTCGGTGAACCGTTCCCGCGGCGTTCGCTCGGGGAGTCGCGGGACGTATTTCGGGCGTTTGTCGTACAATTTGGCCGTGTGCGCGAACTCCGGGCCGTGGTGAGGCAGCGTTGCGGTTTCGCCGGAAGCGGCCGGTGGCGATGACGGGCCGGGCCTTGGCGGGACGATCCGATGCCCGGCGACACGGTCGGGAGAATGGGCCCAGGCGACGATCAACCGCGCCAAGTGGTACGCCCCGTACGCGAGCATCAACGCCAGCACCAGCGGCAGCAAGGCGCCCCCGATCCCGGCCAACAAGACGAGCATGAAAAGCGTGCCCAGAACCAGCAAGAACGCTCCGGCCAACGGCAGGATGACCTTCAGCACGGGATGGAGATTCGCTTCGCTCCACGCGGCGTGCATGCTGGTCCATGTTTCACGCACTGCAGCAAGCACGGGCTTTCCTCCCGCCGCTTGCGGCTTCGCATCACTCTGGAAACTCTCCGAACTCCCCAACGGCAATCGTCCGGTCCCCGGCAGCGCTTGGGCGGGCTGCGGCAACGCGGCGAGCATCTCCGGCACGGAGGAGAACCGCCTGGCCGGGTCCTTTTCCAGCGCCCTGGCGACGACGCTGCGATACGGCTCGGCCAGCATCGACACGTCCGGCTCGGCGGTGAGGTGTTTCATGAGCACCTCGCCGACGCTTTCCCCCTCGAAGGGCACGCGTCCGGTGAGCATCTCGTAGAGCATCACGCCGAGTGCGTAGACGTCGATCTCCTTGCCGTAGCGCCCGTTGGCGACTTCCGGGGCCATGTAGTGGACGGTGCCGACGCTTTCGGTCTGCCCGCTGCGGCGGCTGCAGGAGATGAATTTCGACAGCCCGTAGTCGCCCACCTTGACGACGCCTTCGTCGGAGAAGATGTTGGCCGGCTTGAGATCGCGGTGGACGACGCCCCGGTCGTGCAGATAGGCCACACCCGCCGCGATGCCGTGAAACCAGGCCAAGGTCTGCTGGGCGGTCATGCCCCGGGGATGGGCGATGATCGCGTCTTCCAGGCACTCGCCGGCGACGTACTCCATCACGACCCAGGTGGCATCCTGATCGTCCTGGCGGATGTCGAACAGGGCCAGCAGATTGGGGTGTTTCAGGTTCAGGCACTGGCGGATTCCGCGCAGCTCGATGTCGAGATTGCGACGGATCAACTTCAGCGCGACCTCCTTGCCGGCGTCGCTCACCGCGTAGTAGATCTCGCCGAAACCGCCCTGTCCGACGCCCCGTTTGATCGTGTATCCCTCCAGCGGCCGGGAACCGCCCGGATAGACGAACTTCGACGGCGAACGCTCCGGCGCAGCGGCCCCGTCCGTTTCGCCGGCGGAGGGTTCCTTCGCATTGGGTTGGTTCGCTCTCACGGCAGCCACCTGTCGTTGCATCGGTCCGCTCCCCATTCTATCACGGGCGGCCGGGTTATTCCCAGGGTCCAATGTAGCCATCTTGCTCCGCAAGATGGAGCTTCGTCTCGCGGAGCGAGACGGCTACTATCCGCCGATTTCCTCCAAACTGAACGAAAAACCTTTGCCCTCGACTCGCGAATTCGGCGTCACGTAGCCCCGGTCTTTGTACGTGGTTCCGTCGATTTCCAGCGGCCCTGCGGTCCGGCAGAGAAGCCGCCCTTCGTGTCGGCACAGGACCAATTCCCGGGGCCAATCCCGGCAGACCACGTGGCTGCGGGGATTCGGCCCGAGGATCAACGCATCGGCCATCAACAGCACCGCGTCGGCGGAAGGCTGCGTGCGGTGATGGCTGAGGAAATCGAGCCGGGCGGTGGCGCTGAGGGCGTGCGGACGGCGAAACACCAGCCGCACGGCTTCGCCCAGCGTGATCTCGCTGCCGTCGGCCAGCACGTCCATCTTGTCCACTTTGCGCCCGTCCAGCCGGACCTCCCGGATCGCCTCGATCAGGTATCCCTCTTCATCGCGGCGGATTCGGGCGTGCCGTCCGGAAATGTCGCCGAGGATGGGGATATCCACCGGCCCGCTGTGGACCGGCTGGCCGAGGACCAGCGCATCGCCCGTACAGACCCAGAATCCGCCCACCGCGTCCACCCACAACATGAACCGCTCGCTCTGTCGTGCGCCGTGGAAGTCCATCACGCTCAGTCCCCGAAATCTGGTCGCCGGCTGGAACATGGTATCGGGATCATCGTATCGGGATCGTGGTTGGCAGAACAGTCACTTGGTTTCCGCGATCGTCTCGACTGCGATCGCTTCGACGGGGGGCGCTTCGGTCTGGAAGTACCTGGTGACCTGATCGACGACGTCCTCCGGATCGACTTCATCCAGGGGGATTCCGTCGTGGAACTGGCTTTCGGCCTCGGCCAACGTGGCGTCCACTTCCAGCCGGGTCCGCAAATCGCAGACCAATTGCTTCACCCGGCCCAGCCGGCTGTCGTCGAACTGGTACTGGCTGCCGGCCCGAGTGGCGGCGATCATCTTCTGCTGGGCCGCCAGGTTCTCGATTTCGACCTCCAATTGCCGTTTCGCCGCCAACATGCCCTCGAGCTTTCGCCGGGCGGCCTCGAGGCTCTTCTGCCGGGCCGCGTGAATCTGCCGCAGGCTCGCGAGCGTCTCGTCGCCCGTCCGATACCGCTGGAACCGGTTGACCAGATCGGCCTTGACCTGGTCGGCCGTGTAGCTGCGGCCGACGTATTGGAACAGGTCCTTGCCGGTGGCCAGGTCCGATTGCAGCCGCATCAGGTGGTCCTTCTCTTTGCCGAGCCTCGCTTCGGTCCCTTCGATCTGCTCTTCCAGACGCCTCAGTTCGACCTCCTCCTTGGCAATCGCCTGCATGTTCTTGCGTACTTCGGGCTCGAGGTCCTCGATCATGCCTTTGGCGCGATCGATCTCGAACCCGATCGGCACCGCCTCGCGGACCGAGTCGGCCACGTAACCGGCCGACGTGCGGATGTAACTGATCGCATGGGTACCGTACAGCAGTAGTCCGATGAGGACCACCACACCGACCAGAATGATC
>DATLAN010000395.1:0-28142 GCA_035527455.1 Thermoguttaceae bacterium
GCCGCCGGCCTGAATAGCCCGCGGGCCGAGCGGGACCGTCCCGTACTTTGCGGCTATCTCTTTCGGCCACACCGGCGGTGCAACGGCGGAAACGCTTGCCCGCGGAACGACCGACCCGTTCGTTACAAACTAGTTACCAACTGGGGGGTCGTTTTCTGCGACAATAATACGCGGCGGGAGATTGTCTTTTCGACCGTCCGATCCGAAGTTCCCCACGAGCAGAAGGAGATGGAACATGTACCTTGGAAGTCGCGTTTTGCCGGTGTCCCTGGCCGCCGTGGTCTTGTGGTCCGCGTCATGGGCCGGTGCCCAAACGCACTACATCCGGGCGATCTCGTCGAACGTGATCGTGCCGCAGTCGCGGTCGTTCGCCGTCGATCGCAGCCAGCAGATCGAAATCACCGGCGTAAAGGTCGGCGTGGTGATCCTCGAACAGGGGGCCACCACGACCATGGACATCGACCTGAAGAACCCGACCGGTTCGCGACTCGAGGCCGAGTTGCTCGTTCCGGTGCCCGAGGGGGCCGCCATCCGCAGTTTCGCCTTCAGCGGGCCGGGCAAGGAACCGACCGCCGAACTGCTGCCCAAAGAGGAGGCCGCAGCCACGTACAAGTCGATCGTGGCCAAGATCAAGGACCCGGCGCTTCTGGAGTTCGCCGGATACAACCTGATTCGTTCGAGCGTGTTTCCCGTCGAGGCCCACGGCACCCAGAAGATCCGCCTGACGTACGAGCACCTGCTCACGGCGGACGGGGCCCGAATCGATTACGTGCTGCCGCGGACCGAATCGATCGACTACAAAGTCCCCTGGGAAGTGTCGATGAGGATCAAGTCCCAGCGGCCGATTTCGACCGTCTATTCACCCAGCCACGAGATCGAGTTCGAGCGGACGGACGACCACACGGCGTCGCTTTCGATCGGCAAGGAAGGGATGAGCGAGCCCGGCCCGTTGCAGGTCTCCTTTCTCCAGGACCTCGACGGGGGCGTGACCGCGTCGCTGTTCGCGTATCCCGATCCGGAAACCGACGGCGGCTATTTCCTGCTGCTGGCCGGACTGCCGGTCACGAAGTTCGCCACCGACGAGGACGGCCGTCCGAAGGTCAAACGTGAAGTGACCATCGTCATCGATCGCAGCGGCTCGATGGCCGGCGAGAAAATCGAGCAGGCCAAGGCCGCCGCCGTGCAGGTGATCGACGGGCTGCTCGACGGCGAGGCCTTCAACGTGATCGACTATTCCGACTCGATCGCCGGCTTCGCTCCCGCCCCGGTCGTGCGAAACAAGCAGAACGCCGAGCAGGCCCGGCACTACGTCCGCCGGCTCGCCTCCGGCGGCGGCACGAACATCCACGACACGTTGATCGAAGCGCTGCGGCCGAAGCCGATCGAGGGCATGCTGCCGATCGTGCTCTTTCTGACCGACGGGCTGCCCACGGTCGGCGTGCGCAGCGAAGTGGCCATCCGCGACGCCGTGGAGAAGGTCAACAAGCACGGCCGCCGCCTATTCACCTTCGGCGTGGGCTACGACGTGAACGTCCCGCTGCTGGACCACCTGGCCAGAAACAGCCGGGCCGTGAGCACCTACGTGCTGCCGAACGAGGAGATCGAGGCCAAGGTCTCGCAGGTTTATCGGCGGTTGTACGGGCCGATTCTCTCCGAGCCCGACCTGGCGGTGATCGATCCCGACGGCGTGGTCAACACGCGGCGCGTCGGCGACCTGCTGCCGTCGACCGTGCCGGACCTGTTCGAGGGCGACAAGCTCGTGGTCCTGGGCAAGTATTCCGGAGAAGAGTCGCTGCGGTTCCGCTTGGACGGCGATTTCCAGGGCAAGCCGAAGAGCTTCCAGTTCAAGTTCAATCTCGACAAGTCGACCACGAAGAACGGCTTCGTGCCGCGTCTGTGGGCCAGCCGGAAGATCGCCCTGCTGATCGAGGAGATCCGCCAGGCGGGGGCCGAATCGGACACGGGCACGTCGGTGGTCGCGGCCAGCGCCGCCAACGATCCGAAGATGAAGGAACTGGTCGACGAGATCGTCCGCCTCTCGGTCAAGTTCGGGATTCTCACCGAGTACACGGCCTTCCTCGCCAAGGAGGGCACGGACCTGACAACGCGAAACGAGATCCTTCGCGAGGCCAACGGCAACTTCGTCGATCGCGCCCAGAATACCCGCGTCGGCGTCGGGGCCGTCAACCAGGCCGTCAACGGCACGTTCCAGCAATCGCAGTTCTACGAGAATCGCCGCAACTATCATTGGGACGCCAACATGAACCGGGTGCAGATCACGGAAGTGCAGCAGATCAACGACCGGGCGTTCTTCCAGCGGGGGAACCGCTGGATCGACGGCAACGCCATCAACAATCGAAACGGCGGCGAACCCGACCAGACCGTCGTCGCCGGTTCGCCCGAGTTCCGGCAGTTGCTCGAGCGGCTGGTCGCCGAGAACCGCCAAGGGACCCTGTCGATGTCCGGCGAGATCGTGCTGCACGTCGACGGGCGGAACATCCTGGTCAAGGGGGAGTAAAGATGTGCGTTTCCAGGAGAAGGCTCGGTTTTCCAATGGTCGGCCTCGTCGCGCTGGCGTCGTTCGTTGCAGCGGCGCCGGCGCGGGCCGAGTACACCGACTGGTGGGAGGTGCGGCGGGAGGTGATCGAGAAGCTCGCCGAGCGCGACGTGATCGACTGGTCGAACGAGCTGGCCGGCCAAGTCGACGACGCCGAATTGCGCACCCTGTTCACGGCGCTGGACGTATTCTATCGAGCGGGCCATGCAGATCGGGTGCCCGCGCTCGTTCGCCGGTTCTGCGAACTCGAACTGCAGTGGTGGGACAAGGAGTATCTGGCCGACACGCTGATCCGGTTCAGGCTTTGGGAGAGTCTGCACGAGTTCCTGGAAGCGTATCCCCAGTTCTGCCCGGCCAACTTTCACCAGTATCAATGGCACTGGTGGGAAACGGGAGATCGGGCCGGGCTGGAGGCGTGGCTGAAGACGCGATATCAGGCCGATTGGCGAACCTGGTACCGCTACTACTACCGGGTCCTTTGCGATCGGGAGAAGATCGCACCGCTGGTGGAGGAACTGCGGGCCGAGATCCGCACGGACCCCGCCGACGGCCAGTTGGTCTTTCGGTACGTCGAGGCCGTACGGGTCCTCTGCGAAAACCTGCGCACGGGGGAAGAGCGGCCCAGCATTGCGTGGTTGGGCGAGGTGGCCCGGCCGCGGTTCGCCGTCGATGCTTACGACGTCGGCGGTGCGCTGGCCGCCAAGGGACATCACGCCGAGGCGATCCGGCTGTTCGACCATTCTCTCTCGCTGCCCATCGCCGACTACGATCGAAAGGCCATGAGTTGGCGGTGCAGCATGGCGCTCTCCGAGGCCGGATGGGAAAAACTGGTGCGGGACTGGACCAAGGCCGAACTGGCGGCAAGCTGCAAAGAGGCGGGGGAACTCGATCGGGCGCAAAAGCTCGTCGAGGAACTGCTCGGCCCCGACGCGGATTTGAGCGATCTGAGTACGGTCCGTTTCGCCGGAGAGGTTCAGAGTGCCAGCGGGCAGCGGGTCATCGAAGGCCGCATCAAGAAAGCCGAGGAAGAGAACAAGGACTCGGTGCAATACTGGCTCCGCCGCGCGTCGTACTACGCCGGCCGCAAGGAACTCCAGAAGGCCGAGGACGCCTTTCGAACGGCCCTGGCGTTGCCGCCGGACGACTATCGGCGCATGGCCGTCGTGGAGTTTGCCCGCTTCTTGATCGAATCGTGCGAGCGATACGACGACGCGGCCGGCTTGCTGCGAGCGGAACTCCGCCGCATCGCACCGAACTACGATGTTAACTCGCCGCTGATCTATTGGCTCCTGAAGCTCGACGCGGAGAACCAGGTGACGTTCGCGGCCGACGATCCCGAACTGTGGCGATTCCTCGAGGACCGGGAAACCTACGGCTATCAGGAAGAGAGGGTGTTGCGGGCCCTTTGGACGAAGGCTCGCACGGCCGGAACCGAGGAATGGCTTTGGTCGAAGGCCGTGAAGCTGGCCGGTCCCGACGCGCATCCGACCCGTCCTTGCGTGGTCGGTGAAGAGTTGAGAAGAGGAGGGCACGCCCGGCGAGCCGTCCCGTTGCTGGAAGACGCTTTTCGGCGCTGGCACGCTCCGCCGGTGCTTGCCGAGCCGGCGCGCCCGTTGCTGGAAGCCTATCGAGAAGTGGGCGACTGGAAATCGGCGGAGAGTGTACTCGAACGCGTGCGGACCAATCTGCACCTCGACGAATTCCAGTCGTGGTTCGCAAACCTGGCCGCCCTGGCGGCAGAGAACGGCGCGAGAGACGACGGCTTGCGGCTGTGGCGGAAACGGGCGAATCTCGACCTCAACGACTTGGACAAGATGGACCGATTGATCGCCGCCGGGATGAAAGAACCGCTTCAAGCGTTCTACACGGAATTGGCCGGGCGCGATCCGAACAACCAGGCCGTGCTCGCGGCCCTGCGAACACTGGAATCGCTATGATGCGAACGCGAACTGTCAACGGCGAGTCGAAAATGGGGACTGGCTCCGGGCCGCGTTTCGGTTCTGCAGTTGCGAGAAATGATGGCGGCCCGGTGCCTGTCCCCTTTTTCGACGGCCCACGTTTAACCTACCCTTAACAAGGAGTAACGAAAGGAAACCTGGTCATGAGTCGCAAATCACCCAAACGCTCGGGCGCCGCGGCGCCAATCCTTCTGATCCTTCTCGTCGCCGGTCTGCTGGCGCTCTTGCCGGCGGCCGCGCAGGCCGGACCGATCTTCTTCGCCGGCAAGATGGAGGACGGCACGTTCGTCCGCGACGAGAACGTTCAGCAGCCGTTCTACTCGATCCGTTACAGCACGATCACGGCTACGGTCGACGACGGCTTTGCGGCCACCAAGATCCAGGAGACCGTAGCCGGGCCGGAAAAGGCGGTGCAGACCGTATGCCTCATCCCGCTGCCGGAAGGGACGTCGGAGCAGGGCGTGGTGATCGCCGCCGGCATTCCCAACCGGGACCATGCGATCCTGCCGGGCACCCGGTTCCTCGACGCGGATGAGGCCCAGCCGGTTTACGAGACGCTGGCCCGAGGTCTTGACTCGGTGCAAATCCTCGCCTACAGCGGCCGACCGGCGCTGCTGATTCCCGCGTTCGAGTTGCAGGACAAGGTCGAGATCGTCGTGGAGTTCAAGCAGAAGGTTCAGGACAACTCGGGCGTCTGGACGCTCAAGTGTCCGACGCCGGCCACGGCGTTTGCCGCCGGACCGGTCGCCCGGCTGTCGATGGCCGTCACGGTCGGCAGCAGGGATCGGATTCCTCTTCGAGCCCTGTTCAGCCCCACGCACGAGGCCGCGATCCAGCGCGAGGGCCTCTATGAGGCGACCGCGCGGGTCAAGGCCGACGACTACGCGGGCGAAGACGATTTCCGCCTCTGCTGGGTCGCCGACAAGGACGATCTGGGATTGCGGGTGCTGGCCTATCGGACCGAAGAGGACGAGGACGGGTACTTCATGCTGCTGGGCAATCCGACCGGCGGCGAAAAGGAAGAGGCGGCCATGGACAAGGACGTGATCTTCGTGCTCGACACGAGCGGATCGATGCGCGGCGAGAAGATCGAACAGGCCCGACTGGCCATCGAGTACTGCCTCGGCCAGCTCAATCCGGGCGACCGCTTCAACGTGGTCACTTTCGGCACCGAGGTGGTCAGCTTCCGCGACGAGCCGGTCGCCGGTTCCAAAGAAACGCTGGCCGCCGCCGAAGAGTTCATCGAAAACGTGGTGGCCAGGGGACTCACCAATATCAGCGGTGCGCTGGAGAAGGTCCTCGGCGGAAAACCGCAACCGGGCCGGCCGCAAATCACCATCTTCCTGACCGACGGCACGCCGACCGCCGGAGAGCTGGTGCCGGAAAAGATCCTCGAAGGGGTCGAGAAGGTCGAGCCCTGTCCCACGCAGATCTTCGTGATGGGCATGGGGCACGACGTCAACGCGCACCTGTTGGACAAGCTCGCCGAGCTGACCGACGGCAGCAGCGAGTACGTGGCCCCCGAGGAAGAGATCGACGCCAAGGTCGCCGCGCTCTACGATCGGCTGTCGCACCCGGTGTTGATCGACGTGGCCGTGGATTGCGGCGAACTGCAAACGCACTCGATCTACCCGCAAGAACTGCCGGCCCTGTTCAAGGGCAACGAGGTGATGGTCTTCGGCCGCTATCGCGGCGGCGGAGAACACGCCTTCCGCATTTCCGGCGTCCTCGACGGGCGGCAAATCGGCTACACCTGCCGGGCCGTGCTCCCCGAAGCAGCGGCCGGCAAGACCAACGATTTCGTCGCACCTCTGTGGGCCGCCCGAAAAATCGGCTACCTCCTGCAGGAAATCCGCCTGCACGGCGAGAACGAGGAGTTGATCGCCGAGGTGGTGCGGCTGAGCAAGAAATTCGGCATCGTCACCGAGTACACCGAGTTCCTCGCCTGGGCCGGCTCCGACGTTACTGCCGAAATGGCTCTCGATGAGACACGGGCACGCATGAACATGGCCAACGGAATCGTCGTGGGCCAATGGGCCGTCAATCAGGCGGACAACGACAAGAACCTCCAGTTTCGCGTCGTCGCCACGCAGGACGGAAACAAGTACCTCGACCGCCGCGGCAATACGGTGGTCAACAACAGCCTCCGCCAGATCGGTGACCAGGCGTTCTATCTTCACGACGGGCAATGGGTCAACGGCGAAGACGCCGGCGACCGAAAAACCCGCCTGGTGGAACTCTTCAGCGACGAGTACTATGATCTCTTGCGAAACAACTCCCGCTTCGCCCAGGCGCAGCGGCTCGGCTGGGCCGTCGCCACCAACATCGGCGACGAACGGATCATCGTGCAGAAGAAGGGCGCGCAAAAAGACGCCGAACTCCAGAAGCAGTACCAGTTCGAGCAATCCGTGCGCATGGAGGATATGCGGCAGTTTCATCAGGGCTTGAATCAACTCGATAACGTCCAGCTTCGCGATCAGCTCCAGAATGAAGCGCGATTCGAACAGTTCCGCAACGATCGGCAAGTCGACCAGTTCCAGAACCAGCTCCAGAATGGGCTTCGGATCAACCAGATTCCCAACGAACAGTTTCGATTCGACGATCGCAACATCGACCGGATCCAAGAACTCCAACAGATCCCCGACGAACCGAGGAACGTTCAGCCAGTGGAGGAAAGATGACCATGACTTGTAACGCCACGATCCTGGCGGTGTTGTGCCTGGCGCCGGCAGTAGCTCTCGGGCAGGCGCCGCGCACCGTGCACGAGCAGTTCACCGGGCCGGTCACGGCCAAGAAGATCCGCATCGCCGTCGACGACGCGGTGATGTTTCTACGCAGCCGGCAAATGCCCGACGGTTCCATTTATGAAAGCAGCTACACCGAAGGCGCCACGGCGCTGGCCGCGCTGACCATGCTGGCCTCGGGCGGACATCCCGCCAGCGACGCCCAGTTGAAGAAGGCTCTGGACTACCTGGCCAAGATCGACCCGAACAACACCTACGTGCGCGGGATCCGGGCGAACGTCTGGGAATATGCCCTGCGAAAAGTCCCCTACGATCAGCGCATCCGCGCGATGCTCAAGACCGACTACGACTGGCTCCTGGCCGCCTTGGGCGACCGCGAAGGCTGGCGATACACCATGGAGTCGACCGACTGGGACAACTCGTGTACCCAGTACGGCGTGCTGGGGATTTGGGCGGCCGCCCGGGCCGGTCTCGAACCGGGCGACAAGTTCTGGCAGACCATGTCGCAACACTTCCGCGGCTGCCAGAACGCCGACGGCGGCTGGAGCTACACGACCGGCGGCTCCTCGGCCAACATGGCCACCGCCGGACTGGCCAGCATGTTCCTGGTCTTCGACATGTACCACGGCAAGAACTACTACCGCGCCGACGATCCGCGAACCTTCACCGAGGGCGAAGCCGCCGCGGTGCTCGGCTCGATCGAACGCGGCATGGACTGGCTGGGCAAGGCCCAAGGCAGCGGGGGATATTACCTCTACGGAATCGAACGCACCGGCGTGGCCGGCGGGCGGAAGTACATCGGCGGCGACGACTGGTTCGCCCGCGGTGCGCTGGAAGTGCTCCAGGGCCAGGAATCCGACGGTTCCATTCCCGGCGGTTACGGGGGGGTCGTCAACACGTCGTTTTGCACGCTTTTTCTCGTCTACGGCGGGGCACCCGTGGCCATCGAAAAGCTGCAGTACGGCGAAACGCACGACTGGAACCTCAACCCGCGCGACCTGGCCAACCTGAGCAAGCACCTCTGGTCGGCCTACGAGCGGCCGATGAACTGGCAAACCGTCTCCATCGCGGCCGAGGCCGACGAGTTCGAGGCGCCGATCCTCTTCATCAGCGGATCGATGGCGGCCCGGTTCAGCGAGGAGGAGATGCTCAAGCTCCGCGAGTACATCCTGCGCGGCGGCACCATCCTCGCCGAGCCGAGCGACCACAGCGAACACTTCGCCGAGTCGATGAAACAACTCCTACGGCAGATGTTCCCGAAAACGGACTACCCCGAC
This sequence comes from Thermoguttaceae bacterium, assembly GCA_035527455.1. Classification (GTDB taxonomy): domain Bacteria; phylum Planctomycetota; class Planctomycetia; order Pirellulales; family Thermoguttaceae; genus DATLAN01. Next base: position 8,537 of record DATLAN010000395.1, read on the forward strand.
TATGAACTCGAGCCGCTCGCGCCCGAACACGGCATCTTCACCGTGATCAAGCAGGAGTGGGAGCAGCGCCCGCGGCTGTCGGGTGTCTCCGACGGCTCGCGGACCTTCTTCATCCTCTCGGAAGAGTATATGTCGGCCGATTGGCAGGTCAATCGCACGGAAAGCGACGCGTTCAAGCTGGCGATGAACCTGCTCTTCTACGCGACCGACCTGGGCACGATTGAAGGCAAGTTCGCGTCGATCTTGCCCGAAACCCCGCTGGCCGAACCGCGCGAGACCGCGATCCGGCTGGCCCGCGTGCAACACTCGCCCGGCGCCGTCCACCCACGCGACTGGGACGCGGCGGCGATGTGCTGGCGGAAGTATGCACCCTACGCCCGGCACGTCACCGGCTGCAAGATCGTCGAGTCGCGCCCGGTTGTGCTCGGCAAGGACGACCTGGCGGATATCCGGCTGCTGCATCTCACCGGGCGTGAGGCGTTGGTGCTTTCGCAGGCGGAGCGAACGGCGTTGAAGGAGTTCGTCGCCGCCGGCGGCACGTTGCTGGTGGATGCTTACGCCGGCTCATCCGCGTTTGCCGTCTCGGCCCGAAAGGAACTCGACGCGATCTTCGGCCAGCTTGTGCCGCTGCCGCCCGATCATCTGCTGGCCGAAGGCCGATTCGAGGGCGGGGCCGACCTTTCCGGCGGCATCCGTTTCAAGCTGCCGGCCAGACGACTGTTGCGCGAGCGGGGCGAAGACTCCCGCAGCCAGAAGCTTCTGGTGGCCCGAGTGAACAACCGCCCGGCGGTCTTCTACTCGGAATTCGACCTTTCGTCGGCGATGGCGGGCATCGAGAATTATCGCTCCCTGGGTTACCGGCCGGAGTCCGCCCGAAAGATCGTCGGCAACGTTTTGGCGTACATGATGGCGGAGTAGCCCGAGTTCTCTCTTTCCCTTGGGAGGAGGCCCGGTTCAAGACGTAGAAGTCACGAGCCGATCGACAAAGGCAAACGAAAAGCCCCATCGCCGCAATGCGTCGATGGGGCTTTCTTCTATTCGTAAGCCGTCGCTCAATAGGTAGCCAACAACAGGTCGACGGCCGCTGCTTCGACCGGGTTGTCGTTCTTCGAGGCGTCCCTTTGCTCGAGTTGATCGAGGGCGCTGAGCCATCGGATTGCGGGCACAGCGGCCTCTTGCAGGACGACGTCGTGCGCGGCCGATGGAGAGGGCGCCAGGCCGGTTAGCGCGGTCTGGATGCCGAGGTTCAGCGCTAGGCTGCTATCCGCCTTGCTTTTCCACGCCGTGAACTGGTCGAGCGCGTTCACTTTCTTGTCTCGGTTGATGTCGAACCGGTTGGAGATACCCACCTCCGCACCGCCTGAGGCCCGGATGGCCTTCCAGATCTCGAACTCATCCAACGTGTTCACGACCGCATTCTCGGAGGAGTTCAAGGTCTCGGCGACCTGGTTTCCGAAGTAGAAGACGTCGGCCTGCGCCAGCCCGAGCGCAGTGCCGTCCTTCACGATCACCTGCAGCCACTGATTCTTGATAGCCCCATCCGCCCAGGTAATGACGATCCGGTCTGCACCCGCATACGCCTGGCCGGCGTCGTCGGTGCCGGAACCCGCGCCGGGACGTATCTCGACGTTAAGCGGCTGTGGAGCAAGTCCCCACGACGCCGGGTTTGTCGGATCCGGCTCCAAGACACCAGGGGCACCGGCCCCACCGGCCCGGAACACGAAATCGGCCTCCATGGGGATCACTCCGTCGGGCAGGTCCATGACATCGATCATGATGCCGTTGATCCCGCGGTCGTAGCTGGTGTAGTTCAGGTACGACGCAGTCTCCCCGGGCAGCAATTCTCGCTTGTCCGTGGCAATCGCGCCGTCGTCGCCCCCGAGATCGTCCCATCTGGAGTTGCCGTAGAAGACGTAGCGTCTGACGACGGCTGCGGCGAGAACGTCGTCGTTGAGGATCGTGCCCACCGCCTCGTCGTCGCCGATGACGACGTCGCGGCCGTCAGCGTCAACCCCCGAGAGTTTCACGGAGAACGTCTCGTCCTGTTCGGCCAGCAAATCGTTGTTGACCAGCACGACGACTCGCTGTATCTCGCCCGCTTGGCCGGCGAACTGAAGCGTGCCACTCAAGTTCGCGGCCACGTAGTCGACGCCTTCCTCGGCCGAATTGCCCGGGATCAGGTCACCCAGGACGGTGTAATCCACGCTTACCGGCACGTCCACGGCGTGCGAGAGCGTTACGTCGAACACGAAGGGTGTCGTCGAGACGATTTGCGCACCGGGCTTCACGAGCAAGCGAATCTGGTCCGAATTCGTAAACGCCATCAGACTGTTGAACAGCAACGTCCGGTTATCGGAAAGCAGGGTGAATCGATCTGAACCCGTGACGTCGATGGCGCGGAAACCCTCGATACCCGTGGGGTAAACCGTACCGGGGTTTCCGAGGGTATCGCTATCGTTGAGGTTGGTTGTGCTGAAGATCACTCCCAGAATATCGTCGCTAAACTGGATGGCTCCGTTCTGCACGGTCACGTAGTCTGGAGTAAGCGGGTCGAAATGGAAGAACCAGGAATCGACCTGAATCCCAGCCTGGACGACGCCTCCTGTCGGAGCGGCGGGACCGAACGTGACGTCCGTGCCGTTGGGGACGTGGTCAACGTCGACGTTCTGGGCCAGCGACACTCCGGTCTGTTCCCGGAAACCAATGATCAAGTCGTTTTCGGTCTCCCCGAGGACGACGGACGCCAGCGGAGTGTCGACGATTTCCACCCCCTGTCCCCCTTCCGGCAAAGTGACGTCCTGGATGGTCAACGTTGCCTGGTCGTCGTTGAGGATCGTTCCGGTTGCCTGGGCCTTCGCGGCGTCGATGTCCATTCCCGGTGAGGGATTCGTGATCTGTACGACGAACGTCTCGTTGGCCTCCACGACGAGGTCGGCGTTCAGCAGCACGGTGACCGGCACGCTCGTTTCTCCGGCGGGAAAATCCACCGTCACCGTCGATTGCCACGACGGGTGGAAATCGTCGTCGGTCGTTTGATTGTGGATGATGGAGACGTCCACCGAAGTCGGCACGGCCAGCGCCCCGGAGAGTTCGATCGTGAACTGAACTCCGTCGTTCTCGTTCCCTTGGGCGTCGCCGAAGATCGAGAACTCGGCATCCGGCGCCGGCGGGCTAATCACGATTTGGTTCGATACGATCGTGTAATTGGTCAAGCGACTGCTGTCGGGGGAAACCAGAATCAACTCGTCGATGTTCAGATCGAACGTTCCGAAGGTCCCCGCCGGAATCGTGAACTCGACCTTGAAGAAGCCGGCATTGTCGATAATCTGCTCCGCAACCCCGCCGCTGAAATAGTCGCCAACCAGCAGTTGGTCCGTCTGGGGCGGATTACCTCCGTACTTGGAAAACTCCGGATCGTGATCACCGAATAAGGAGGCTTTCGTTTGGGTGCGAGTAGCTTGTTCCACGAACTCCACGCTGCCGTTCGCGCCGGCTTGCGGAGTAACGGAGAGCGCCGCGTTGTAGGACGCCAGGTACGGATCCTCGAGCAGACCGACCGGAACCTCGAAGTAAAGTTCGAGAGAACCCGTGTCCGGGCCGGTAGGGTCGGGATTGTCGACGATGACCGGGGCTCCGACGATGACGGTGAACTTCAGCAGTTCGAAGCCGGCGTCGAGCGTCAGATCGGTCTCGTTGGGGCCCAGTGCCAAGACTTGGGTCGTCCCGTCCGCATCGATGTCGCTGTCCTCGGCATCATCGCCGGCGTCTTGCACGGTCGGCTTGTAGCCCGGCGGCGTGTCGAACACCAGGAAGTAGTCCCCTATCTCCAGTTCCGTGAACAGGTAGGCGCCGTCGTCGTTCGTCGTCGTGGTGCGCACCGGATCGTCCACGGCCGGGTCCATTCCCGAGCGGTACAGACTGACGCCTGCTCCCGCCATGCCGGGCTCGCCGGCGTCCTGGATTCCGTCGCCGTTGACGTCATCCCAAACGCGATCGCCCACCGAGACCGGGTTGACGAGAATCTTGCCGGGTCTGAGGATGTAATTGAGCAACGGGTTCCCGCCGGCGTCGCTGAACAATACCTCCTCGATGCGCAGGTCGTATTTCCCGACTCCTTCCGCCGCCGTCCCATCCAAGATCACGAAGTCGATCCCGAACAGACCTTCCCCGTTGTCGATCCTGGCCGCGGCGACCTGGTCGTTGGGCAGATAGTCGCTGACTTGAAGTTGGGCACCTTCGAGACCCGCGGAAAACTGAGAAAAGCCGGGGGTCTGACCGGGAAACACCTGGTTATTCGCCTGGGAGGCCTGATCGCTCAACGCGATCCAGCTCACCTCCGGAACATCCCCCGCACCCGTATACCCCCCCGGGTAAATCGACACGACCGCGTTGTACGATGCCAGGTACGGCTGCAACTCCAACGGGACCTTGAAGTAGACATCGACGTGTCCTCCCAGGTCCGTGTCCTTGACGATGACCGTGTCGACGATCACCTCGAACTTCAGTTGCCGCATGCCCGCGTCCAGCGTGAGTTCCTCGTCGAAGCCGACGGTGAACGCATCGGTTCTTCCCGTGACCGGATCGGCGTCGCTGTCGCGGGTGTCATCTGCGCCCTGGTCTTTCGGCGTATAGCGATACGTGTTATCCGGCCTGACGAATGCCGTGAAGTAATCGCCCGGCAACAGATCGGTGAATTCATAGGACCCGAGGGCGTCCGTCTGCGTCGTGCCTGCCAATGCCGGGGCCCCGACGTCCGGCTGCCGATACAACTCGACCACGACTCCGCCGAGACCGCTCTCGTCGTCCTGCCGGATGCCGTCACTCTCTCTCGCATCGTCTTCGAGATCCTCCCAGACTCGGCCGGACACCGACGCGGGACCGACGATAATATATCCGGACACCGCATTGACGTTCAGTCGATACCCGGAAGCATCGGTAACGATTTTTTCATCGATTTTCACCTCGAACACTCCGGCGACCCCCGGCGCGACGGTGAAATCGAGTCCGAACGCGCCGTATCCGTTCTTGACTTCCACGGCGGCCGAACCGCCGCCGAGTGACAGATAATCGCCGACCTGCAACTTCGTACCCTCGACGGAGCCGGGAGTGTACTGTGAGAAGTCGGGAGCAAAGTCCGGCGGACTGCCCGGAAACACGGGAATTCTTCCGTCGACCCGCGTGGCGTCTTCTTTCAACGTGACCAGACCCTCGAAGCCGGGGGGCGATACGATGGAAATCGCGGCGTTATAAGCGGCCATGTAGGGCTGGAAATCGCTCGGGACCTCGAAGTAGACGTCCAGGTGGCCGTCGGTCGCCACGGTCGGAATGTCCATTACGGCCGTTTCGGCCTTCATGGTGAAGGCCAGTTGTCTGAGTCCGACGTCGATGTCCGATCGCTGCTGGCTGATCCCCAGGGTGAACAGGCTGGTTCTTCCGGTCGAGTCGGCGTCACTGTCCAGGGCGCTGCCGGCTTGCGGATTGTTCTTTGCAACGAACCGGTAATCCTGCGGGACGACGAATTCGACGAAATACTGGCCGGCAATCAGGTTGACGAAGGAATAACCGTCGGCAGTGCTGGTGGTGGTGGCCACCGGATCGACTTCGGTGGAATCGTAGAGGTTCACTTCGATTCCGGCCAGACCGGGTTCGCCGAGATCCTGAACGCCGTCGTTGTCCTGATCCCACCACACCCGGTCCCCGATGGAGGACTGGGCGGTGTCGTCGTCGAGGATCGTGCCCACGCCTTCGTCGAGCGGAGTGCCCGGATTCGCCGGATCCCGGAGTAAGACGCGAAACGTCTCATGCAGTTCCGGGAGGTTGTCACCGCGGACGTAGACGAAGAGCGTCTGTGGATCGGTGCTGGTGAACGTCATCTGCTTGGGAGTCGAGATCGAAATATAGTCGATCCCCGGCATGGCCGTGGCCGGTACGGTCACGGCCTCCACGACAAGCGGATTGGACGGTGAAACCGATCCGGTAGCGGACACGGTGAAAGCAAAGGGCGTCAGCTCGCCGTCCTTGCCCTCTCGCAAACTGACGTCGCTGATGTGGATGGTTGGTTCCGGTACAATGATCTTGAGCTTGCCGGCTTGTACGTCCACATTCCAGATGTTGTCGCCGACCTCATTGGTGAACTTCAGCGGATTTTCCGGGGAATCGATCACGATGTCGAACTCTCCGGAAGTGCCCGCCGCCACGTCGAATTGGAGCGTGAACAAGCCGGCGCCCTCGAAAACGGGGACGTAGCTCCTGCCCAGATCGTCGGCAACGCCGTCGTTGGTTCTTCCGGAAGTGCCGGCGTAGTAGACGTTCGGATCCCGGGTCCCGCCGGGCGTCGAGGACGGGAAGAGCGGATTGTCGGCCTGCACGGCGCCCACGAACGTGATGCCGGGATTCGGAGGATCGACCGTGATCACGGCCGTGTAGCCACCTACCTGTTGCGCGTGAAACGATTTGCTGATATACACGTCGAATTCGACTCGCTCGACGCCAAAGACAGGGGATTCGATCTCGACGTCGTCATCACCGTCGTTCGGATCTCCGTCATCGACCTTCACTTTGGCAAAGTTCTCCACGAGGCCCGCGTCGACCGTTTTCTGCGAAGCGGGTGGAAGCAAGAACCACGGTTTCGTCACGCCGGTAAACGGATTCACGTCGCTGTCGGTCGAATCGTTGCCCACGTCGGGCCGCGTAAGACTGAAAAGGTCCGGGCGAATGACCTCGACTCGGTAGAATTCGTCCGCCGGTACGTTGTCGAACCGGTACTGGCCGGCGACGCCCGTGGCCCCCGTGGTTTGGCTCAGGACCGGACTGTCGACGCCGTACTGATAGAGGTTGACGGTGACGCCGTTTTTTCCCAGTTCGGCGGGTCCTTGCGCACCGTCAGCGTCCGTATCCAACCAGACCCGACCGGCCACGACCGAGAGGAGTTGCCGCTGTTCGAGCGGTTCGAAGTGAGGCATTCTCGTAAGACGGCGGCGCTTGCTCTCGGGCGAACCCTTCTCGTTGCGGACGCGCCGACGTTTCGCCCCCGGTCTGCGGAATTGGAATAGACTCACGTTTCCGTCCTTTCAGACTTGTGTTTCGCGACTGACTCGCGGTATCGGCCGGATCTACTCGCTCGAACCACACCCGACGCGGCGCGCCGATTTGCCGAACGCCTTTCGGGAAAGGTTGGCCATCTTCGAGACCAGGCGGTTGCCACCGGTCCTCTCAGTCTGGCTTGACCCCCGAAACGGCCCGCGTCAAGCGTCATGAGGTCTCAAAGATGCGCTTCTACAATGTCATTCTTCTCATGAAACCGTTCGCTCGCTGATTACTCCCTGCCGCCATCGAGCGGAAGAACTCTCCGAAGGGCGATTCGTCTCCTCCAAAGGGTCCGTCGTCGAAAACCGAATCGTCCATGCCGAACAGATCGTCGAGAGTCCCTTCCTTATCGTTTCGATGCTGGCCGTAACGGCTCCAGCAGTCCCGGACCAGATCGCTTGCCGCCTGCGCGACGTTCGAGGTTCCAGCCAACTCGTCGAGTGCCAGGTCCACGGCCCGAACGGTCGATCGCCGCAAGGCGGCACGCCAATCGGCTCCGCCGATACCGAGGTCGGAAACCAGTCCCACGTCGAGCTGCGAAAACTGTCCGTGCAGCGTCCGGCCGAAGTTCGTCATCAGTCCTCCGAGCCCGTCGGACAAGGCGGCTGAAGCCGGACTCAACGCGGGAAGCGGTGCGGGAACCGGTTCGCCGGGGGGCAAACCGGTCAGTTGGGCATTCCGCACCAACACGGTGTCCGTCGCGTCGACATGCCACATGAAGAACCCGAAACCTTCCGAGCCGTTCACGTTGAGGAACGGATCGTAGCCCGAATCCTTGTCGCTGAACTGGGCATTGGCCACCGCCGTCACGTCCGCGCCGTCGACACCCGGCGAGGTGTCGTTCACGACGGTATTGCCGGGCACCACGTCCATGCGGAACTGGAAGTCGCCGCCGGCCGTCCCATCGCCGGACGTGAAAGCGCTTCCGGGGACCGGCAGCGGCTCCGCGTCCGGATCGGGGTTGGTCCAGTCGCCGTCCAACGCCGCCGCCGGATCGCCCGCCGAACCGGCGCGGTAAATCGAACCGGCGTCCAGGGCCAGCAACAGCTTGTCCGGGAGCGAGTCGTCCCGGTAAGTAGCCGGGGCGTTCAGGTTGTTGTTGGTCTTGTCACCCTCGCCGATGTTCTTGGCGAACGTCCAAGTCGCTGCGAAGTTGCCGGCGTCGTAACTGAAGCCGCCCGGCAACAAATCGTACTGGGCCACGTTGACGCCGACCAACGTCAGCGCGTCCTCGTCGACGATCACGTTCTCGCTGAACCGGACGGTGATCTGGTTCAGGTTGAACCAGGGCAGGTCCCTAAGCTGGTCGAAGTCCGAAGGAATCTCGTATCCGAACGGCCCGACAAGATCCAGGTACTCCCCTTGCCACTCGGTGCCGCGTACGTAGACGGCGGCCACGCGGGGTTCGTCGACCCATTGCGTCGTCACGGTGATCTCGGGATCGATCTGCACCGGGTCGCCCTGATCGTCCACGACAACCACGGAAGCGCCGAGTTGATCCACGACCTCGAACGTGAACGTCGAGGAAGAAGTCCCACCCGCCGGTTCCTCCTTGAACTGCGTCGGCACGAACTGCAACGCCCGAACGGAATCATGGGCCTCCTGCGGAGAAATCCCCAGCAGACCCGTCGAGTAGACGCCGGGCGTCCCGGTTTCCGTGAACCCGAGCCCCACGAGCACGCCGTTATCCGGGTTGTCCAGCGTGATCGTCACCATCACCTCCGCGTTGCGGTCAGCGTCATCGATCGACACGCCGCTGAACGGATAGATCGCAACGTTGTCGGCGTAGCCCAGATCTACCCCCATGCCCGAAATCGTCGGGGCATCGTTCACGCCCACCAGGTAGACCGTGACGTCGGCCGTGTACCGATCCTCCTGGCCGGCGACCATCGGATGGCCGTCGGTGATGGTGTAGGTGAACGTGTCGGGCTCCTCGACATCTTGCGGGATGCCCTTCAAGTCGGCGGCGTACCTCGGGTCGTAGGTGATGGTCTTAGCGATCGGGTCGATGATCACAGTCGCTCCCCCCGCCGAGTCCGACACCGCGATGATCGTCAGTTCGTCGCTCTCATCCGGATCGTAGTCGTTGGCCAACAACGTGGCATGATCGATCGGCGGCAGAACCGTGTCCTGCGAAAGCGGCACACCGGGCGTATTCGCGTCGTCGTCAACCGCCAGCGGAGCGTCGTTCTCACCGCGGATGAAGACCGTCACCGTCGTCGTTCGCTGTTCGCCGTTGCCGTCGGTGATGGTGTAACTGAACGTGTCGGTCAGCATTTCGCCGACCGCCAGTTCGTTCAGCGAGGGCAGGCCCGTCGGATCGTACGTGAGAGTGCCGTCGGCGGCCACCGTGACGTTCCCGGCCACGCCGTCGAGGGCTGCCAGCGGACTCTGGGTATCGGCCGCGAGAACGGTCAGCGGCGTATCGCCGGGATCCGGATCGCGATCGTTGCGGAGCACGCCGCTGCCTCCGGAAGGTGCTCCTTCGAGAACCACCAGGGGCATCTGCGCCGAAAGACCCCCGCCCACTCGGTATTCGATGTACAAATCATCGATATTCAAGAGCGGCATGGCAATCGCGCCCAGACTCAGGCCGCTGTACGTCAAGTCGCCGCCTTGCCCCGCGTCCTCGCCGACGGTTTGTGCGTCGTGCGTCACGGGCTGCCCGATGCCGTTGGGCGTCGGCAGCGTATCGAGCACGTCATTCGGACTCGGCAGTAATGTTACCAACGGGTTCAGGCTGGCAATCGTCCAACTCTCCACCCCATTGGCCGAGACGATCAGTTCGCCGGTGAGCGCGTTGTACCCGCCGATGGCCGTTCCGACGGGCGCGGGATCGAGCCCCGGATCGTTCGTGGAACTGCTCAGCACCGAATTCTCGCCGATGACGTAGGTGATGGGGTTGGCCGTCGGCGGATCGTTGACCGACGTCGAGGCCACCATCGTTTTGCTGTCGGTCGCTTCTGCTCCGGTGGGTACGTCGATGACGGTGATCGTCAACGTCGTCGTTTCGACGTTGTCTCCCGCGACCGGTTTTCGGTTCTCCGCTGGTGTCAATACGATTCCCTGGAGGTCCGTCTCCGCCGCACTCGCCGTGCTGGGGAAGCTGTAAGTGGCAACGTCCCCGACAACGCTCTTCTGGAGCATGATGGTCGGATGCGACAACGTGCCGTTGGCATCGGGGAAGCTCACCTCCACGGTCAACTGCTGCTCGACACCCGGGGCGAACTCGGCGTCCACGTTGTCCACGTCGTCGATCGACACGCCGCCGAAGAGTTCGATCCCCGATACCGGCGTCTTGTCGTTCGTGTCGATCGGGAAGAATCCGTCGACGTCGATCGTCGGCGGGTCGTTGATCGACAAGGAATTCACGGTCGTCTGGCTGTTCGTGGTATCGACGCCCAGGTCGTCCTCGACGTTGATCTCGAACGTTGTCGTCTCGGACTGGCCCGGCAGCTTGCGGTTCTCGGTTGGATCGAAGGTCAGCCCCCGAATAGCCGCCGTCACTTCCGCCGCCGTACCGGAGGTCGTATAGATTCCGGCACCCGCACCGGTCAAATCGCCGTTGGCGGCCGGGTAGGTCACCGTGAGCGTCAACGTACCGCCGTCCGCGTCGGTGATCGTGACTCCCGCAAACGGGTCGATCGTATCCTTGTCGGTGGTCGCTTGACCCGACACGGTGCCATCGATTCCCGGCGCGTCGTTCACGCCGGTGATAGTCAGCGTCACCGTGGCCTCGGCCGTGGCTCCGTTCGGGTCGACCAGCGTATACGTGAACGTGTCGGTATCCTGCACGCCCTCCGCCAGAGCCTTCAGATCGGCAGCGTCGGTCGGATCGTAGTGGATCGTGTCACCGACGATGGTTACCGCTGCGCCCTTCTCCGACAGCGCCGACACGCCGTTGATGGTCAACAGCGGGTTGTCGTTCGTGTCCGGATCCCAGTCGGTAGTCTGGCTCGTGCCGTCGGCACGAGTGATCAGCTCCTCGAAAGTGATCTCGCGCGTGGCGTTCTGCAACAGCGGATTGGCGGTGAGATCATCGTCGACCGCCGTCGGCGCATCGTTCAGACCGGTCACTTCGATCGTGACCTCGGCGGTCGATTGTCCGCCGTGGCCGTCGGTGACCGTATAGGTGAACGTATCAACATAAGTCGGGTCGCCGAGCGCCAGGTAGTTCAGCGCCACGGTCGGATCGTACACGTAGGTGCCGTCGGCGAACACCGTCAAGGCCGCGCCGGAGACGGGCTCGGTGTTCGAGAGGACCTGCAAGACCTCGCCGGGATCGTCGTCGTCGTCGTTCTCCAGCAGGTTGCGGCTCGCATCGGCCACCAGCACCGTGTCTTCGTCGGTCGTCGCGTCCGGGTCGTCGTTGGCCACGGGAACATCGTTGATGGACACCGACTGCACGGTGACCACGACCTTCACCGGGAAGTTCGGATCGACGTACCCGTCGTCGGCTTGGATCGTGAAAGCAGACAGCGTGCTGTTGCCCACCGGAACGATGTTTGCGATGGGCGTGAAGACCAGGCGGGCCAGGGCCGCCTCGATCGCGTCGGCGTAATTGTCCGTCCCGACGTATGTCAACGTGACCGTGGTGCCGTCGTCCGATTTCTGCCAGAGAGGATCGGTCGCTTCGTCCGGATCCACCAGCGTACCTTGCAGATTGCTGGCGTAGGTCATCCTGACGTCCAACGGCTGCGATTGTCCCGGCACGTCTCCGACGTCCGGCTCGGTGAGCTGGACCCCGGCGCCCCCGTTAACCGCCTCGAACGGTTTCAACGGATTGTTCACCGGATCCGCGATCACGTCGTCGGTCACGACCAAACCATTTCCCACGATGATTTTCGGGGGATCGTTGATCGAGTAGATGTCCACCTCCAACTCCGCGGTCCTGATGGGGGGATTGGTGGGAGGTGCATCGGGAAGGTAGAGGACGTCGGGCCGCTTGATCTCTTCGATCTCGATCCGAAGCACGGTCGTTTTCGTAGCGCCCGGCTTCACCTGGTTCGGGGTCGGCTTGAACTGCATGTTTCGCAGCGCGGTCCCGATCTGGATGGGCAGCTTGTCGTACATGACGTATTGGCCGGGAATGGGATCGAAATTGGCGTCCAACTCCTGAGCGAACCCGCCGGGGACGGCGAGGAATGTGCCGTTGTCCGGCTCGGTGATGATCACCCTGGCGTTCACCCGGTGGTTTTCCAAGTCCACCACGTCCACGGCGTAGAACACAGAATTCTCGTTGTCGTCTTGGTAGAAATTCTCGAACGGCTTCATCGGCGACTTGTCGCCGCCCTCCGGACTGCCGGCCGGCAGGTTCACGATCTGCACCAGGTCGTTGACCGCCTGGACGTTGAGGTTGACCGTGGCCGTATCGGTGCCCAGCCCCTTCCCGTTGTCGACGGTATAGGTGAAACTGTCCGGGCCGTTGTAATCCACCTCGGGCGTGTATCGCACGACCATGCCGGTCTCGCCGGGCAGCGACGGCACGAAGACGCCGCTGCCGTCCAACGTACCGATCTCGACCGTGCCGCGAGTCCCGTTGGTCGCGCCGGTGATCACGATTCCCTGGTTCAGCACCGCCGGCGGCGGAACCAAATAGACGAGGTCCGGCTCCACGTCGTTGGCCAGCACGTCGATCACGGTCGGCGTTTCCTCATTGACCGTCGCCGTATCGTTGACGGCGTCCGGCGGGTCCGGCAGCGGAGCCACGTAGACCGTGACCCATGCCCAGGCCGTCCATGGTCCGCCGAAAGTATCACTGACGTAATACTTGAACGTGTCCAGACCGAAGAAATCCTTGCCGGGTGAGTAAGTGATCTCACCGCCCCAGGAGGGGCTCAGCGAGGTGCCGGAGCGCGTCTGCTCGGTGAACATCGCACCGGCCAGTTGGAAGAGGTCGTTCTCTACGTCGGTGTCCGCGGGGATGACCTGCGGCGGGTAGAGCGGGAGACCATGCAAGGGGTTGAAGCCCACCGGCTGGTCCAGCGGGTTACCCGAGTTGGGATTGGGGTTCCACGACGCCGGGGCGTTGCCTCCGGCGAACACGTTGAGCACCATTCCGCCCGAGTCTTCCACTCCCTCGCCAAACCGCGGGTCGTCCACGTAGAAAAAGTACTTGTTGTGGAGTACCGGCGGGTCGTTCACGGAGTTGATCCCGATGTTGACGGTAGCCGGATCGCTGATCAACCCGTCCGGATCGCCGGGATCCAACCGGTCGCGGATCGTGTAGGTGAACGTATCCGTGCCGAAGTAGTTTTCATCGGGCGTATAAGTCACCGACGTGCCGTCGGGACTGATTTCCAACGTACCGTGCAGCGGGGCAGGATCGATTTCGTGGATCACCAGCACGTTCTGGGCGTCGCCCGCGTCGGCGTCGTCCTGGTCGTTGTCCGAGATGATGTTGAGCACCGTCACGATGTCTTCGTTGATCCCGTAGCTGTCGGCGTTCGCCACCGGCTTGTCGTTGACCGGATCGACCGTGAGCGTAACGGTCGCCTCGGACGTCGTGCCGGTGATGTCTTCCATGACGTACGTAAAGCTGTCGGTCCCGTGATAGTTGGGGTCGGGCGTGTAAGTCACGGACAGCTTGTCCGCACTGATCTGGACCGAACCGTTCGGCGGGTCGGACACGGATTTGACGCTGAGAACTTCGTCGACGTCGTTCGGCTTCCGAGCGTCGTCGAGATCGTCTTCATAGTCCGCGTCGGTGTCGTTGGCGATCACGGGGATAAGAACGGCCGTGTCCTCATCGGTCACGTACCCCGAATCGTCGTTGGCCTGAGGATCGTCGTTGACGCCCGTGACGGTGATCGTCACCGTGACTTCGTTCCAGACCCCGTTCGCGGCCCCGTCCGCGTCTTGGACCTTGTAGGTGAAGGTGTCGTTGAACTGTTCACCCTCGGCCAGCGCGTTCAACCGGTCGCTGACGCTCGGATCGTAGTCGTACGAACCGTCGGCGTTGATGGTCATGGCGGCGTCGGCGAAGCTGGTCTTGCTTTCCGGAATCACCGCGATCGGTCCCGCAACGGCTGACCCGTCCACGTCCGCGTCGTTGGGCAGCAACCCGGTGTTCATGTAAGACAGAGGCACGATGGCGGGAAAGGTGGCGATTTGCACCCCTAAATCCGGATGTGGAAACAACATCGCGACCGTGTACGACAATTCCAATTGATTTGCCGGATCCGCCGGATCGTCGCGCAGCGTGAGGCCGGTGTCGATAACTCCTACCCCCAGTCCGTGGCTCGTATAGTCGAGCCAGACGGGAACGTTTGCGTTGTTGGGACCGAAGCCATTCGCAAGCAGGTTAAGAATCACAGCATCGGAAATGGCTTCCTTAATCTCACTACTCGTAACGACGACGTCGTTCCCCGGGTTTCCAGGCAGAATCGGCGCCGGGTACGGGTTGCCGCCAGCATCCTCGAACACCGCACTTCCGTCCGTGCTGCGGATCGTCCACTCCAGGATGCCGGCGATCGGCGGGTCTTGGCCCGGGGGAAGGCTATCGAGGATATACTGAGGCACCTCGCTGTTGACGGAGACCATCAGTTCGCCGGTTAATGGGTTGTAGCCCGCTACGACTTCCCACCCAGGGGCATCGCCGATCGGCCCGGCGTGGTATGCCGTCTGCTCGTCCGTGCTGCCCGTATCCGGACCCGAGTACGGCTGATCGTTGACGCCTTGGATCTGGATCGTCACGGTCGCCGTGTCCGTAGCGCCGTGGCCGTCGGTCACGGTGTAGGTGAACGTGTCCTGCGTCGTGTCGCCTGCCTGCATGTCGTCGAAAGGTCCGGGCGCCGCCGGATTGGCCGCCGGATCGCCCAAGGGGTCGTACGTAATCGTGCCGTCGTTGTTGATCGTCACCAAGGCGCCCCCGTCCGTGGTGAACGAAGTTCCCGCACCGACCAGCGTCAGCACGTCGCCGGTGTCGGGGTCCGAGTCGTTGTCCATGACGGAAATGTCGATGGCGTCGTCTTCCGTGGTCGCGACGGAATCGTCGTCGGCCACCGGATCGTCGTTGATGCCCGTGACGGTGATCGTCACCGTGGCCGTATCCGTAGCGCCGTTGCCGTCCGTGATCGTGTAGGTGAACAGGTCGGTGGCGGTCATACCCTCGGCCAGATCCCCGAACGCCCCGGCAGGATCGTAGCTGATGATCCCCGTGTTGCTATCGAAGCTCACCGTGCCCTTGGTGCCGGGGAGGCTCTGAATAATCTCGATCTGCAAGACGTCGACGGGCCCATACGTATTGTCCAGGTCCGTGTCGTTGGCCAGCAGAGTGTCGGCGGCGATGTCGATCGCCGTTGCTTCGTCGGTCGTCAACGGACCGCCGATCGGATCGTCCACGTCGTCGTTGGCCACCGGCGCGTCGTTCATCGGCGTGGCGGTGACGGTGGTGAAGTTGTCATTGACCGCAGCGCCCGCCAAGTCGGTCAGATCGAGATCGAACCTGGTGGTGAACACCCGCTGGGTTTCCATCGCCGCGGTGGCCTCGAAACCCGTGCCCTGGCGCGGATCGCCCTCGCCCGTGGGGAAGTAATCTTCGAATCCGCCCTGCTCGCCGGGAATGACGCCTTCGGCCCAGAACCAGTCGAACACCACGGCGGCGAACTGCTCCGGCGGGTTGCCGGCCGTCGTATTCGGGTCGCCAAACCGGAACACCGTGTCCCCTCCGTACGTGATCGGGTCGTCGGTGGTCAGAGAGAAGGTGAAGGTACCGGCGGCCTCGCCGGGCCGGATGAACTTGTCGGGGTCGTCGGTCGCCCAGCGAACGTTCCAGGTGTAATCCTCTTGCGCCCCGCCCTTGTAGAACGAGACCTGCCACCCTTCCGGCGCACTGGCTCCGTCGACGAAAGTCGCCGTCAGCGCTTGCCCCCACGCATCCAGTACATCGGCCGTGGCGGCGGACGTCTCAGACGACGCGATCACCAGCGAGAAGCCCGCGATGCCTTCATCGTCGTCGCCCACCGGATCGGCCGTCAAGCTGAGCTTCCAGGCGTCCACCACGACGTTTTGCTGGGCTTCGATCCAGTCCTCGACGTTGGGATCGGGATCTTGATCGATCCAATCCGTGTTGGTGTCCCAGGAACGCCACGCGAAGGCTTCCCATTCCTCATGCAGCTTGAACATCCCACCGTCGGTCGAGAAGCCTTCCGACACGTCGCGGTAGTTGAAGAACGCAGCCGGATCGAACTCGAAGTAGGCCAACCGTCCTTCCAACAAGTTTTCCTGCGGATCGAACGTCGCGGCTCTCAGCGCGGCCTGCACCGACGCCTTGTCCTGGGCGGCGCCCGTGTAGGCGTAGGTGGCGATTCCGTCCACGTCCACTCCGGTCTTCGTGAAGTCCGGAGAAATCAACACGCCGTTGGCGTCGGGGAAACTGACGGTCAAGGCCAACTGGTCGTTGAAGTCGGCGTCTTCGATAACCACGTCGGCAAACGGCGTGGTCGTGGTGTTGTCGCTGATCACCTGGCCGGCCACCGTACCGGAAATCTCCGGGGCGTCGTTGATCGAAAGGGCGTTGACGGTGGTGACGTCGTCGACCACCGGCAGCACGCCCACTGTGTCTTGGACCGTGATCTTCAGCCGGGTGAACGTCTGCTCTCCGACCGTGGCGATGTTCTCGGCCGGCTCGAAGATCAGCGCCTGCAGGAACGGTTGGACCTCCGACTTGGGCCCCGTGTACTCGTACGTACCGGGTTCGGTCGGGGACTTGAGAAAATTGCCCGTCAGGACGCCGTTGGCATCGGTCAGCGCACCGGTACCGTCGAGCAGGCAGACGGTGACCGTCAACTCCGTGGTGTCGGCGGCCTTTTCGATGGTCACGCCGGAGAACGGCGCGATCATTGCGTTGTCGTTGACGTTCTGGTCCGCCACCGTGCCGGTGATTTCCGGATCGTTGTCCAGTTCGGTCACGTCGATGGCGGCCGTCTCCTCGAAGGCACTGAACGCGGACGCGTTGCCCGAGGCGATGTTACTCAGCACGTCGCCCGAGTTGCCGTCCGTGCCGTCCCAGGCCCGGTAGGTGATCTGGGGCGTTCCGCCGACGCGTCCGTCGGGAACGTAGCGGAGTTCGTCGTCCAAGTCCAGCAACAAGGCCTCGCCCGGGGCAA
Organism: Thermoguttaceae bacterium; assembly: GCA_035527455.1. GTDB lineage: Bacteria > Planctomycetota > Planctomycetia > Pirellulales > Thermoguttaceae > DATLAN01. The sequence goes on from DATLAN010000395.1 coordinate 25,732, forward strand.
GCTCCAGTTTGGTCCAGTCGCCGCCGGTGGTCCGGTACTCCCACCAGCCAACCCCCACCGTCGTGGAGCCCGTGACGGCGATCCCCTTATCGTCCAACAAGTTCACGTCGGTGATCTTGCTGGGATCGACGATATCGGCGACCGTATTGCCGGCGCTGTCCCGGTCGTCCTCGGTGATTCCATCCAAGGTGGGGTCGGTATCGGCGAGCACCGGCGCGGTGTTGACCGTAATCACGACGTCGTTTCCAGTGCCGCCGACGTAACTGATATGGAAAATCACCCCGTCGTCCACGAAGGAGGTGCCCTCATCGAAGTCCTCGAAAGGCGGAATGACGGCACCGCCGCCGGGCAGGTTGATGATGGTGAACGAGTCGCCGGCGTCGGGTACATAGCCCCCTTGCAGAACAATGTCGAGACCTGCATTGGAAAGGTCGACACCACCACCGGCAACGAGTTGATCGTAGTCGAACAGGCCCCAGATGTTCACGATGAAATTGGCGGCCGGGTCGAACTCGACGCCACCGATTTGCAGCCCGCCGGCCGTCGACACGGATCCGCCCGCCCCGAGGACCACGTTTCGGCCGCCGAGGCTTCCCGAACCGGCCAGGTGGCCGTTGGTGACGATCACCACGTTGTTCGCCGCGTCCCAACCGGGGGCCAGCGAACCGTCGATCAACAAGGTGCCGCCATTGACATAGGCGGCTCCCCCGAAGAGGTTGACGTTGGGCAGCGACATGGTCCCGGCGCCTTCCTTGACGAACCGGCCTTTGGCCCCGGTGATGGACCCCGCGTAGGCCGTGTCGGCACCGCTGCCGCCGGCGGTGAGCGTTCCGTTGCCGAGTGTTATGGAGCCTTCGCCCGCCAAGGAACCGATCGTCTCGTTCTGGCTGCGCAGATTGAACCCCGCGAAACCCGCGATGGTCAGGTCGCTTCCATCGGGAATGACGTTCGAGGCGCCCAAGTTGAGAACGCCCTTGATCACCGTCGTTGCACCGAGATAATCGTTGGCACCGTAAAGGACCAGGTCGTTCTGCGAGTTGCCTGACCACAGTTCGATACCTCCTTGATTCATGGGGATACCGAACTCGTCCTTTTCGTTCGTGATCTTGCCTTTGATCAAGAAAGACTGTCGATCGCCGTTGACGTACAAACGGGTATCGCCCGAGGTGGTGCCTGTTTCGCTCCACAGAATCATGTCTCCGTACAGGACGGAACCCCAGGAGGCCTCGATCGCACCATTTCCCAACCCGGTTCCCTCCACGTAGATGTCGTCGTAGATGCTGACCTTGCCGGATTCGCCCAAGATCAACCCCGCGCCCAAGGAGACGTACGTCGCCCCATCGGCCGTACCGAGCGACCCGGGCTGAGTCTGCCCGGCCGCGGCAACCGGCCCCACGATCGCGCTGAGTTGCCCCTGCTGGATGAAAATGTCCCCCGTGAATTGATCGTTCCTCGCGCCCAACGTGAACTTGCCGTCCCCTGTCTTGATCAGGTCCCCGGAGCCGGCAATCTTGCCGTCGAATCGCGAATCGAAATCGGTGGCACCGGTGGTCAGACTGAAGGTGCCCAAATCCATCGTGCCCATGCGTCCCGACAGCGAGCCGACCGACGCGTCACCGGTCAAACGCACCGTGATGTCGATGAAGTCGGTGTCCACGTCCTCGATCGAGTAGTCGCCGGTCCTCACTTCGATCACGTCCCCGGGGCCGGCGAGGTCGATGGCCTGCTGGATCCTGATGCAGTCAGCGGCGCCGGGGTCCGGGCTGACCGTCCATGTCGCCAGCAGTTGCCGTTGTTCCAACGGTTCGATCTTCGGGGAGGCGAAGGCCGAAGCCACCGTGGCCGTTGCCAACCGACGCCCTTTCTTCTCGCCGCGGAGTTCCTGGAAGAGGCTGACCAATCCCGAAACAATCGACGAAGATCGCCGGGTGCTCAACGGGAAGGAGCGCGGGAAGAGGTTCGCCCAGCGGCGCTTTTTCTCGTCAGGCCGCACCTTGGCCGACGCAAACAAGTTCGCCAGCCGACGTCGGAGTGATACTGTCTGTCTCATCACGTGGAACTCCTAGGGCGTAATAAGTAGTGTTTCGAAACGATCAGCGACCGACCCGCCAAGGCTTATGCAGGGGGACCCGAAAGCCACAGAGGGAAGACGATCGAGGGAACGACAAATCAAACGCAGTCGACGCTGTCCGCGGTGGGAGAGAAGAGCGGCTGTAGCATGTCGACCGCATGAAATCCGAAATCCGAAAACGGGAGAAGAGCAAAACGAAGAAGAGAACACAGCACCCGAAACAGCGCCGTGCTGTCTGGTACCGATGGAATCGTGAAAGGAGTGGCTAAAGGCGTGCTTCGTCAACATAACGTGGCCCGCTATCAAAGTCGGTAAATCTTGCTGCGGTATGTCGGCCAAC
>DATLAN010000396.1:0-6094 GCA_035527455.1 Thermoguttaceae bacterium
CGCCTTCAGCCGGGTGGAACTGGCGGCCGGCAACACCGACGTCGTGGCCGTGGACGCAGCCGGTGGGGACGCCTTCAACTTGACGGTCGACGGCGGCGGGCTCCACATCACCGACGGTACGCTCGCGGTGACCGGTGCGGCGACGTTCGCCCCGGGCACGTCGCTGGTTATCGACGGCGGCCGGTTGACGGCCGGCGCCGGCGGCTCGATTGCGAGTCTGCAATTCGTCGGGACGGCCACGCTCGACGTGGGCCAAAACACGCCGGTCGCTTCGCTCAGCGACGGCGGCGTGGCCGGCACGTTCGTCAAGCGAGGCGGCGGAACGGTCGTACTGAACAACTCCTCCGGCGCCGGCGTTTCGGCCGTTGCCGGGACGGCCTTCCGAGTCGAGGAGGGCACGCTCCAGACCCGAGGCACCAATCCGCTGGGCCAGGCCACGCAACTCGACATGGCCGGCGGCACGTTTCGGCTTCTCGATCCGGTCGCCGAGGCCGGCAGCTTCACCCTGCTGATTCCGCCGATCGCCGGATGGACCTTCGACGCCGACACCGGGCTGATCGCCCAGAACGTCATGGCCCCCGGAACCAACGACGGCGTCCTGACCAACTTCGCCGACGACGACTCGCAGTGGGTCGCCGGCAAGGTCGGCCAGGCGCTGTATCTCGACGGCGGCAGCGGCGCGGGCAACGATGACTGGGTCGACGCCGGCGCGGCGCCCTGGGATCTGGGCGCCACCGCGTACAGCATCACCATGTGGGCGAGGGCAACCGACCTGGTCCAGTCCCATTTGAACGAGTCGGTGTTCACCAGCAAACCCGTCTCGGGCGCCGGCGGGTTCCAGATGGATTTCACCAACGCCAATAACGGCGACTATCGGTGGCACGGCGACGTCGGCGACATGACGTTCGGTCCGGTGGATACCGAGTGGGTCCACTTGGCCGTTACGTACGACGCCATCACCGGGACACTGACTACCTACTACAACGGCCAGCTAGCCAGTACGGGTCCCATGGCGGCCCACAACTTCACCGATTACATGATCGGACGCAACCGCCAGGGCGATCGCCGCTTCGAGGGCACGCTCGATGAGGTGTTCGTTTACGACCACGTGCTCTTGGCGGACGACGTTGCCCAGATGGCTCACGTGCCGCCGACCGACGTGTCGAATCTCAGCGTGACGGTGACCGGCGATTCGACGCTCCAGTTGGATACGGCCGGGGAGCCCGTCTTCGGCACGCTGACGCTCAGGGACGGCATCCTGATCACGACCGGCCGGGCCGAAGCCGTGACGTTCGCTTCGACGGTCATCCATCCGGAGGCCACCCACGTGGGCATCGGCCCGGAAATCCCCACGGATCTCGGCAACCCGCTGGACGCGACGGGAACCGCTCTGGAAGTCTTCTCGAAAGGCGGCTCGGGCAAACTGACGCTCGGGGCCCCGGATTCGATCGTCGCCTTCGCGCCGGCCGGCATGACGGGCGTGACCATCGACGCCCATGACGGCGAACTGGTCATGGTCGGCGACGACGCCTGGGGCGGATCGAACGAGATCATGCTCTCCGGCGGTTCGATGACCATCGCCACCTCGCCCGGCTTCCAGAGTCCCGGCGGTCCCGGATTGGTGGCCGAGTTCTACGGCAGCCAGATCGAGCCCTTTCATCTTTGGGACGGCTTGGGCTGGACCAGTCCGATTCTCGCGGGCGCCGACGGCACGGGATTCGACCCGTTCACGGCCGACGCCGGCGGGGCCTCTCTGACCGTGGACTACCCGGCCGGCGGCACCAACGAAGCCGACGGCGACGTTTTCGGCAACCTCTTCGGCCCGATCAGCAGCCAGTACGGCGAGGATTTTGCCGTCCGCTTCAGCGGCCAGATCCTCATGGAGGACTGGGGCGACTACAACTTCACGCTGTTGACCAACGCGGGCGGCGCGGTGTGGATCGACGGACAAGCGGTCGTGACCTTCGCGGGCTCCGACATTCCCGACGATCCCATACCGTCCACCGGAATCTTTACGGTGCCCGTCGGAAACGAGGGCCAATGGCACGACATCGTGGTCGGCTACTACGACCTCGGCGGACAGTCGGGAATCGAATTGACGTGGGACCACGGCAACCAGGGCGACGGCATCGATCCGCAGTACCTGCTCCACGAGGCAACGCCCGGCGCGACCGCGCCGATCGCCATGACCACCCACACGGTCGAAGTGACCGCCGATTCCACGCTCAAGGCCGTGGGACCCACGGCCGACTTTGGCGCCCTGACTCTCACCGGCGGCATCCTCACCACGGCCGGCGCGCCCGACGGGATGAGCTTCGCCTCGACGACCCTCACCGGCGCGGCGGGCATCAACGCCCAGACGGAGACCGACTTCGGACTGTTGACGATGATGGACGGCACCGTGTTGACCACGGTGGGCCGGCCGGTGGACCTCTCCGTCAGCGGCGTGGCGATCGATGCGGGCGCCCAGCGCGTGGGCCTCGACCCGCAGGTGGAAACCGACTATGGGATCCTCGACGCCAACGGGGCCGCCGTGGCCATCGCCAAGACCGGCACGAGCAACTGGGTCCTGGACGCGCCGCTTTTGGACGCCACCAGCAACGCGGGCAGCGCGAGCATCGAGGTCGAGCAGGGCACGCTGACGCTGGCCGGGACGAACCTCTTCCACGGCCGGCCGGTCAAGGTGCTCGAAGGCGGCACGCTGCTGGCCCAAAGCGCGGTCGCACCCTTGCCGGGCAACACGGTCGAGCTGGCCGGCGGGACGTTCACCGTTAGCGACATCTTCACCGGCGCGCCCGGCACGGGCACGGCGGCGGCCGATCCGCTGCAGCACTGGGCCTTCGACGACGGCTCCGGCATCACGGCCCAGAACGGCGTCATTCCCGGCACCAACGACGGCACCTTGCTGAACTTCCCCGGCGACGGCTCGGAGTGGGTGACCGGCATGATCGGCGGCGCCTTGCAGTTCGATGGTGTCGATGACCAGGTTCAGATCACCGACTACAAGGGCATCAGCGGGGCTACCCCCAGGACGGTGGCCGCCTGGGTGAAAACCACCACCACCGACGGCCCGATCATCGCTTGGGGCACGAACACCGCTGGGAAGAAGTGGATCTTCCGGACCTATTCCGGCGGCGATGGCCAGAATGGGGCGATGCGCATGGAAGTCAATGGGGGTTACGTCGTCGGGGAGACCGATCTGCGTGACGGCCAGTGGCACCACGTGGCGGCTGTGCTGCCCGACGGCGCCACCAACGTCAACAAGGTCCTTTTGTACGTCGATGGCCGACTGGAAGGAATCAGCGGCAGCCTAGGCAACCCCATCAACACCGACCCCGCCGGAATCGACGTGCTGATCGGCAGCAGCGGGACGCTGAACAACGGCTACCTCGCCGGCGCGATCGACGACGTGTTCATCTACGACCGGGCGCTGACCACCGGGGAAATCCAAGGGATGTACGCCCCGTGGACCGCGACCGACGTCTCTGCGACCAACCTGCTGGTCACCAGCGATTCGATCGTGCGTTCGCAGTCCCTCGAGCCGGTCGATTTCGGCGGCCTCACGCTGGGCGACGCCGTGCTGACGACCGCGGGCAACAGCCCGATCGGCTTCACCGGCACCACGTTCTCGCCGGGCACGACCGCGGCGGGCGTGGACTTGCAGGTGGCGACCGAATTGGGCACCATCGACGCGGCCGGCACCGCGGCCGACTTCGTCTTCTCCAAGAGCGGTCCGGTCGGCTTGACGATCGAGGCGGGCACCGCAAACCAACTGGCCAACATGACCGGCCGCACCGTCGAGGCCGCCGGCGGCAAGCTGACCATGATCGACGCCACCGCCTGGGCCGGAGCCACCGGCGCCAGTCTGGCCGGCGGGACATTGAGGATCGAGGCCACGTGGGTCCCCGATCCCGGCCCGGGGCCGGTGGGCGCCGTAGCACACTACGCCTTCGATTTCGACGCCGTCACCGACAGCACCGGCAATCTCAACGACGGCACGGCCAACGGCGATCCCCAGATCGTGTTCGACGCGCTGTTGGGCAACGTCCTGCAGTTGGATGGCGTCGATGATTACATCGCGATCCCGCGGACGATTCAGGACGACTTCACCATGGCCTTCTGGCTGAATTCGACCCAGGCCCCGCAAGGCGGCGCCGCTGATCCGTGGTACAACGGATTCGGCGTGGTGGACGGAGAAGTGGCCGGTGCCGCGAACGACTTCGGCACGTCGGTCACGGGCGGCCTGCTGACCTTCGGCCTGGGCACCACCAATATGACGATCCGATCGATGGATCCGGTGAACGACGGCCAGTGGCACCACGTCGCCGTCACCCGCGACCAGGCCACCGGAGAGATGAAGCTCTACATGGACGGCCTCCTGCAAGCCAGCGGCACCGGAATGACCGGCCCGCTGGACGCGCCCACGCGGCTGACGATCGGAGAAATCCAGACCGATCTGCGTTTTTACGCCGGCATGATCGACGACGTCTATCTCTACGACACCGTGCTCAGCGAGGGGACCATCACGGCCATGTCCGGCACGCGGACGTTGGATTTCAACGACAAGACCGTCACCGTGAAGGCCGACTCGACCCTCTCCGTGTCGGCCGGCGGGGCCGTTCCCTTCGGCGAGTTGATTCTCGAGTCGGGCATCATGACGACCGAGGGCACGCCGGTCGGCTTCGCTTCGACGACCGTGCCGGAGACGGCCACCATTTCGGGCATCAACGCCCAAACCCAAACGGAGCCCGGCCCGTTGACCATCGCCGGCGGCGTGCTGCACAATTCCGGCCAACGGATCGAGTTCGACTCGACGACGATTCCCTACGCGGCCACCGCGGTCGGCTTCGAAGTCGAAGGGCCGGTCGAGTTCGGCGTCATCACCGGCGAAGGCCATCCCGACACCGGCGAGGGCCCGGCCGTGACCATTTCCAAGAGCGGCTCGCAGAGCCTGATCCTCTCGCAGGCCAGCGTGAACCTGGACAACGCGACCTTTGCCGCCCAGGAAGGGGTGCTGAAGATGATCGGCGCCGATCCCTGGGGCGGTTCGACCCGGGCGCTGCTCTCCGGCGGCACGCTCCACCTGGTCGAAGCGGCCGCGCCCCCAGTGCCCGAGGGGGCGATTGCCGTCTATCCGTTCGACAACGGGGCCCTGCCCGGTTTCGATCTCTCCGGAAGCGGCCGCAACGGCGTGTTCCTAAGTGGCGCGACCCTGGCAGGCGACGGCATGGTCGGCAGCGCGGTGCAGATCGACGGCATCGGCGAGGGAGTGAACCTCGACCCGGGAGGCGGCTTCCTCGAAGACGCCACCAGCGCGAGAACCGTCGCGATGTGGATCAATCAGACCGACGCCACCGGCAATCAACTGCTCTTCGACGAGGGCGGCACGACCAACGGGATCGGCCTGCGGGTTCTGGACGGGATCGTGGAAGCCAAAGTGAAGAACGGCAGTAACAACCGCGTGATCGCTACCCCCGACGTGCTCAGCCCCGGCTGGCACCATCTGGCCTTCGCGTTCGGGGACAGCACGTGGACCCTTTACCTCGATGGGCAGCCCTTACCCACGGCGACCACGCCCTTTACGAACGTCCCTAACCATAACAACGGTGCGGGCATCGGTTACAAAAATAGCGAGAACACTTACAACAGCGCCTTGCCCTTCAACGGCCTGATCGACGAGGTCTATATCTACGAGGACGCGCTGGATGCGGCCGAGATCACCCAACTGATCGACGCGGTCGGTTGGGTTCCCCAGCCGCTGGACTACACCTCGACCTCGTTCACGGTGACCGCGGACTCGACGCTTTACGCGGAATCCCGCAGCAGCGTCGCCTTCGGCCCGTTGACGCTGGTCGACGGCATCCTCACGGTCGGGGCGGTGCCCGACGGGGCCACCTTCGCCAACACGACGCTCGCGCCGGCGGCACCCGGGGCCATGTTGGGGATCCGCACGGAATGGCTCGTGGATCCCGGGCAGTTGATCGCCGACGGGGTCACGCCGATGACCTTCAGCCAGCGCGGACCGGGAGATTTGATTCTCGACCAGGAGAACATCGGTCTGGACGCGGTGACCGTCGAGTCGCGAGCCGGCCGG
>DATLAN010000397.1:0-3373 GCA_035527455.1 Thermoguttaceae bacterium
AAGGGGGCGGCTTCAACGACCCCAAATCGAGATTGAAGTCGCTCCGGTCCACCGTTCCGCCTGGGTTCTGTTTCGGCGGCATCACTATCTGAGCGGCTCGCTCAACGTGAGTGCGCATTGCTTTGCCGCCTTCTGGGGCGAGGTGCCGGTGGGGTTCTCGGCCTGGATGGCGTTGGGCGGCGGGCATCAGGGCAGCAAAGGCCGGAGCCTGATGCAACGGGAACACCGCACGGTCGTCCTGCCCGACTACCAGGGGCTGGGGATTGGCACACGGCTCTCCGACTTCTGCGCGTCGATCTTTACGGGTGCCGGGTACCGGGCTTACTCGACTACCGGCCACCCGGCCATGATCCAATACCGATGGCGATCGCCGAACTGGAGGAAGTATCGCCTGGGTATGACGGCCTGTAGGCCAGAGCAGGAGAACATCTATCGTGCCGCCAACAGCGCGGCCGGCCGGCTGACCGGCGGCTTCAAGTACGTCGGCCCCGCGATGGCGGCGGCTCGGGCCCGGGAGTTTCTGCGGAAGGACGCCCAGGTGTTTGTCAAGCGGGATTCGGTCCAAGCGGTCGAGGCAGCGGTGAAGCGGTATCCCGGGGCGACGGCCGCTTTGATTGGGCGGCTGACCGGGACAACGACCAGCTCGGTCCGCAACGCGTTGGAGGAGCTGGTCGCCGCCGGCGACGTGGTCCGCGCGGGCCGGGGCGGCGGGCGTGATCCGCTGGCCTTCTATCCGGCCGCCGGCCCCGAATCACGGAAGACGCCCCAGCCAGCCCAGGATTGCGCCACGGCCACGCCGACCGGCCGCTGACTGTCTTTCTATGCCCGGCCGGCCGCGTGCACTAGGGGGCATCCTGCCAGGTCCTGGCGGGTGCCCACGGAACTCGTTTGCTGCCAACGAGTTGCCCATTCTTGAAGCCGAGATGGGACGCGGCGGGAACCCCGAAGTCGTTTGGGCCCAACGACTTCCGTTGGTTTTTCATTGGGCGCCGTCGGGTCTCGTCGCGGAATCCGCAGCACCCCGAAAAGATTCCAGAAAAACTTCCTCGAATGGAAGTCGTTGGGCCCCAACGAGATGCCCAAAGGGGCCGGGTGAGCCCGAAAGAAATCCGCGTTTTCTCGGTTGCTCCACCCAATCGGGGGGTTATACTTGAGGCATGAACAGCACGTTAACCGGCCCAAACCTGGAGGATGAAACGATGCAAGACAGCCGAATCGACACGAGCGACATGGCCGAACAACAGTACACCGGAGAGAACTATGAGACCTACCGCCGGGCCATGGATCTGCACAGTCTGGGGTATTCGCTGATCCCGATCAGCCGCTGGTCGAAGAAGCCGATTGTGAAGTGGAAGCGTTTTCAAACCGAGCGGTGCTCGACCGCCGACGTGTTGGCGTGGTTTGGGCGTGGTGGTTGCCGGATCGGGATTGTCACCGGCCAGTTGTCCGGGATCGTCGTGGTCGACTGCGACGATCTGGATGCCATCGACGCCCTGCTGGATGATTCGCTCCGCGACGGCGGGCTGGAGGAGTCGAGGCAGACCCAGCGGACCAAACGGGGGATGCACTTTTTCTTCCGCCACCCGGGCACGGACACGCGAAACGGGCGGGGTTTTCTGGGGGCGAAGATCGACGTCCGGGGCGACGGCGGCTATGTGCTGGCGTACGAGGACGCGAGTTTTCTGGACCGCCGGGAGATGCCCCTGTTTCGCGAGCTGTCCAGAGAAGCGGCTGACGCCTGCGAGATGGCACTTGCAGGAATCAACTAACCATCACCAAAGCGGCCCGACCGGGAGCTGTCACTCCCGGCCGGACCTGACACCCCAAACCTACCTGAGAGGTTTGACATGTCTGCGACTACGCTACCCGCTCGGGATGCTTCCGGCAAGCAGGCGATCCGCAGAGAGGCACGGCAGCGCGGCCTGAGCTGGTCGGACGTCCGCGACGCGGCCGGCGAGTTGCGCGAGATGGAAGTGGTCAAGCGGGATCGGCCCAACGAGATTCGGGCGGTGGCCTGGATGCTGGCCACCGCCAGCACGCCCGGGAGCTGGCCCTTCTGGCGGCACGGGTTCGTGAGCCGCTGGGGCCGGCGAGTCGACCTGCACGACTACACGGCCATCCCCGGCTATGACGAGATCGGCCAGGCGATCGCCACCCAGTTTCCCGAGTACGCCGGCCCCGACGGGACCGAGCGGCTCTTCGACTTCCTCTTGTCCCCCTACGATCGGCTGCCGACGGCCGAGCAACTGTACCGCCGGGCAATGGACCACCTGGAGACCCGGAAGCCCGAGCGGTTCGCGCCCGTCCCCTTCTGACCGATTGAACCGAAAGGACCTTGACCATGTTCCAACTGCAAAACGACCCGCCCCGCCCGAAGCGATGGACCGGCGAGCCGGCCCCCAAGAGCCGGCAGCGGGTGCTGTTCTCGGGCTTGGGCTGTCTGCCCGATCAGCAAGACTTGTTCCCGACCGACGGCGCGGACGTCGCCCAGGACGTGGACGGGCCGGCGACTACACGAGGGGATCGACCATGAAAGCCATCACCGTCCGCCGCTACTGGGCTTGGGCGATCGCCGCCGGGCACAAGCGGGTGGAGAACCGCGGCTGGGCGACCGACCACCGGGGCCCGCTGGCGATCCACGCCGCGCGACGGCAGCCGGCCGACGAGGCCGACCGCGAGCAGTTGGTCGCGTTGGGTCTCGATCCGCCGGCGGACCCGACGGCGTCGGCCGTGGTGGCGGTGGTCGAGCTGGTCGACTGCGTCCGGCTGGGGGATTGTCCGCTGTTGCCCGACCCGTACGATCTGGCAGGCGACCCGCTGGCAACCGGCCCGGTCTGCTGGGTCTTGGAGAACGTGCGGCGGCTGGCCGAGCCGATCGCGATGAGCGGGCAGCAAGCGGTTTGGGAGGCCGACGTGCCCGGGTTTGTGGGAGGCGGTGCGTGATGGATCGATACTTTGTGCGGCGGCTCCGCGACCGGTTGCCCGTGCTGCGGTTGGTGATGACGGTTAACGCCGAGGAGTTCCGCGGCATTCCCCCCGGTGGCGCGATGCAGAGGAGCGTTTTTATGCTGCGGCGGGCCCAGGGGGAGGTGGTTGCTGCTGTGGTGCGTGAGGACACTTCAGGGCCGATTCACGGACTTGCCGGGCGATTGGCTGCCCGTCTTGTCGGAGAGCGACGTCTTCTCCGTTCCGCGGCTGCACGAGATCAGCCGGGACACCTATCTGCAATTGAGTGGCGATGAGGGCCGGCGGCTTGCATAGGGCCCGTCTCGGCCGGCATGCTGAGGGCTGGCACTAGACAACAGTCGAATCGCGATGCAAGATGAGTGTCTTGGACACTCTTCGTTTCGGCCCAGTTGCATCGTGAGCAGTC
>DATLAN010000398.1:0-3195 GCA_035527455.1 Thermoguttaceae bacterium
CGCGGATCACGGTCGCCATCCGCGTTTGCCGTGCCGAGACGACGTACTTCAGCGCCAGGAAATTCGGGAACCGCCGGGGCTGGTTGTAGTAGAGCCAGGCCCGATCGCCGGGACGGTGGCGATGGTACCACCCCCCAAAAAAGGCGATCTCCGGAGCGGAGATGATTTTAGGAAAGGGGCGAAGGTCCACCCGGAGTAACTTTCCGGCGGCCACCTCGATCCTCCCATATCGCCGCCGCCGGAGCACTTCGGCCCCGTCGCCAAGATCGGTCACGGTCTCGAACAGCGGCACGACGGCAACCCCCTCGGCAGAACTATGGACGGCGGCAAAATTCTGGACAAGTCTAGATCAGAATTGGACCGGAAGAGTGGAGAGAAACGCCCGCCGACTGCGTTCGGCGGGGTCCCGAAAGCAGACGCGACCTCGATTCTTGTCAAACCGAATCCGATGTTCCGCGCCGAGGACACAGCGCACAAGTCACGGCTCTTTTCTCGACCCCGCCGAACGCAGTCGGCGGGCGTTTCTCTCCACTACCCACTAACCACTACCCACTGCCCACTACCCACTGCCCACTGCCCACTGCCCACTCACTCCTCCTCCCACTCATCGAACGGGCTGCGGCCGCTGGGCATGTATCGGCAGAGCAGGATGCCCGCGAAGTAGAGAAAGGTCAGCGGAACGGCCATCAGCAGCATGCTGTAGGGATCGGCCGGCGTGAGGAACATCGAGATCACCGCGATCACCAGGATCGCGATCCGCCATTTGGCCAGGTAGATCTCCACGTCGAAGATCCCGATCCGCTGGAGGAAGAGCATCACCAGCGGCAGTTGGAAGGCGATGCCGAATCCCAGCGGCAGAACCAGCACGAAATTCAGCCAGTAGCTGATCCGCGGGTCGGGATCGATTCCCAGCGAACTGTTGAAACTGAACAGGAAATCCAGCACCGGTTCGAGCACCATGAAGAAAGCCAGCGATGCCCCCGCCAGGAAAAGCCCCAGACTGAACGGCAGGTAAACGTGGATGTACTTCTTCTCGTGAGGGTACAGGCCGGCGGCCACGAACGACCAGATCTGGTAGAAGATCCACGGGCTGGCCAACAGGGCCCCCATGACCAGCGACGCCTTGATCCAGATGAGAAACGCCTCATGCGCAGTGAAACCTTTGGCCTTGATCCGCGGATCGTTGTCAATCGAACGATACACGGTCACCGGCACCTTTTTCTCACGGCCGCCGGAACTCTTCGCTATTTCCGCAGATGGGAGAGAAGCCTCTTGGACCAGTCCGAATTCCTTCAGCGTTTCGAGGACTTCGTACAGGTCGATGTAGACCGACTCGAAGATCATCCCTTTTTCCGCCAGCGTCGCCTTCCACTCCTCCAGTTCGTCGGAGCCCTCCGGCGGAATATTGTAGCCGGCTTCTCGGAGCTTTTCGAGTTGCGGCTCCTCAAGCGACTGATCCACGTAGTATTTGGTCAGCGCCTTCTTCAGCGGGATTTGGATGAACTCGACGACATGGCCTCCGACCGTCAGTCCGAGCACGAAACCGATCGCCAACCCCAACAGGGCCTTGAACAGACACGATCGCAACTCTTCGAGGTGTTCCCCGAAGGTCATCGTCGTCTCTTCGAAGAGGTCCTTGTCCGGCCTCTTCCGCTTTCGTTTCTTCTGGGCCATCGGCAAATCGAGTGGTTACGGCGAACTCGCTCCATGGAGGCGTAAACATCTTATAATAGCATCGCCGCGGCGCAGCGGCAACGAATACCACGTGGGGGGGTTGGGCAAAACCGCCGACACGCCGTCACGTGCGTGGGGTTTGCCCGGGCAGCAGACCGATGATCTCTCGGCCGACCTCTTCGACCGACTTGCCGGTCACCTCGATACCCCGCCAGCCATGCTCCAGGTACGCCTGCTGGGAGTAACGCAGTTCCTGGCGAATGTGCTCCAGCGAGGCGTACGGATCGGCGGGAATCGCCTCCCGGTCTGCGCGAACGCGACGCAACTCCAGCAAACGGTTAGGGTTCATCAACAGGCAGAAGACTCGCTCGCAGGGCAGGGCGAGCAGCGCCGGCGGCGGGGCAATGCCGGGAATCAGCGGAACGTTCGCGGCGAACCATCCGCGATAGGCCAGGTAGAGCATGGTCGGCGTTTTCATCGTCCGCGAGACCCCGACCAGCACGACCTCCGCGCGGTGCAGATCGTCCGGATTCCGGCCGTCATCGTGGCCGAACGCAAATTCCACCGCCTCGATCTCCCGCGACCGGGCTTCCACCAGTTGCCGAAACAGCCCGGGTTTCTCCTTGGGCGTAAGTTTCAGGTGCGTCGCCAAACGATCCAGCAGCGGCCCCATCATGTCCAGGGAATCGACTCCGTGCTCGCGGGACCGGCCCAACATCAGGCGCCGCAGCTCGTCGGAAACCAGCGTGTGCAGGATGATCGAGTCTTGGCCGGCCGCCTCCTCCACGACCCGGCAGACCTGATCGGCCGTACGCACCTTGCCACGACTGATGACCGTCACGTGCGCGTCCTCGAATTGGGCCAATGCCGCCCGCACGACCCGCTCGGCCGTCTCGCCGGAACCATCGGACACTGCATAGACGGTCAGCATGGAAGTGGATTCCTCGAGGCTTGGTGCCAACCAATCACGCCCTTCGTTCCTCAGGGCGTGCCACCCTCGCTGGAATGCTTGCTGACTATTCCCGCGCGGTCCCCCAGCCATTCCTGTGCGGTCGGGTTCCGTGTCAGACTAGCAGCCCGAGGGCCGTTTTTCCATCCCGGACCGCTTGTTCGGCGCGGGCGGGTGCTGCGCGAGGTGGTGATTCGTGTGACCCCAGGTGCGGGGGTGCGGCTCGTGGCGTTTGGGGGGCGAAGCCGCAAGCGGCTGTTGGGGAGGGCCCTGTCTTGGGGGATCGATGTTGGATATACTTGTTTGCTGTGACTCGAACTGCTTACTCGATCTTGAATCCGCTCGTGTCCCGGGCACCCGGATGACCCGCCTATGACTTCCCTCACCGACCGGACCGCTTCGCCGACTTACGACCTGGAGCCTTACCAATCGCTCGACAACGATGTGCTCACCGAGCGGATCAACATCGTGCGGGCGGAAATGGGTCCGCGGCTGTTGATCCTCGGGCACCACTACCAGCAAGACGAAGTGATCGCGCTGGCCGACCTCCGCGGCGACAGCTATCAGCTCAG
>DATLAN010000399.1:0-3890 GCA_035527455.1 Thermoguttaceae bacterium
CGCTGGCCCGACGCATCGCGCGGATGCCGCAGCAGGAGATCCTCTCGGTGACGTCGGCGGCCGAGTGAAAGTAGCCATCTCGCTCCGCGAGATGAGGCCTCGTCTCGCGGCGCGAGACGGCTACCGTCTCCGCGAGACGAAGGGTCAGCTTCGTCGCGGCGTCTCTTCGGCCAGGGCGTAGCGGCGGATCTTGCGGTCCAGCGTCGAGCGTTCGATGCCGAGGATCCCCGCCGTCTTGCTCTTGTTCCAGCCGGTGTGTTCGAGCGTGGCCAGGATGTGACGGCGTTCCGAATCGGCCAGAGACGTCGGCTGATACTCGGCGGGGTCGAAGGGGCGCTCCTCGCCGGCGGTGGGAAGCTTGGTCAACAGCAGGTCTTCCGTTCCGATTTCCGGGTTGCGGCAGAGCACGACCGCCCGCTCGATCACGTTCTTCAGTTCCCGCACGTTCCCCGGCCAACCGTACTTCAGCAGCATTTCCGTCGCTTCGGACGAGAACCCGCGGATCTTCCGCCCCGTCTCCTCGTTGAACTTCCGCAGGAAGTAATTCGCCAACAGCGTGATATCCTCGGGCCTCTTGCGGAGCGAGGGCACGACGATTTCCAGCACCCGAAGACGAAAATAGAGATCGCGGCGGAAGCGTTCTTCGGCGACGTCCCTTTCCAGCTCGCGATTGGTGGCGGCGATCACGCGGACGTTGACGTGGATCGGTTTGCTCCCGCCCACCCGCTCGAACGGATGTCCTTCGAGCACGCGCAGGAACTTGGCCTGGATGCCGGGACTCATCTCGCCGATTTCGTCGAGCATCAACGTGCCCTTGTGCGCGGCCTCGAACTTGCCGATCTTCCGATCGGTGGCGCCGGTGAAGGCACCCCGCTCGTGGCCGAACAGTTCGCTGGCCAGAAGCTCCTCGGAGAGCGCCGCGCAGTTGAGGCAGACGAAGACGTTTTCGCGCCGGGGGCTGGAGTAATGGACCGCCCGGGCGACCAGTTCCTTGCCCACCCCGCTTTCGCCGCGAATCAAGAGCGTGGCGTTGGACGAGGCGGCGCGGCGGATCTCCTCGGCGACCTCCTTGATCGCGGGACTCTTGCCGATGATCTCGCTTTGCACGCCGAGCCGCTCGCGGAGCTGGACGTTCTCGGTGCGGACCTTGGTCAGGTTCTCGGCCAGCTCCTGCCGGCGATTGAGATTGACCAGCGCCACGGCGACCGTATCGGCCACGGCCAGGGTGAACTCGAGGTCTTCCGGGTCGGGAACCCGATCGGGATCGGTCGAGTAGAGGTGAATCAACCCGAAAACGGTCCGGCCATGGCGAACCGGGGCACACATCACGCTGGTGGTGTGGATTTCGCCTTTGCTGTCGCGGCTGCCCAGGGTGCTGTCGCCCATCACGTTTCGCGCCAAGACGGCTTCGCCCTCGCGCAACACGGTGGAGGCCAGCGCCTTGGAAACGCGGTGGTACCGCTTTTCCGAGGTGCTGCGGGAGGCCACCACTTCCAAATCGTCGCCGGAGGGTTGCCCCTGGAAACCTCGCGGCAGAAGCAGCAAGGCGGCGGCGTCGGTTTGCGTGCCCTCGAGCAGTCCGTCCAACGCCAGATCGGCCATCACCGTCGCGTCGGGGGCCTTGGCCAGTTCGAAGGCCATCCGGCAGAGCTTGGCGGCGGCCCGGCCGCTGCGAGATATCCCGCTGGTGTCGTCATCCCCGGCAACAAGGTACTTCGTCTGGCCGCGACGGTGCGTGATCGTGGCCGGCTCGTAAGCCGCCAGAACGCTCGAATCGTCGTCGCCCGACGAGGTCGTGAAACTGCCGTCTTTGCCGGTCGGCCGCGCAGCCGTGCTCGAATCGGAGAAGGCCTCGGCCAGGCGATACACGAAGACCAACTGGGATCGGCCGATCCGGATCACGTCGCCGGGTCGCAGCGTCCAGTCGCCCTTGACCAGTTGATCCCCGACGATCGTGCCGTTTCGACTGTCGAGGTCCCGCAAGGTCCACCGGCCGCCCGACATGAAAACCTCGACGTGCGTGCGGCTGCATCGCTCGTCTTTGATCAGGATCTGGTTGGTCGGCGCACGGCCGATGGTGATCGACTGCCCCGGCACGAGCCGGAACACGTCGCTCCACTTCGACCCTTCGCGAATGACCAGATAGGCTAGCTCCGACACGAACCAGTACCCTCCCGCGACGCGGGTCTTCGACCAGACGGCCCCGGTGCCCTGAGACCGGTCGGCCGCGGAAAAAAACACCCCTCCAAATCTAACTTATCTGCGCGCCGGTAGGTTTCGCAAGGAGGTCACGCTGAAACAGTGGCGCCAGGTGGCGTAAAACCAGTCCTGGAAGGTCATGCCAAATGACTCCCGGGTGGCAAGCCCCGCAATCTACCCGCGAAACTCACCACAAGTTGCCTCGCCGTTCCCCCCCGAGGTGGAATGCGCCCGGGTAAATTCTTGCAATTCCGCGGCAACCGGAATAGGATGGATAGCATCTGGGATTAGTCCAGAAGACGCGCAAGCGTTATGCATGTTCGTCCGGTCATTCGCCCATCCCGAGCAGAGACAGAGGTGGCTTGGCGAAAGGCCGGGGCGTTGTTTCGCTTTTTGCCTTTATGATGGCCAGGAGAATCGCCATGCCCGCCTCCCGCTGCAAGATCACCCCTCGTGTGCGCCGACTGCTCGTGGGGTTGGTCGCGTTGACATTGCTCGTCGCGATAACCCCGACGCTCCATGCCCAGCAGTGGACCAACCAGCGCTCGGTCGGCGGCATTTCGGTCGACGTCAACGGGATCCTGGACAACGCCACGCTGGACAACCTCGGCCTGCTCGCCCGCATGAGGGCCGAGGCGCTCGACGACGTGCCCGGCGCGTTGGGCGAGCTGACCGAACTGCGGAAGATCTCCCTGCGCCGGCTCGAAGCGGCCATCGAAGAGGCGACCCGAGCGGGCAAAGAACTGCCCGACGAGATCAGGTACCTCGCCGGGTTGCAGCAGATCCGTTACGTGTTCGTCTATCCCGAGTTGAACGACATCGTGCTGGCCGGGCCGGGCGAAGGGTGGAAAATCGACCAGCGCGGCAACGTCGTGGGCATCACCACGGGCCGCCCGGTGATGTTGCTGGACGATCTCTTGGTGGCGCTGCGAACCGCCCGGCAGGCCGCCCGGGGCGGGATAAGCTGCTCGATCGATCCCACGGCCGAAGGGCTCACGCGGCTGCGCGGCCACGTCAGCCGGCTGACCACGATCGGCAACCCGACGGCGACCGCGACGGGCATCGAGCAGGCGTTGGGCCCGCAGCAGATCTCGATCGAAGGCGTGCCGGCGACCAGTCATTTCGCCCGGGTGTTGGTGGCGGCCGATTACCGGATGAAGCGGCTGGCGATGAACTTCGAGCCGTCGCCGGTGGCCGGGTTGCCCAGCTTCCTGAACATGATGACGGCCAGCGGCAGCGGGATGAGCAACATGCTGCCGCGTTGGTGGCTGGAGCCGAACTACCAGCCGCTGCTGCGCGATGCGTCGGGCCTGGCGTTCGAGTTCCGCGGCGCGTCGGTCAAGGCGATGACCGAAGAAGACTTTCTGACCGCCGCCGGCGACCGCCAGCACACCGGCAAGGCGAATCCGGTCGCCCAGCGCTGGGCCGACAACATGACGGCCAAGTACGACGAGCTGGCGGTGGCCGATCCGATTTTCGGCCAGTTGCGCAACTGCATGGAGCTGGCGGTGGTCGGCGCGTTGATCGTCAAGGAGCGATTGCCGGAGAAGGCCGGCTACAGCATGCCGACGCTGTTGGACCCGGCGGACGTCGAGGTGGAAGAATACTTCGCCCCGACGCAGGTCGACAGCCAGGCCAGCGTATTGAAGAAAGGCCGCAACTGGGTGATCAGCGCCTCCGGCGGCGTGATG
>DATLAN010000400.1:0-10544 GCA_035527455.1 Thermoguttaceae bacterium
TGGCAACAGAACCAGTTGTCGCCCGGCCCCAGCCTGACGTGTTCGACCTTACGCCGGAATCGTGCCTCGTGCTTCGCCACATTCTCGGCCAGTCCCCTGGCCCAAATGGCCGGCAGCCCGGGCACGCTCAGGCACATCGTCCCTTCGCCGTGCTTGACGAAGCGGCGGGACTTCGTAATCGGGTCGTAGCCGAAGTACTCCGGATGTTCCTCCTGGTGCACTGCAATCGGAACGGCGAAGTTCGTGCCGTACGGCTCGATGAGATCGAGATCCAGGAACCCCTCGTAGTTGGCGCGAACATCCCGGGTATTGTCGCGGTTTCGCAGGAGCCACTCGCCCGTTGCCCGATGGGCCGGCCAATTCGGGCCGAAACGTCGATTGAGGAAGACCGGAATGTCGATGAAGTCGGTCTCCTGAAGTATCAGCGTCGGCGTCTTTCCGTAAATCGTGCCGAACTCTTCGTTGGGCCGGGCGAAGATCAGGTCGGTATTCCTTTCCAACAGTGCATACAGACCATAGAGCGTGCCCCGTGGCCGGCTGCCGAATACGTAAACCTGGTTCCCTTTGCGGCGCACCGCGAATCCGTCATTGCCCTTCAGCCTGGCCAGGTCCTCTTCGAAGTCCGTGGCAGAAGCTGTGCCGACGAAAACCTTCACGTTGGCTTGCTGGCTTGGCGCGGTGAGAATCGGCACTCTGACGCCGGTGATCTTCTCGATCCAGCCGCAGACGTCGTTCGTTGCGAACACTTCGGCCCCGGCTGCCGGATCGGGCAGAACGAATTCGCCGGTGGGCTTTCCATCCACCACCAACGGCACCGCCCCAACTCGCGTCGTCCAAAGGCAGAACAGACCAAATAGGAAGAAGTGTCTTCTCATGGGCAACTCGTTTCTTCACCTTGTTCTGACGCGCGCCGGTGTTTACGTTCCACGCGGGACGCTTTGCCGTGGGCTGCTGACCCGTCCCAGTTGCTGCCGCTTGCTCAATCGCCCGCCGAGCGAGCGACCCGGATTCCGATATGATCGCAATCACTCTTGGGGTTGGGGCCCGACTTGTCCGGCGGGAGCGACCACCCGCGGTAAGCGCAGCGGTTGTTCATGGGGCCATCATCCCAGCATCCGCCACGAGCAAAGCGATGCTTGCCGGTATAATCGACCGGCTGTCGCGCGCCGGGATACGACTTGTACCAATCGGCCACCCACTCGTAAGCATTGCCCACGATGTCCATGCAACCATAGGGACTGGCACCGTCCGGGTAGCTGCCGACCGGCGCGCTTTGAAGTCTCTTGGCGCCCCCGGCGGCAAGATTGGTGTCATCGATGTTGTTGCACTTCTCCGGGTCCCAAGTGTCGCCCCATGGAAAGACATTGCTGTGTGTTCCCGTCCATCGCGCCGCTTTTTCCCATTCGGCTTCCGAGGGCAATCTTCCGCCGGCCCACTTGCAGTAGGCCTCGGCCTCGTAGTAGGTCACGCCAACGACTGGGTGCCTGTCCGTCTGTGTGAAACGGTGTGGGCCGTATCGGTGCCCGACCCACTCTTGCTCGGCGGCCCATTGTGCAGGCTCCTTGCGCCCGCTAAGTTCCTTCCACCCCCATCCCTCTTTGGACCAATAGCGAGAGTCGTTGTAGCCGCCGGCCTCCATGAACCTGCGATATTCGCCACGTGTGACCTCATACTTGCCGATCTCGTAGGCAGGCAGGTCGACGCGGTGCCGGGGCAGCTCGGCATCCGTCGAGAAGGGTTCGTTGCCGTTATTGCCCATCAGAAAGCTCCCGGCAGGAATCCTGATCATCTCGCCGAGACGGTCGCCCGAATCCGTAGCCGCTGCCGGCTTCGTCCCGTCGGGCGTTTCTGCAGCATCGCCGATCGAAGGTAGCAGGCCAGCCAACACCACCAGAGACTTCAGGATCTCGCGCATCAAGGTCTCCTTTCAAGCAACGGTTGTCGTTGCACGCTGAACGCCGGCTGCTTCTACTTGCTATCCGCAAACCGTTTGTTCATCAGGAATTCTGTACGAAGCTCGGCGACTTTGTATCGAAACTCCATCCAATCGCCCAGGACCGGTCGACCTTTCTTCACGGTCTCGGCATCCCAGCCATCCGGTTCTCCCAGGGACTCACCCAAGGCCGTGTATTGATCGATCAGCGGCTTGAGGGCGCCGTCGTAGAAATCGAGGTCCCCCAATTCTTCGTCGCTCCAGAAGTTGGCAGCCGCTGTTGCCGTCGCCCGGAATTCGAACCAGGCGGCTCGGAGGATCCGCTTCTCGATTTCAACCCGCTGGCTCGGCGACGGCGGCTGGAAATGGATCAGGCCGAAGTTGCCCGTGTCGTGAACCTTGCCGCCCCAGGTCATCGAGGGTCCCCAGCGCATCAGGCTGAACCGCCAGTGATCCCCGTCGAGCGGAAGACGGTCGTAGAGACACTCCCACGGGATGAAGAGGAACGTGGCGAAGCCGGTTGTGATCGGCAACGACTCGATTCGGACATGTTCCTTCAGCGACCGATAATGCCGGTGGGGCATGCCCCAGTCGTAGTGACTGACACGGCTCGCCAACTGATTCACGATCATCTGATAGTAAGACACTCGCTCCAGCCCCGGACTGAAGAAGATCTCCAACGCAATGTCCTTTCGCTCGTCGACGTATGTCTGGATCTGCGGTTCGCGGCAGTCGATATAGATGTACCAGCCTCTTGAGTTGTACACCATGTAGAAGGATGTTTCGCGTCCCTTGAGTTCGGGGGCGGAACTGACGTCGCGCAGCGCCGTCGCATCGAGAATCAGCCCCTTGGCCGCCTCGCTATTGTAGGGCACGAAACGAGACTCCTTGCCCGTTCCGGTCTTGACCATCTCGGACTCGGCCCAGGCGGTCACTCCGTACGGAGCATTCTCCATATAGCGGCACTCATAGACTTTTCGGTCTTGGACCTCGTCCGCGTTCACGCTGCCGACCGCCGCGGCCACCAAGAGCATTGCCGTAGATATTCTCATGACCTAATCCTCCATCGCCGTTTGGATCTTCAGGATGTGCTCGATCATCTCCATGCGAGCCGCGTTCAGGTCCGCGGTGGTTTCGTCCAGCAACTCCAGCCACATCAGTGCCTTCTTGGCAGTGTAGACGGCTTCCACCTTGCCGGTGGAGATCGCCTTGGCAGCTTCCTGCTTGAGCTTGGTCGCGTAGCGGACGTCGTCGATCCCTTCCCGAAACCCTTCCCAGGCAATCGTATCGATGACCCCGCTGGATGTCGGATAGACCAGATTCATTGGGCGAAACGCGCCGCCCATGAAATCATTCCACACGTTGGCCTTCTGCTGCTTGTACAGCGTCGGATGAAGGCCCGAGTAGTAGATGTAGTTGAACGAGCCGTCGTAATAGGCCTTGTATCTGGCCAGCCCCTCCATGCGCCGAAAGATGTCGGGATTCTCCGGGCCGGTATGTGGGCCGGCATAACTGGCGACCTTGGCCCCTAAGGCGTGCCAGGTAGCCACGTTCTCTCGCTTCGGCCAGCCGCCATGATTCGCGTAGTCGATGCAGTAGCCGGCAAGGTCGAAGTGCCTGCCCGGATGGGTCGTCACCCAGAGTTTGATTCCCTTGGCCGTCGTGTATTCCGCCCGCTCGCGCATGATCTTCACACGGTCTACTCCGGCCTCATCCCAGCTCGTAATGTAGATATCGTGGTGGCCGACTTCACTTGCCAGCGTCTCGACCAGGTCATCGATGCGCGCCTTGTACTCGTCGAGATCCTTCTCCCCGGCGGGATACGCCCAGCCACGCGAGAGGAGCGGTTTCATGACGAATCCCGCTTCCTTCATCATCCGCAACTCGTGTCGCAGAGCGGCGATTGCCTGGGCACGATCCGGCTGGTGACTGAGCTGCAGATCCGCCCGGCAATTGAAAACATTGTGTTCCAGCAAGTCCTTGTAGATGGCACGCTGTTGTCGATCGGCGACCTCCGGCGCAATCCCCAACCGATCACAGATTTCGTAGATTCCCGTGCCGTACAGCGTGACCAGGTATTCCAGGTCCAGGTTGTAGTAGGTCTTGGGCATCGGCAGTTCGAAGGGAAGAACCCTTACCGCCAACTCCAGCGTCCCGACGTTCTTGCCATCCGCGATCAACTCGATGTTTCCCCGGTAGACTCCGGCATCGGCCGTCTTCGGGACCTTGACGGTAACCCAGAGCTGCTTGTTCTCGCCCTTCTTCAGACTGAGGGGCTGAAGCGTTGTGCTGTCCACCACCGGCTCCGTCAGATAGTTGAACGCCTCGGTCGCCTGGTCTCTCGGATAACTGACCCAGGTGTACTCGCCGCCCACGCGGAGGTAGTTCTCCTTCTTCGCCCGGTCGACGCGCACGAGCGTTTCGTCGTGGAGCAACAGTTCCGGCACCAACTCGCGGCGATTGCTATCGCCGAAGTAGCTGTACCAAGCCGTTCCGCCCTGATACCAACATTTGACGACTTTGATATCAACATGGTCCGCCGTTATGCTGCCGCCGGTTCCCGAAAGCGGCGATGCCTTCAACACGAGCCTGCCAATATCGGTTTGTGGAACAACCAGGAACGAAACCGGTTCGAACTCCCCCTGGGCCGCAACCACACGTAACCGCGAACTGAGTCGCGCGTCGGTTGGCAGGGCATCGGGCAACCGAACAACCGAACTGAGCGCAGGCACCTCGTAGCAAGCCACCGGCCCTTGTCCCCAGGGTGCGTGCGGCGCAGCATTCAAGCTGGAAGCAATGTTGCTCAGCACGCATACGCCCAGCAATCGTAGCGAAGCGGACTTGGTTATCATCGAGCGTTTCCCTTTCAGCAAGCACAGCCGGCACCAGGATTGTTCCGTCAGTGTAGGCGTTTGGAGCACGCGCTGCAAGATTCCGACGGCACGCCGGACAAGAACCGGATTCAGACGCTCGACAGCAGGGCACATCGCCCGAAGCATCAAAACGCAGTTCCCAGCGAGCGTCGGTTGCCCCCGCCGAAGCCTCGAAACGCAGATGGCTTGCGCGCGTAGATGTTCACGACCGAGGTCACAAACGCGTTTGGCTAATCTGCACGGGTCACATTGCCCGACTGCGTTTTGCGCGGCTTACCGCAGCCGATCCATGTCATCATTCTGACTGCGCGAGACAGTCGATTCTCACGCCCGTTGCGGTTCTCGCTGAGTGGCCAAGGACTAACCGACCGGGGTGACTCCGATCTGGCGACTCAGGTCACGCCCTCCTGTGCAGTTTGACGCCGAGGAGCTGGCAACTTAGGAGTGCGCCACCGATGCGCGCAGTAGGTTGTGCCGTGCTGGTCGCCGAAACCCTTCATCTAGGGGGCTACTTCGACTCCGAGCGTCTCTCATTCGCGTCCCATTTTCACGAGTTCTCGAAACATTGATTCTAAGACGGCAATTCGGGACTGGCCGGGCTGGAGTTATGCCTGGAAGTGGCTGGGGGAGGTTCCGCACCGGCAAAGGAACCATTTCTGACTTTGCATCCACGCCGATCCTGCTTTCTGTCCGCAATAGCAAGCCGCTGCCCCGATGGCTACAATCGGTGGAGCATTGCGTCGTTAAACACTCGAGCTAGCCGTGACCGGCGGACTACTTTCCCAGACGAGCGAGTCAACATCCCGTAGCCAGTTGCGGCGGGTGTCGTTCGTCCCGTGACAGAACAAGGACGCGGTAATTCCGCCGACGCTCTTCGCTCGCGACGGTCGAATCCGCCAAGGTGAATACTCCGTGCGGACACGGGTCGCGGGCGGCCAGCGTGTAGAGAGAGAACATGAAGAACCGAGTTGTCCGAACCGTCAGCCTGTTGACTGTTCTCGCCGGGGCCGGCACCGCTGCCGCCACTCCCCCTCTTCACCCGGTGGGCGATTTCGACTCGCTACCAACATGGCCGAAGGAAATCCCCGCGGAGATGGTGGAGTTGGAGATTCGCCCGCCACCGGACGCCGCGCTGCGACAGCAACGTTTCGAACAACGCAATGATCCAGAAAGCATTCGGGCCTTGTGCCTGAAACTGAACGAGGCAATCGAACCCGATGCTCCCGGCCTGGGCGCCTTCCGACATCTGGTGCAGCAGGCCGATTATGCCGAAGCCCTCGACGCCTATCGCGCCTACTTTTTCGCCAAGCTGAGGAACCCGGAGAAATACGGGGCGCACTGGCAGAACCTGACCGGCTACCAATTGAAGGCGGGCAAGAAATGGGTGCTCAAACGGGTCGACCCGAAATTCGTCGAATGGGCCATGCAAGGGGTTTACACGGTTGATTCCCTCCAAGGCAAGGTCGGGCCGCCCGGACAAATGGCATGGGTGCCTTACGCGCTGCGACTCCCCGCAGGGGCCACCTACGGCCGGACGGGCAATGACCATCCGTTCTGGCAATCCGAGAAGGGCTTGGCGGTTCGGAAAGAGATCGAGTTCTTTCGGGCTTTGAACAAATTTCCACTCGATTTCATGCCGCTGCCCACCCGTTTACTGGAGTCGTATGTCCTGACCGGAAACCGCGGACATCTCAGGCGGTGCTGCGAAATCCTGGACGACTGTACCCTCAACGCGCGGAGGGATATCGATGCCTTTGCGATTGACATCCGCAGCGCAACGGAACTCGAGTCGGAACGGCTGCGTGACTTTCCGGGCATGATGCGGGTGATGGTTGATGAACGTCCGGAGCTTGCCGAGCAGTTCGACTCGGCTACCCTGGCCCGGCTGACGTTGCACCTGCTGAGCGATTTCATTCCCTACACGATCCGGGCCAAGCGCACGGAATTGGCCAACTGGGGCATCATGGGGATCGGCAACGCCTTTCACTTCGCCACCCTGTTCCAGGAGTTCAAGAGCATGACCTATGCCCGCCGGGAACTCTGGCGGCTTTGGAATATCAACTTCACGCAATTTTTCGCGTTGGACGGCGCAGCGTGGGAGGCCTGCGATACCGGCCACAGTCGCATCGCCGTACCTCGGGCGCGTGAATGTATGCCTTACTGTTTGCTGCCGGAAGTTGCAGGTCCTCTGGAGCGCGAGGCCTTTGATGACTTGCTGCGTGATCGCATGCGCTACGTGGTGGTCCAGATGACGCCACGGGCTCGTCAACACCCGCGTTTCGATCCGGATTACCTATCGCATCCGACCTACGAATGGCTCGAACCCAAGTGGACCACCTTCGACACCGTATCTCCCATGAAGGAGCTGCTATGGGACCGGGAATGCGAAGTCCGCAACCGGTTGCAGACGGTCATGAAGAACATGGGGCGCATCGAGGCCGCGGACCCGCCCGCGGTTCGATCTGATCTCGCGCCCTATGCGGCCATGTACTTCCTCCGCGACAGTTGGGACAAGGACGCGGAGCATTTCCAACTGTCCGACTACCAGGGTTCCTCCGCCAATCTTCCCATGCGTTACGTGCCCCATAAGTCGGTGATCTTCGGCCGGGAAACGGGACGCTTCGACCTGTCCAAGAATGGATGCAACCTGGTGGTGGGCAACGGTATCACCGTGGACCGCAAGCCCGGCAACTTCTACCACGGCTGGGCGAAGACGGGAGGGAAAACGATCTATTGCGCCCAGCCGGACCGCACCGTCGTGGGACATCGGTTTCATAGTTCGGATCGATTCGATCTTGCGGAATCCGTACAGGACCATCCGTACTACCGACCACCCCAAGGCGTACGCAAAGACAGCCACATCTTCAACCTCTACAACGTGATCCCGGGCTTGGACAACCAACCGGTTGACGACGTGAAGGCGATTCGGCAGGTCTTTGCCCTGCGCGGCGAAGGCCTGTACCTCGTCAATACACGCATCGAAAACCCCAGCGGAGCCAAGCGCGAATACGCGCAGTTCTTCGCGCTTCCCGCCTGGGTGCCGGCCACCCGGATTGAAGAGGCCAAAAGCAAGATCAAGGAATTGCGCGAAGCGGGCCACCGGCTGATCATCGAGGATCCGGAACGCGGTTTCCTGGCCACGTCCAATATCGGCCGTGATAATGTCTCGATCCACCTGGCCGCAAATGGGTCTTTACAGTTCGGAAATATGCTAGACGGTAAGGGGGATCACGTTTCCACCAACCCGCAGCTTGACCTCATGGAGGAGGCCTTGGCCAAGTTCGTCAGCCGGAAGGTGAGCGATCCCGACTTCGCCAAGGGATGGCTGTCCGAACTTCTGCGCCCGGTTTCCGTTCGCTGGACGGGCGAGGGCAGTCAGGTATTCCAGATGGTTCTCGCCATGCGCAACGCCGCGGATAACGAGATGCAGGCGCCGCTTTCCGGTGGTCTGCGCGCCTATCAAACCACGCATGGCCCGGAAGGGGTGCTCGGTTCCGCGGTCATCACCCAAAACGGCACGCCGGTCTGGTTCCAAGCCGGGCCGCGCACGCTGAATCTCCTACATGCGGGGCCGGTCCAGGCCAAAGCGGAAGCGCTGATGGCGATGAGAAAGGACGAAATCATCTGCGGCATGGTGTTGGGAGCCGAGGCAATAATCATTCAGGGTAAGAGTTATCTCTTGTCTGCGCCCGATGCGGAGTTTGCCTTCGCAATGAATGGTAGCTTCACCAGTACCCCTGTACGCCGGCCGATCGATACCGTGCACATAGCGCCGGACCGAAACGTATTTGTAGACGACGTCGAGGTCTCCTTCGACATTCCAAGCCAGGATACCCATGATATCGAGTTTCGATATACGCTCGACGGAAGTGACCCGACCCTGGATTCACCCCGGTACACGAAGCCATTTACAATCGATCGCACGTCGATGGTCAAGGTGCGCCCATTTCGGAAAGGCTTGGCCGCCACGCCGTGGAACTTCCCGGGAACGGACGCGGGCAAGACCATGGCCACCATCCTGACAAAGGTCGGCTACAAGCCTGCCCGGAACGTGACAGGGCTCGAGCCGGGGCTGCAGTACGAATACCTTGAAAGTGATTGGCCGGATCTGTTCATGAACGGCGGCAGCAGCGGCGTAATCCCGGTTACACAGTGGGGTCACGCCGCCGGGCTGCTGGTCCCGGAAGAGATCGCTCGTATCCGTCAGGGTGACTTGGCTTATGCGATCCGCTACACGGGATACCTCGATATTCCGGAAGACGGCGTCTACGTTCTTCATGCGCCCGAGCACCTGTTCGATGTCACCATGGATGCCGGTTTCGACCTGCGCGTGTGGGTGGATGGTGACGAGTGGTTTCCGTCCCCCGGCATCCATGCGCAGAACACCTGGTCGGTAGCCCTGAAAAAGGGACTGCACGATTTCCAGGTCGCTTTCGTCGATTTCAGATACAAGACGTTCAAGAGCGAATATTGGCTGCCCTGGCAGCAAGAGGAGGTCTGGCAAGGCATCCCCACCCTGCGGGTCTCCGGCCCGGGAATGGCGAAACAGCCTTTGCCGCGGTCATGGCTGAAGCGTCGTATTCAAACGCGAACACAGACGAATTCAAACGTGCTATCAAAGGACCCTTTCTGAGACGATGGTCGACAAGCAGTTCTTGTGCCAGCTAACCTGCATCGGTCGCCCTCTGCGCTAGATGCGCCGCCTGCTTTGCTCGCACAGAACTAACCGACCTCGGGCACGAACGAAATCTGCTTGGGTGCCCATGTCACGCCCTCCTGTGCGCACTGGTTTCGGCTGGTATGATGCCCCCTTTGTCCAACGTATCATTGGACGACAATTATGGCAGCAGTTGGATTCACCGAGCTAACGGATACAAGCCACCGGGGAATCAGCACATGGCGTGGCCACAGAAAGTCAAAGAGAACCTGCTCGTTCAATGCGGCCTGCTTGCTCGGGGCATGTCGATGCTGTGATCACATCCAGTTCCTTTTCGAGTGCTTATCTCTTTCCCTCACCCGACCCTACCTCGCCGGTTCACTACGTCGGTCGGTGCGGACAGGAAATCCTCGCGAGCGCCTTGGACATGGTTGGAACGAGCAGCTATGCTGTAACATGGTCAGCTTGACAGGCTATCAGCGCACTTACTACTGTCGTTTGTCGGTACGATCCTCAAGGACAACACGGTAGAAAAGAGTGACGTCGCGGCCTTCTCTACTGGCGAACGCCATATCCGGGCTGTCCTTGAAGTAGTGGCGAAGGATGAAGAGAATGCAACCGGATGGGTCGAAATGACGATTCTGCCCCGTAAACCACAAGATGGCCATTGGAGAATATGAGGGCAAAAACCGAACAGGAGGATGCTTCGATGAAGAGAATGACTGCCGTTCTTGCGAGTATCTTGGTCATCTGCGGCGCGGCTGCGCAGGCGGCGACTGTGAATGTCGAAGGTGGATTGATCGTTTGCATCGGTGCGGAGGCGCTTCAGAGCGTCGCGGACCATTGGAGGAAGCCCGGCTGCATCTTCCATTGTTTGGAAAGGTCGGACGACGAGGTTTCCGACGTTCGGGCAAGGATCCAGGCGGCCGGCTGCTACGGGAAGGTTTCCGCGGCGCGATTCGACCTCGAGCGTCTACCGTATATCGACAATTTGGTGAACCTAGTGATTGTGGAGTCCGGTATCGAAGTCCCCGATTCCGAGGTGCAGAGGGTGCTCGCACCGTACGGCGTAGCCATCGTC